>JAOATF010000148.1 GCA_030158285.1 Hyphomonadaceae bacterium
CAGTTCCGGCTCGATCCGGACAAATACATCCAGCGCCACATCCGCCGTATCGCGCAGCGTGAAGGCATTAAGCTCGACCACGACATGCAGCGAGACCCCCTCCGTCACGCGACGAAGACGTCGCGCGCCACCTCCCCCGGCTACGCCGAGGGAGGCAAGACACCGTGCGCGCCGCTTCTTGCCTCCCTCACTTGCAACGCAAGTGGGGGAGGTGGCATGCGCGTACTTCACGCGCATGACGGAGGGGGCCTCACGTTCGCCCGCGGACCGCCACCCTATTCCCTATTGCCCATTCCCCATTGCCTCGCGCGCCAGCGCAGCGAGACCGCAGACTCACGTCCGCCTAGTAGCCCTGTCCCACGCCGCCATCGAGAACGAGCGAACCCGCCGCCACAGGGCGCGGCACTTTCACTTCCTTCACGACCTTGGTCATGGTCTGGCGCGTGGCCGGCTCGCAGATGGTCTTCTTCGCGGCCACCGTCACCAGCTTCACGCCGGGTCCGAATTTCCGCAGCAGCGAGCGTTCGTTGCAATCCCGTTCTGGAATCTGCGTCCGGCACTGCAACGCGCCGCCCTTGCCGTGCCAGAGGGACTCGCCCTTCTTGCACGCGAACGTCTCACCGGTGTCGAAGCTCGCCTTGCCCTCGACCATCTCGCCCAGCGTCACCTGCATGCGGGTGCCCGCGACACAGCGATAGACTTCGCCGGAATAGCGTTCGTTCACCGCCACTTCGCCATCGACGCGCGAGGCCGGATGCGGCGTGTTCTTGTCATCGATGCAGACTGCCTGAACCGGGCGGATGCGCAGCTCTTCGATCAGCTTGTCGATGCAGTAGGTCTCGTTGCCGATCACCTGCTCTTCAACGAACTTGCTCTCGTAGCCGCCATCGACGCTGAAATTGCTGATCGTGCTGCCCGGCACGCCCGGATTGTAATATCCGCGACCGCCACCGCCGAAGAAATAGGATCCCGCGCTGCCCGACGCACCCGCCGACGAATAGACGCCCGCCGCCGCCCTGCTCGACGCAGTGGCCGAAGACACAGCCGTCGACGTTGCGCCCACGCTTACATTCGCCGTCGCGACGTTCACGCCCGGCACATTGACCACCAGGTTCTTCGGCGTCTGGCAGCAGCCCGTGCTCGGCGGCGGAGGCGGCGGCGAAGGCACGGGCGCGCAGGTGTTGCACGACTGTCCAAGGGCGGAGAGCCCCGCCATTGCAACAACGCCGGCAACGCCGGCGCCTGCCAGCATGTGTCGCCATGAAACGGTCATCTGAGGTCTCCGTCAGGTCTCGCCCCGTGAGGTGCAAGGTCCGGGCCTTTTCCCGCGCCGGGGTATGTGGACCGCCCGCCGCGGATCGCCGTCGACGGGAAAATGACCTGTAACGGGCCGCGATTCCCCCATCGGGCGCCGTGGCCCGGAGGCTGCAGAAATACCGTCGGCTTGGGGGGAATCCAGTCAACGCCGCAAGGCAGAGAGAACGCCGCAAGGCTTAACGATGGCAGCGATGCAGCTTCACCCGAACACCCAGGTCGTCCTCGACGCCTGGAAACGGCTCTCCGATGGCCAGATGGCGTCGGAAGGTCCGGCCACGGAAGATGATCCGGGGCTGGTGTCGAACCTGTTCGTCCTTAACCATGTTGGCGAGCGCGATTTCGCTTTCCGTCGTGCGGGCAATGCGCTGGAGCGTCTCTTCGGCCGCCAGCTGGTCGATTACAACTTCCTGTCGATCTGGAACGAAGGCGACCGCCGCCTCATCGCCGCCGGCCTCGCCGTCGCCCTGCGCGATCGCGGCCCGCTGCTGATCCGCGCCCGTGGCGAGACGCTGGCCGGCAAGCGTATCGATATCGAATTCGCCCTAGCCCCCATCCTGCGCGACGCCAATGCCGCCAACCGCCTGCTCGGCCTCTGCCAGGCAACCACGCCCGAGGAATGCCTCCACGGCCGCCCCTTGCGCCGCCTGCAGGCGCTCGCCATCTATCCCCCTGCACCGGCCGCCGAGCCGGTCATCCGGGTCGTCAGTTCGAATTAGCGCGATCGCGGAAACCTTTCCGCAACCGTTTGTGAACCATTCGCGTGTTAACTTCTTGGAAGATCGAGGGTCCAACTCTCACACGTCCCAGGGGGGCTCATGCAGCTGGCTCATTCCGACAAGCCGTCCCTGCGCCGTCAGGAAGCGATCGACCGCCGCCGCCATCGCCGCGTGCCGTGGGTCGTCCGCGTGCGTGGCCTCAATGGCGAAGGCGAAGAGTTCGAGTGCACCACGGTTGATGTCGCCGCCGGCGGCCTCCGCATCAATCTCGCCCGTCCCATGGAAAAGGGCGAAAACGTCATCCTTTACATCGACGACATCGGCCGCGTCGAAGGCGTCGTCGCCCGCGTGCTCAACGAGATCGGCTACGCCATCGAATTCCGCGTGCCCCAGCGCAAGCGCGAGAAGATCGCCGACCAGCTGACCTGGCTGCTCAACAAGGATCGCCTCGGCCTCGAGGAAGAGCGCATCGCCGAGCGCCGCCCGAGCACGGGTCAGGTGATCGCGATCTACAACGGCGTCTCCATCGCCTGCGCCGTCTGCGACGTGTCGCTGTTCGGCGTCGCGCTGAAGACCGCCGGCCCTCGCCCCATGATCGGCGACCGCGTCAGGATCGGCGAACGCGCCGGCACCTGCATCCGCTATATCGAAGGCGGCTTCGCGGTGGACTTCCGCACGATGGACGGCACGGATATCTAGCTAGTCCTCATAGCCGCTATCTTCGAGCATGCTCGCATAGCGGTGCACCATGTTCTTGACGTTCATCAGGTGCGAGAGATCGCCCGTGCGCATGGCGTAGGCGGCGAAGCGGACGGGGCTGGCCCAGTAGTACATCTCGGCCTGGTCGGCCATGCGCGGCCAGGTCGTGCCGCCGGCAAACTGGTAGCGGCGGATCAGGTCTTCCAGCGCGTCGCGCCCCGCCGCCGCGAAGTACAGCGTGAAGTCGAGCGCGGTGTCCGTTACCTCAGCGTCCGACCAGTCCTCGATCGCGACCACGTTGTAGTCTGCGTTGACGAACAGGTGCGGGTGATAGATGTCGCCGTGGATCAGGCCGACATGGTCCGGCCAGAAGCTGTCGCCATCGATCCACTTCTGCCACAGGCCCCACAGCTTCTCGGGCACAGGCGCCAGCGTGTTGCAATCGTCCATCCGCACCTTCATCCGGCGGCGCGCCTCTTCCGCCGTGACGATGGGAATGCCGGACGCCGCCGCTGCGCTGATGTCGAGGTCGTGCAGCTTGACCAGTATGTGCGCGAGGCTCTCGGCAAACGTCGCCGGCACGTTTGCCTGAGGCAAACGCCAGATCAGCTCGCCCATCAGCGGATCGATCTCCGCCGCCGGAATGCCCGGCAGCACCCGATACGCCACCAGCTTGTCGGTATAGACCTGCCAGTCGGGAATAACCGCAGGCACCTTGCCGCGCACGAAGTCCAGCACCAGCTTCTCGGTGCGCGCCTGCGCCTGCACATCGCCGCGCCGCGGCGCGCGCAACACCCAGTAGGCGCCAGAGACCTCGCGCGCCGTCGCGCTGAAATACTCCGCATCCCCGCCATTGAGGCGGAGCATGGACGCATCCTTGTCCAGCTCGATGCCATGAGCTGCGGCGAGCTGCCGGAAATCAGGCGCAGAAGTCATGGAGACGCTCCACTCAAGTTCCGCCGCCCCTCACCCGGCAACCGGACACGCGGAGACGCCGCTCGGCGCTCCGCAGTCCGGCCCCGGATCCCCATCCGTCTCAGTCCTACGGTTCATTCTTCCAGGTCGGCTTGCGTTTCTCCGCGAACGCCTTCGGGCCTTCCTTGTGGTCGGCCGACGCCATCAGGCGCGCGATGCCCGGCGCCTTGTAGTCGAACGCGGTCTTGAGGTCGGCCGTGTTGAGGCCGGTGACCGCGACTTCCTTCGTGGCCTTCACCGCCATCGGCGAGCATTCGAGGATCAGTCCGGCCCAGCGCTTGGCTTCCTCCAACGCCTTGCCGGCCGGCACGACGTCGGTGACGAAACCGATCTCCTTGCCTTCAGCGGCGCTGACCGTGCGGCCCGTCAGCAGCATGCCCATGGCCTTCTTCAGCGGCACCTGGCGCGGCAGGCGGTGCATGCCGGCGGCAAGGGCGGCGAATCCGACGCGCGGCTCCGGCAGGGCGAACTTGGCGGTCTCGGCGGCGATGATGATGTCGGCGGCCAGGGCGATTTCGAATCCGCCGCCCATGGCAAAGCCGTTCACGGCGGCGATCACCGGCTTGAACAGGTCATAACGCGACGACAACCCGCCAAAGCCCGCGGACGGCATCGGCACCGGCGACTTCTGGCCGGAGGCTGCGAATTTGAGGTCGTTCCCCGCCGAAAACGCCTTTTCCCCTGCGCCCGTGACGATGGCGACCCAGAGCTCGCTGTCGGCGGCGAACTTGTCGAAGGCATCGGCCATTTCCGCGTTTGCCATGGGGTGAAGGCAATTCAGCTGGTCCGGCCGGTTGATCGTGACAATGAACAGACGGCCGTCCGTTTCGGTCTTGATGAACTCGTAGGCGCTCATGGGGGTCTCCTGCAGGCTTTTGTTTACCTTTGGACAAGGTGCCATCCCGTACAAGTGGCTGCAGTGGGAATTCTTGCGGACACGCGGTCTGGATGGCTGACACGCTTGAACTGAGGCAGCCCGTAGAGGGGGGTGCGGACGATGGGACGGAGCTCGCTCCGCCTCCCTTCGAAGGTATCAAGTGGCGAATCAAGATCGGTGACAAGGAATACGGCCCTTACCCCCGCACCCGCCTGATCGACTTTTTGAAAGAGGGCCGTGTCCAGGCCGGTTCGTTCGTCGCCTGCGGAAATGACTCGGACTATCACCGCGCCGACTGTCACCCGCAGCTGCGCTGGGATTTCAAGGGACCGAAGAAACGCAAGTTCGGCGACCCGCGTCTCGACGCCGGCGAAACCGAAGTTCCGGTCTGCAATTATTTCATCGCCGCGCGCCTGCTTGCTGGCAACGAACGTTTCGAGCGCGTGCTACGCGAAGCCGGCAAGATGACCCGCGCCGCCGGCGACATGTGGGTCGTCCGCTCGCGCCAGACCATCCAGCAGCTGCGCAGCCAGCTGACGCTCGCGGTGAAGCCGCACGAGCACTTCATCATCGTCAACGCGTCGAAGGACCGGCTCGCCTGGTACAATATCGGCGTCGAGAACGATATCGCCGTGCGCGGCGTCTGGGACACGGACGAAGTCCAGTAGGCGTTAGTCGCCAATTCGTCCCGCCAGCACATCACTCTCTGCAAAACCGTAGCGGACAGCTTTCGCCTCAATGCGCTTGCCCGGCAGCGCGTAGAATGGGCCCGTGTAGAGCGTCCATCGAACATCATCACCGAACCGGTAGCCGATGGACGCGCCTTCGGTCGCGCTCACAAGCCTGATCGCGCCCACGCCAAGCGGCCCCGGCGAGACACGCATGGAAGGCTTGGCCGTTTGCGGCTGCGTTTCACCGCCCCACGCCGCCTTGACCATCTGGTCTTCCGGCATCTTACCCGGATCGCGAATGCGCGACCGCCATGCGGACAGCGCTTCCGACAAGTCTGCCCGCACCGACGCGAACGCCGGATCGCTGGCGAGGTTGTGCACCTCATCGGGATCAGTCCGCAGATCGTAGAGCTCTTCCACCGGGCGTGGCGTCTGGAAATAGCTTGCCTGCAGCAGCGAGAGTTTCCCTGCCTCTAACAGGCGGCGCAGCTCTGCCATCATTGGTACGTTCTCGCGATAGGCAAGCTTCAGGTAGAGCGGCGCATCGGGATATTCATTGCGGATGTACTTGAAATCGCGCGTGCGGACAGCGCGGGAGAGGTCCTGCCATTCGTCCAGCCGGTCGCGCGCAGCAAACACGCGATCCTGCTTGTCGCCATCAGCGCCAAACGCATTGACGCCCTGCATGTGTGAGGGCGCCGTAACGCCCGCCATGGCGAGGATGGTCGGCGCAAGATCGACAAACGAGATCATGCGCTCATCCACCTGCCCCGCTCTGCGGCCATCGGGAAAACGTACGATCATCGGCGCCTGCATGCCGCTGTCGTAGAGCGAGCGCTTGGCGCGCGGGAAACCATCGCCATGGTCGCTGGCCCAGATGACGATGGTGTTGTCGAGTACACCTTCGCGCTTCAGCTCGTCCAGCCGCTCGCCGACCCAGGCATCCATCAGCTGCACATTGTCGTACTGCCGCGCGATGTCGGCGCGCACCGTCGGCGTATCCGGATAGTAGGACGGCACAACCACCTCTTCCGGCCGCGTGCGATGCGGCAGCGCCGCGCGGCGTTTCTCCAGTGCTTCGGCTGCAGGGATGGCGGACGGCATGCCGGCGGCGAGGCTTTCCGGCGTGAACAGTCCGCTCTCATGTGTCGGCATCTGGCTGTACATCGCGAAGAACGGCGTGTCCTTCGGCCGGTTGGTCCAGCTGGCCTCCACGCCGTTCTCGTCCCACACCGTGAACGGATTGCCGAACTGGTAGTCGGTCTTGGAATTGTTGATCGTGTAGTATCCCGCCGCCCGTAGCAGCTCCGGGAACGCCTTTACGAAAGACGGCGGCACCGCCTCATACCCGACACGGCCAGACCCATCCGCCCACTTGTACGCCGAAGTCCGCATGTGCTGCGCGCCGATTGACGCCTGATGCATGCCAGTGATCAGCGCCGCCCGGCTAGGCGCGCAAACACCGGCAGACGCAAACACATGCGTATACCGCACGCCCTCCCGCGCCATCTGGTCCAGCACCGGCGTACGCGCCACCGGATCGCCGAATGCGCCAATGCGCGGGCTCAGGTCCTCCACCAGCAACAGCACGATGTTCGGCCGCGCCTGCGAGGCAACCGCATCCTGGGCCGCCGTTCCGCAAGACCCGGCGAGCACCATCGCCATTAAGGCGAGCATGCCAGACAGGATCGCCCTCATGGTCGGCTCCGCTGTTGTCTTTACCGGGCAGGCTGCCGTAGATGAGATGCAGGTGGCAAGGGACGCATCCATGGCCCGGGGCGGCAAGCAGCACACGGAACGTCACGCCGTCGAGCGGATCGGCTGGCTGCGCGCGGCCGTGCTGGGCGCGAATGACGGCATCATCTCCACCGCCAGCCTGATCATCGGCGTCGCCGCCGCCAGCGCAACCCGCGATCCGGTTCTGATCTCCGGCGTCGCCGCCCTGATCGCTGGGGCGCTCTCCATGGCGGCCGGCGAATACGTCTCCGTCAGCTCGCAGGCCGACGCCGAGAAGGCCGACCTCGCCCGCGAAACGAAAGAACTGGCCGAAACGCCGGACTTCGAGCGCGAGGAGTTGACCAGTATCTATATCAGCCGCGGCCTCGCGCCCGAGCTGGCCGCCCAGGTCGCCGACCAGCTGACAGCCCTGGATGCGCTGGGCGCGCACGCCCGCGATGAACTGAGCATTTCGGAGCTGACCGAAGCCCGGCCGGTGCAGGCCGCCATCACCTCAGCGCTGACATTTTCCGTCGGCGCAGCCCTGCCGCTGGCGACAGCATGGTTAGCGCCGCTGGACCAGCTCGCCTGGTTCGTGGCCGGAGCGTCGCTGCTTTTCCTTGCCCTGCTGGGCTATCTCGGGGCGTGGGCGGGCCGGGCAAAGCCGCTGAAGCCTGTAATCCGGGTGGTTTTCTGGGGTGTCGTCGCCATGGCGGTTACATCCGTGATCGGCCGGCTCTTCGGCGCGGTGGTTTGACGCTACTGGTCTTTTCCTGATTTTGCTGTATGGGACGCGGCATCAGGCCCGGGCGTTTCCGGAGACCTGCTCCCCGCCCATATGGCGGCCAGCTGACACGAAAACCCTCCCATGCCCTTCCCCGCCATTCACCCCGCGCTTGACCGCGCTCTTGCCGCGCGTGGCTATGCCGAACCGACCGCCGTTCAGGCCGCAGTCGCCGAAGCCGACCGCGACCATTCCCGCCCCAACGCCGACATGCTGGTCTCCGCCCAGACCGGCTCGGGCAAGACCGTCGCTTTCGGCCTCGCCATGGCCTCCAGCCTGCTGCAAGGCGCCGAGCGTTTTGGCCCTGCTGGCCGGCCCATGGCGCTGGTGATCGCACCGACGCGCGAACTGGCGATGCAGATCCGCCGCGAATTCGACTGGCTCTATGCCGACACCGGCGCCCGCATCGTGGAATGCGTCGGCGGCATGAGCGTGCGCGGCGAGCAGGGCCGCCTCTCGGCCGGCTGCCACATCGTCATCGGAACGCCGGGCCGCCTGTGCGACCACCTTGCCCAAGGCTATCTCAATCTCGCCGACCTGCGCGTCGTCGTGCTCGACGAAGCCGACGAGATGCTCGATCTCGGCTTCCGTGAAGAACTTGAAACGCTGCTGGCCGCCGCCCCGCCGGAGCGCCGCACGCTGCTGTTCTCGGCCACCATCGCGCGCGGCATCGCCATGCTGGCGAAGAACTACCAGCGCGACGCCGTCCGCATCGACACTGTTTCTGCCACCGAACCGCATGGCGATATCGACTATCGCGCCATCCGCATCCAGCCGGGCGATACCGAGCGCGCCGTCGTCAACGTGCTGCGTTATTTCGATGCCGGCCGTGCTCTGGTGTTCTGCCACACGCGCGAATCCGTGCGTCACCTGCATTCGGCCCTGCGCGAGCGCGGCTTCCAGGCCGTGGGCCTCTCCGGCGAGATGGGCCAGCGCGAGCGTAACGATGCGCTGCAATCCCTGCGCGATGGCCATGCCAAAGTGTGCGTCGCGACCGACGTCGCCGCGCGCGGCCTCGACCTGCCGGACCTCGGCCTCGTCATCCACGCCGACATTCCCAGCAACAAAGCCACCCTGCTCCACCGCTCGGGCCGTACAGGCCGCGCAGGCCGCAAGGGCGCGTCCGTGTTGCTTGTGCCTTACAGCAAGCGCCGCCGCACAGAGATGGTGCTGTCCTCTGCCAATATCGAAGCGACCTGGGCCGGCCCGCCCACGGCCGCCGAAATCCGCGCACAGGACCGCCAACGCCTGTTGCAGAATCCGACGCTCAGCGCCGCAATCAACGATGATGATCGCGATCTCGCCCGCCAGATGGCCGAACAGCATTCCGGCGAACAGCTCGCCGCCGCCCTGATTGGCCTGCTGCGCGCCGACCTGCCGGAGCCGGAAGACATCACCGACGACCACCGCATGCGCGACAGCCAGGCGAACACGCGTGAACGCCCGGCTCCGCGCTCGCGCGAAGAACGTGGCTTTGTCGCTGTCGAGGGCGAAGGCACGTGGTTCCGCCTCAATGTCGGCCGCCGCCGCAATGCCGATCCTAAATGGATCCTGCCGTTGATCTGCCGCGTCGGTCACATCACCCGCAACGAAGTCGGCCCGATCCGCATCTTCGACGAAGAGACGCGCTTCGAGATCGTCGGTCACGCCGCAGAGGCATTTGCCGAAGCCGTCAAATCGACCAATGAAGACGAGGTACAGATCGAACCAAGCGGTCCGCCGCAGGCTGGCGAAGCCACGCACCCGATGCGCGCCCGCCGCGACGGCCAGCGCGCCGACCGTGCGCCGCGCGAGAAGCGTGACTTCGGCGATCGCAAACCGCGTGAAGATCGCCCGCATCGTGAAGATCGGCCGCGCCGCGAAGACCGCGCCCCGCGCGAAGACTTCAAACGCTCCGCGAAAGACGACGCCCGCGCCGCCCGCTACAAGCAGCGCGACGAAGAGCGTGCGCGCATGGAATCCGATCCGGTGTTTGCCGCGTTGACGCCCGCAGAAGCGCCCGCGAAGCAACAGCCGCCGGCCGTCCACCCGAGCGGCCTCAACCGCAAGCAGCGCCGTGACGCGGCGCGCGCCGAGGGCACGATCCCGCCGGTGAGCGCTGAACCGACACGGCGCGAGACAGGCGATGCGCCCGTCCAGCGCCGCGAACGCCCGCATGCCGATGTGCGCGCTGCCGAACGCCGCGAGCGCCCGGAACGTTCTGACCGCCGCCCTGAAGGCTTCAAGCCGCGTGGCGACAAGCCGGACGGTTTCAAGCCCCGTGGACCGAAGCCCGACGGCTTCAAACCTCGCGGCCCCCGTCCTGAAGGGTTCAAACCGCGTGGACCGCGCGCCGAAGGCGACAGGACGCAAAGCGACCGCCCCGCTCGCAAATTCGGCGACAAGCCCGCCGGCAAATCCTTCAAGCCGCGCGGCGATAAGCCGTTCCGCGCGGGTGGCAAACCGGGCGGCAAACCGTTCCGTGGGAAGCGCGATAGTCGGGGTTAGGGCGGGCTAACGCCCTAACCAATCGCCGCCGCCGCGATCTCGTAAGACCGCAGCCGTTTCTGGTGATCCCAGACAGAGCCGGTGACCATCAGCTCGTCCGCGCCCGTGCGCGCGACGAACTCCGCGATGCCACGCTTTACCTTATCCGGCCCACCAACGACCGAGCATGACAGCGCGTGAAGAATGCCCTGCTCCACCATCGGGTCGAGCTGCAGGTTCTCCTTTGGCGGCGGCATCTTTCCGGGGCGGCCAAGGCGCAGGTTGGCGAAGGCCTGCTGGATCGACGTGAAGAGGAATTTCGCTTCCTCATCCGTCTCAGCTGCGATCACGTTGAGACCCAGCATGACATACGGCGTCTGCAGACGCGGCGACGGTTTGAAGCGCTCGCGATAGATCTTGATGGCATCCATCATGTCGCCGGGGGCGAAGTGCGAGGCGAAAGCGTACGGCAGCCCAAGATGCGCGGCGAGCTGCGCGCCAAACAGCGATGAACCAAGAATCCAGACGTCCACATCCGCACCCGTTCCCGGAACGGCCTGAATGGTCTGCCCGGGCACGACCGGCTCGAACCAGCCCATCAGCGCGACCACGTCATCGGGGAAGGTATCCGCCCCGCCCATATAGCGGCGCAGCGCTCGCGCTGTTCCCTGATCCGTCCCCGGCGCACGGCCAAGGCCCAGATCGATCCGCCCCGGATGCAATTCCGCCAGCGTGCCGAATGCTTCCGCTACCATCAGCGGCGAATGATTGGGCAGCATGATCCCGCCCGCGCCTACCCTGATTCTGCTGGTGCCTCCTGCCACATGGGCGATCACCACCGCCGTCGCCGCGCTGGCGATCCCTGGCATGTTGTGATGCTCGGCCAACCAGAACCGGTGATAGCCCAGCTTCTCCGCGTGGCGGGCGAGGTCGAGGCTGTTGTGCAATGCCTCCCGTGTCGTGGAGCCTTCGACAACAGGGGCGAGATCGAGAACGGATAGCTTTGCCATGGCCGACATATAGGCGCTGGCGCGGCAGGCGCTAGGATGGGCCAGCTCAAGCGTGGGTACAGAATCGGTGTCGGAAGCCAAAGGCAGGGCTGTTGCGGAGATCGCGCGCACGTTTTTCGGCGTGCAACTGCACTGGGCCGGCGTGTTCGCGGCCAAGGCGGGCATCCCGCTGGCCGAGGCGATCACCTGGCAGACTAACTTCCACCGGCTTTTCGCCTACGGGAACCTGTCGAAGCAACAACCCGACCCCGCCTTCTCCGAACTGGCCCAGCGCATCGCCACGATGTCCGATTCTGCAGCTCGGCTGGACGCCCTGATCCTCGCCTACGCCGATCGCCCGCCAGACCCATGGCCCGCCGACCGCTTCCCCTTCGGCCCGCACTTCGCCTGTGAGGCGCCGAATGCCGAAGGCGCAGTGCGCATCCATTTCCGCAACCGCTTCAACACGGATGACGTCGGCCCCCTGCACGCCTCCAACCTCGCACAACGCCGCGCCGAACTGACCGACATGTTCGGCCACGCCGCCAGCACCTGGCCCAACACGCGCAGCGTTGTCGGACAATCCTGGCTCTACAACACAGAAGGCTATCGCCGCCTGTTCCCTGCCGCTTACGCCAACTCACGCCAGCCGCTTCTCGGCCCCCGCCCCATCCATGGCCTCTCCACCTGGGGCCAGTTCCTCGACTTCCGTGGCCACGCCAAGCCGCACGTTGCCGAGACGTTCAAGCGCAATCTCGAAACGCTGGATGTCGCGCAGCCCTGGCTGAGCTTCCCGTATCAGGTGCTGACCGTAAGCGCGCCGTTCGACGCATTTCGAGAAGAGTACGGCCTGTAGGGTGGATTGAGTAAAGCGAAATCCACCGCCTCAACCGCATGCACCGAAGGTGGATTTCGCTCCGCTCAATCCACCCTACGAAGCCCGCGCGCATACCGCTTCCAGTTCTCGACATAGTGGTGCGCCGATCCGGTGATCATCTGGATCTGCTGCTCGCCCAGCTCCCGCACCACCTTGCCCGGCGCACCCATCACCATTGAACCATCCGGAATCTCCTTGCCCTCGGTGATCAGCGAGTTTGCGCCGATCAGGCAGTTCTTCCCGATCTTCGCGCCATTGAGGATGATCGATCCGATCCCGATCAGCGTGTTCTCGCCGATGGAGCAACCATGCAGCATCACCATGTGCCCGATCGTGCAGTTCTTCCCGATCGTCAGCGGCACGCCGACATCGTTATGCAGCACCGAGCCATCCTGGATATTCGTATTCTCGCCGATGGTGATCGGGTCATTGTCGCCGCGCAGCGTCGCGTTGAACCACACGCTGGCGTTCTGCTTCAGGATGACATTGCCCATCACGCTGGCGCTGTCGGCGATCCAGTGCTCGCCCTCCATACGGGGCTTCACGCCGTCGAGTTCGTAGATCGCCATCTGCGTGTCCTTCTCTTCCTCGTCTCGCCCACGAGCGTTGCCGGAAAAGCACAACGACTCGAAGCGCGGCAGTCCTGTCATCAAGCTGCAACAAACTCAGGCGCCAAAGCCACTGTGCAGCAACTTCGCGGAACTGACCCTTTATAGTTCCGTTAATGCAGAACTAGTCTACTCATAGGGAAGCTGATTCGACAGGACGCGCGCCAAGTGGCGCACGTTGTCGAGAACGGGGAACGGGATTGCGTCGACCGCATACGGTTGCACCATCCGCCTACGATCCAGCAGGTCGCTTCATGCGGCGACCGCCACCCGCCATTCATGCATTTCGGTTCGTCCGACGCCGCAGCGCCTCACCGGCTTGCGGCGTTTTTCTTTTTCAGCCTGCCTTACCGACTGACAGAGGAGTACCTCCATGGGTAAACGTGCCGCCGTCCGCCGTGTCCGCGCCGAATTCCAGGGCCGCCGCGATCGGGATGCCGGAGGCGTTCAGCTCAGCGTCATAGAAGGAGGCTGGGACCCGGTCGCCGAAGACGAGAATTACCATCACCCGCGAAAACGCCGGAAGCCGCAACAACAGCAGGTCCAGCAACCCATCCAGCAGCGTGAGCCGCAGCGCGAGCAGGCCTACGTCAAGAACATCATGCCGAAGACGGAGGGCCAAGCGCGCCTGATCGAGGCCATCGACCGCCAGAACATGGTGCTCGCCCTCGGCCCGGCCGGCACGGGCAAGACCTACATCGCCATCGCCAAGGCCGTCGAAGCGCTCCGTGCGGGCAAGATCGGCCGCATCGTGCTCTGCCGTCCCGCCGTCGATGCCGGCGAAAACATCGGCTTCCTGCCCGGCGACATGGAAGAGAAGCTCGCCCCCTACCTGCGCCCGCTCTACGACGCGCTGCAGGATCGCATGTCGGCCAAGCAGGTGAAGGCGATGATCGCCGAAGGCCAGATCGAGATCGCCTCGGTCGGCTTCATGCGCGGCCGCACGCTCAACAACGCCTTCATCGTTGTCGACGAGGCGCAGAACTGCACTTACGTCCAGCTCAAGATGATCCTCACCCGCCTCGGCTGGAACTCGAAAATGGTCGTCACCGGCGACCCGGCACAGTCGGACCTAGCCCCCGAACTCTCGGGCCTCGCTCCGGTTGCTGAACGCATCGAAGGCATGGGCGGCGACATCGGCGTCGTCCGCCTCCACCAAGGCGACGTCGTCCGCCACCCACTCGTCGCGAAGATGCTGGACGTTCTCTGACAGGTCGCTCCAACGCCCGGCTGAGCCCTATCGCAACCAGCTGAAGGGCTCTGTCGGAGGTTCGTCCAGCTGGCTCGGGCCACTTGTGTCGACGCTATCGAATGCGGCGCCACCATTGTCTATCGATGCAACAGCCGCTTCGATCTCGGCGGTCAGCGCTGTACCACGCGTCCAGCAGATACGCAGGAAGGTCTGTGCGCGCGTGAGGCCAACATAGAGCAGCGCGCGATCCTTCCCGTGCCGGTCGGCATTGTTGACCCCGTACAACAGATCGGCCCACATCAGGATCACCGCGCGAAACTGCAGCCCCTTGGCGGAATAAATCGTTCCCACCGTGAGGGACGATTCAGACGGACCAGTTCCCTTGCGGGCCGCTGCAGACGCGCCGGAAGCGATAAACCGGACACCCGTGATCGCAGCCAATTTCTCGAGCAGTGCTTCGAGATGCGGCTTGAACGCGTCGGGGCAGCGCGGATACAGGATCGCGATATCCCTCGGCGGCAGGCGCTCATACTCGCCGCTCTCGGTCAGGAACCCTCTGTTCAGCCAGTCTTTGACACGCCTCACGATGGCGTCGACTTCCGCTTCACGGCTGTTGGCTGAATACCATTTCGGCAAGGGCCCTTCCCGTACCGAACAGCTGGGATCAACACGGTAAGATTGCAGCGCGTCATCCTCGTCGTCTGTCACGTTCACGACTGCAAACGGCGCAGCCACGGTCAGGATCTGCCGCGTATTCCTGTAGTTGCGATCGAAGTCATAGGCGGATCGCGACATGACGCGCCCCACGGCATTCACGCCCACCGACTTCCAGGTGAATGTCTTGCGGCCATAAAGGTTCTGCCCGCCATCGAGCGCGATCAGGAGGTCGCCATTGTCCGGCTCTTTCAGCGCCAGCTTTGCACAGCCGAACCAGCGCGGGTCGAAATCCTGCGCTTCGTCGATCAGAACAGCATCATAGCGTCCCGCCTCGCCCCGGCTCGCCTGCAGGCGCTCAAGCAGAAGCCTGACGCGCAAGTCCTCCGCGTCAGGTGAAAAATCATCATGCCTGACTCTTACACGGTTGCGCGCGACCCAGCCGTGAAAGCTCATCGCATGAATGTTGGGATGCTCCGCAAGCTCTTCGCGAAACCGCCCCGCCAGCTCCTTGTTGTAGCAAAGCAGCAAGATCGCTTTGCTACTGTCCTTGGCCAGCATCCGCGCACGCGCCAGCAGGATCACGGTCTTCCCCGACCCAGCTACGCCATAGATCAGGCGATGCCCTTGCCCGATTGAGCGGGCTTTTGCTTCCTGCTTGTGATCGAGCACGGCAAGCGACGTTCCCTCGATCACGATCTCCGGGTGAATAATCAGCCGTATCGCGTCGACCTGCGATTTGGTCAGCCGCGGAAAGCTCCAGTTCGGGTCGAACCAGGTCCGCATCACGTCGATCAACTTGTCAGGCGGCAGGTCGAGCAGCGCGTCCATCTCGTCGCGCATCACCATCTTGCCGTCGCCGAAAACGCCTTGGGCAATGTCGAAATCACCCTGGCGCACCTGGTCACGCGTGATGTTGGACATCAGCGCCATATGCCCGAACGGGAAGAGGAAATTTCCTTCCCGCTTGCCGTCCGGATGCAGAAGATGGCTTGCGTGGCGGCTCCGCTGACACGCATTCATCAGCTCGAACTTGTACTCTCGTGCCTGTCGCACGGGATGCTTGTGCACCTGCACAATCCCATCCTGCCGAATGGTCACGTCGCGCGTATCCGCCCGCTCCAGCTGGCTGCGATACCAGCCCTTCACCTCGATGATCAGCACGCCCAGCTCGGGCATGATCACCACGAAATCCGGATAGCGCTCGCCGATCACCGGCTCGTAGTAGCAGATACAATCGTCCGGCAGTTTCTCCAGGAGGGCAAACGTCCGCCGCTCGCCCTGCGTGGCGTTGCTCGGCAGCTTCTCCGGTATCATGACCGCCATGAATCCCCCTACGGATGAGTCTGTCATTCCACGCCGGGCCACACAAGTCCGCCCACCTCTCGCGGTTAACCCCGATTGATTCCCCAACTCCACAACCATAGGTTGCTTACCAGCTACCTCTGGTTCAGCAGGAGACGTCATAGCCGATACCGGTTCATCCCCCTTCCGCATTCTCGACCTGACCGCCGCCAACCCGGCGGCGCGCGAAGACCCGTATCCGCGCCTCGCCCAGCTGCGCGCGCAATGCCCCCTCCATCGCGACGAAGCGGGTGGCGCGTGGCTGGTCAGCCGGATGGCGGATGCCCGGGCGATCTTCACCGACAATTCGCACGTGAAAGACCCGGATCAGGCCGAACCTGCCGCCATCGCCATCCGCCGCCGCCGCGCCACCATACCCGATGGCCTCGCCTTCCCGGACGACCAGCGCGCCTCCATGCTGGAACTGGACGGCGTCGAGCACACCCGCGTCCGCAGCCCGCTGGTGCAGGCGCTCTACGCCCGCATTGCCGCCTTCGAGTCCCATTGCATCCGCATTGTGGAAGACGCGCTCAATCGTATCGAAGGCCGCGCCGAATTCGACCTTATGAAAGAACTGGCGGAGCCCGTCCCCGTCTCGTGCATCGGCGCCATTCTCGGCGTACCGCCCGAAACGCTAGCGACTTTCCGTCAGTGGCTGGACGACATCGTGCAGACCTTCAACCCAAACCGCACGCCGGAGAATGTCGCCGCCCTCGTCGCAGCCTCAAACGGCCTCGCCCACTACATCCGTGGCCGCTTCGCCGACGCCAAGCTGAACCCGCCGGACGATCTCTTCGGCGACATGGCCCGCGCACAGGCGGCCGGCGCCGAACTTTCCGACACGGAGATCACCTACAACATCCGCGGCTTGCTGATCGCCGGCAACGTCACCACCACGGACCTGATCGGCAACACCGCCCGCCTCCTGCTCACCTACCCCGAACAGCTCCACATCCTGCGCACCGCGCCATCCCTCTGGCCCAACGCCGTGGACGAGGCACTCCGCTACGAAGCCCCCGTCGACTTCACCTGGCGCATCGCCACCCACGCGGAAAATCTCTCCGGCTGCCCCGTCCATGCGGGCAGCGCGCTCAACGTCTTCATCCGCTCCGCCAATCGCGATGAGGCAGCCTTTCCCGAAGCGCATCGTTTCGACGTGACGCGACCCCGGGCCTCCCGCCATCTCTCCTTCGGCGGCGGCGCACACATCTGCCCCGGCGCACCGCTGGCGCGCATGGAAGCGAAGCACCTGCTCTCGCGCCTCTTCGATCGCTTCCCGCGCCTGCGCCTCAGCGATCCATCCGTATCACCGCACTGGCGAAAACTTCCGGGCTTCCGCGGCCTTGAAAGCCTTGTCGTTCGCATCGACTGATTTTTCGCAGTCGTTCTGGAACCGCAAACAAGCTGCGTTCGTGATCGGGTTCCCGGAACCGTCGTACGCACCCTCCGTTTAGCACGCACATGACATTCACCGTGCTTCACGAGGCCAGCCCATGACCTTCCTCAAGACCACCTTCTGCGCCGCCGTCGCCAGTGCTTCGCTCATGGCCTGCAGCAGCATGGACAGCTGGGATCCGTCCCAGCGCAACGCCGCGATCGGCGCCGGACTCGGCGCTGTTGCTGGCGCTGCAATCTCTGACGACGACGCAACCGGAGCCCTCATCGGCGGCGCGCTCGGTGCAGCTGTCGGCTACTACACGGGCTGCCAGGAACAGGGCGGTTGCTTTGTCGGCGGCAAGCAGGTCGCCTCGCGTTCCGAGATGATCTACGACCGCAACTCTGGCCGCTATTACTACGCCGATCCGGCCACCGGCCGCACCTACTGGGAAAATGGCGACTTCCGCGGCTAGCGGCTAAGCCTCCCCCTTCATCACCGCTCTGAAGCAGGGCGCTGTCCATCCGGGCGGCGCCTTTCTTCTTGTGCGCTCGCCTCCCAGGGTGATTGAGCCCGGCGCCGATCCGTCGCAATGTCCTCCCGAATTGCTCCGTGGAGGGATTATGAGGATCGCGTTCGGTATCGCCGCCCTGGCGCTTGCTGCTTGCCAGTCGCCGGCTGGATCCGTTGGCAACATCCCGGCCCCGCCTGAAGGCAACACACCCTCGCCCGGCGAGGTGATCGCCGCCTCGAAGCCCGAGGAATGGCGCGCGCTCGATCCCGAAAACACGCTCTACATGGATTTCCCACAGGGCCGCGTCATCATCGAGATGGCCCCGCAATTTTCCCCAAACCACGTCGCCAACGTGAAGACACTCTCGCGCGAAGGCTTCTTCGCCGACGGCGCCGTCACGCGCGTGCAGGACAATTTCGTCTCGCAATGGGCGCAAGCCGCCGATCCGGCTCGGCCGCCCAAAAAAGGCGTCGAGAAGCTCAACGCCGAGTTCACCCTGCCCCGCAACGCCGTCGCCAATTTCGACGTGCTGCCCGACCCGGACACCTACGCCCCCGAAGTCGGCTTCGTGAACGGCATGTACGCCGCCCGCGACATGACAAGCGCCTGGCTGACGCACTGCTATGGCATGGTCGGCGTCGGCCGCGAGAACGATGAGAACTCCGGCGGCGGCACGGAGCTGTACGTCATCATCGGCCACAGCCCGCGCAATCTCGACAAGCAGCTCACCATGCTCGGCCGCGTCGTGCAGGGCATGGAGATCATGGCCGCCTTCCCGCGCGGCACGGGCGACGCCGGCTTCTACAAGACGCCCGGCGAGTACCAGCACTATGCCGACATCAAGGTCGCCGCCGACCTGCCGCCCGAGCAGCGCACGCCGCTGGAGATCATGAAGACCGACAGCGCCAGCTTCGCCACGCTGGTGAACTCGCGCCGTTGGCGGAAGGATGACTTCTATCGCAACCCGGTCGGCCGCATCGGCCTGTGCAACGTCACTGTGCCGGTGCGCGCGGCAACTCCGGCATCGTGAACTCCGGCCTGTCCACCTGCGGCGGTGGGAAGGTCGGCATCGGCGTGAGCTCCTGGTGTGGCGGCGGCGCGATCACATCGCGGAAGATGTAGCCCAGCCCCAGGATCACGCCGAGGATGAACAGCGCGACCAGGATCAGCACGATCGACCGCAGCGAGTTCTGAACGAAGCGCTCGATCTGGGTGTAGGTCGGCGCCTCGGTCGTATCCCACGTCGTCAGCAACACCCACAGGCTCACCGCACAGATCACCGTGCCCACCGGCACGGCAAGCGCCAGCACCGCGGACTCGATCCAGATGACTGCTCGCGCCCACGGAATACCGCGCAACAAGCCGATCCCGCCAAGGAAGGACGGCAGGAAATACGCAAGCGTCAGCAGGCCAAGCCCGCCCGCCATCCACGCGAACTCGTCGTCGTAGGCGCGATCGTTCGCAAGCCCGTAGGCGACGACCAGCGTGCCAAACACCGCCAGGCCGACGCCCCCGAACACCACATGGCACCAGGCCAGTATCTTGAGCCGAAGCTTCACCCCGCCCTCCCCGTCACCCGCTATCGCTAGGTTTCCGGCCCGCGCCCCGCAAGTCCAAATTTCCCCAGCCAATTTTCCCGGTGCATCCCGCGCCCGCGCACGCTATGACACCGCCACACCAGACGGGGCCACAGATGACAGTTCTGCTTTCCACCCTCATCAAGGACGCCAGCACCCAGACGCTCGGCGCCCTCGGCGGCATTCTCAAGAAGGGCGCGGATCACGCCGCTCACCTGAAACTGCCGGAGGACGTGTTCCTCAACTTCCGCCTCTTCCCGGATATGTTCCCGCTCAGCCGCCAGGTGCAGATCGCCACCGACAGCCTGTCGCGCGGCGCCGCCCGCCTCGCCGGAACCGATCTCCCCGCCTTCCCCGATGTGGAAACCAGCTTCGCCCAGCTGATCGAGCGCACGCAGAAGGCCAACGCCTATGTGCAGGCCGCTTCGGCCGATGCGATCAATGCCCGCTGCAACACGACGATCAACATCCCGGTCGGCGGCGGCCAGGAGCTGCCGATGACCTGCGCGGCCTACCTGCAGGGCTGGGTGTTCCCCAACCTGTATTTCCACACCGCTGCCGCCTACAACATTCTCCGCCACAACGGCGTCACCCTCGGCAAGCGCGATTACCTCCGCCCGCCGGGGCAGTAACTTCGCCGATCTCCCAGCGGCGATGACAGTTGACTCCAAACCGTCATGAAGCCGTCCTAAGCGTTGACGGACGCAGGGAGACGCCCATGGCTTTCGTGATCACCCGCCGCCGCCTGCTGGGCGCAAGCGCCGCTGGTCTTGCGCTGGCCGCGCTTCCCGGCCGCGCTTTCGCTGCGCCCACATCCGGCTTCACGCACGGCGTTGCCTCCGGCGATCCGGGCCAGACCAGCGTGGTGCTCTGGACGCGCTATGTCGCCCCCAATGCCACGCGCCTGCGCGTCGAGATCGCGGACGATGAGAAGTTCGACCGCATCCGCATGACGGGCGAAGCCGAAGCCAGCCCCGCCGCCGATTGCTGCGCCAGTGTCGTGGCCGAAGGCCTGCCGCCGGGCCGCTGGTTCTGGTTCCGCTTCACAGCCCCCGACGGGCAGGTCTCCGATGCCGGCCGCACGCGCACCCTGCCCGATGGCGATGTCGAGAGCTTCCGCATCGCCGTCTTCTCCTGCGCCAACGGCACGTCCGGCTGGTTCAACGCCTACGCCCACGCGGCCGCGCGCGACGACATCGATCTTGCCGTGCACGCCGGCGACTACATCTACGAATCCCCGCTCACGCGCTCCGACGCACAACCCGGCATCGCCGCACAGCGTGGTCTTGCGCCGCCGCACGAGGTCGTCGCCCTCGCCGACTATCGCCAGCGCTACGCCAGCTATCGCCTCGACCCCGATCTCGCAGCGCTGCATCGCCGCCTGCCGATGATCGCCGTGTGGGACGATCACGAGACCGCCAACAACAGCTGGCGCGATGGCGCCAGCGCGCACGATCCCGCCACTGAGGGCAACTGGAATATCCGCAAAGCCGTAGGTATCCGCGCCTGGCGCGAATGGCTGCCCACGCGCGGCGACTGGTACGGCAGCCACTGCATCGGCAACCTCGCCACGCTCTTCCGTCTCGAGACGCGCCTGCTCGGCCGCTCCCAGCAACTCGACGATCAACTCGACACGATCTTCGCCTCCGGCGGCGACATCGCCCAGAAGCTCAATGCGTTCGGCGCCGGTCCACTGGCCGATCCGAAACGCGCCATGATGGATGCAGAACAGGAACGCTGGCTCGCCGATGGCCTGAAGAGCTCCGTCAACGCCGGCCAACGCTGGCAGGTTCTTCTCCAGCAGGTAATCGTCGGCGCCACGCGCTTCCCGAAGCCGAACACCGCCTGGTTCAAGGGCACTGCGCCGGCCGAACTGATGGCCGAACTGGAGCGCCGCTCGCTCCTGCTGCAGACCGGCATGCCCTACTCGCTCGACAAGTGGGATGGCTATCCCGCCGCCCGCCAGCGCCTCTACGATTCAGCGCACACCGCCGGCGCCAATCTCGTCACCCTCACCGGCGACAGCCACAACGCATGGGCCTTCGACCTCGCCGACAAGGCTGGCGCCATCGGGGTCGAATTCGCCGGCCAGAGCGTGTCCTCCTACGGTTTCGAGCGCCGCTTCAACGGCAACGCCGCCCAACTCGTCGCCGACTTCATGGCCACAAACCCCAACCTCAAATGGATGGACGCCAGCCAGCGCGGCTATTTCACCCTCGACATCCGCAAGGATCGCATCGACGCGGACTACGTCTTCGTCCCCGCAGTCGGTGGCCGCTCAGCCGTCAGCACCGGCCACAAGACGCTCTCGGTCGAACACGGCGCTAGGCAGCTGGCAATCTAGGCGCGGATATTCCGTTGAAAGACCGGTCGCGGCCTCCTAGGTTCGCGCGGATATCCGGTGGCTGGGGAAACGAAGCGTTGGCATTGACAGCTCGCGGTCGCGATCGAGATGCGAAGCGCTTCGCCGTGACTCATTTGCAATCGCTCCGCGCCGCTCTGGAAGCCGTGGCGCCAACGACGAGCCCCGGATGGCTATCTGACGAGACTCTGGGTTTCATCGCGGGACATGTTCAGGTCGCTCTGGAACAGTCGGCCATTGAAGACTTTCGTCTTCGGCTCAGCAAACCGAAACCGGAGCAGGACACGATTCGCGCGCTGGTGAACGACGTGGCCCCGGAAGCGCTTGGCCTTCAGCCGCTATCGTTTGCCCGCGCATTTGCAGATTGCTGGCGGCGCTGGCCGACGGATCCGTCCGAACGTACCTCTCCGATCGTACGTGGCGCTTTGAACGGCGCCGCAATCGTTCGCGAGATTCATGGACCCTCTGCCCTGCGCGTGACGGATGAGGCAACCAAGCAAGTCGAGGCGATCGCCACAGAGTATGGTCGGCTGCCTGACCGACATCCCGTGTGGGGACGCGTCTTCCGCTCGCCGGCGCGATCCTATCGTTATCTCGTCTTGAGAACGCTCGGGGCCAACGTATTCGGCGTGACTTCAGAAGCCGCGGCCCGGCTTGTTGCACGGCGCTAGAGCGGCTCGTCCAGCGTCACCAGCCAGGCCTCGGTGACAGCGCCCTCGACGCCAAAATCATTGTCCGACGCCAGCAGGATTTCGCGATCCGACAGCAGCGTCATCGCTTCCATGTCCGGCCCGATCTCGCGCAGGCTGTCGCTCGACATCACCAGCTGCTTGCGGCCGCTGGCCAGATCGGCCGCGTAGAGCTTCGTCGTGTGCGCAATGCGCTCCAGCACCAGCAGGCGATCTTCACCCAGCCATGCAAACTCGGAGATCTTGAGGTCAGTCCCGGTCACGGCTCGTCGCTCCGCATCGCGCCGGAAGGCTTGCGGTGGATCGAACGCATAGCGGTATTCGCCCAAGCAAACCCCGGTGATCGCATCCAGCTTCCACACAGGCGCATAGCCCGGGTCATCTCCTTCCGCCGCGCTCTGCAGGCCGAGATAGAGATGCCGCCCGTCCGGCGAGACGCACAGCGCCTCAAGCCCGCGGTTCGGTCGCCGCCGACCCATGCTCTCCGGCAACACCGGCCGCACAGCGATGTCTGGATAAGCGATGCACGCTTCCATTCCCGGCGGAACCCAGCGCTCGCTGACAATGCCCTCGGCGCTCACCTTCAGCAGCGAGGGCACATATTCCTCCGCCACGAAGAACCCGCCATCCGGCAGCGCGGCGATGGCCTCCGTATCCACGCCCAGCGGCGCAGGCGCGAGTGGCGCGCCGTCCAGCTCGAACAGCGGCTCCATCGCCAGCCCGTCAGGCGCCGATCCCATCAGCCGCCGCCCCGATTGCATCCGCAGCGGGATACGCCGCACCAGCCGCATCGCGCCGCCCGCAATCTCCAGCTCCACGATTTCCGGGCCCATGTCCGGCGCGGGCATCACCTTCGCGCCCGCCAGCGTGCGCAGCGGCTCGAACTGGCTGAGCCCCATCTCCAGCACCTGCGAGATGAACAGGTTCGGCCCGCGATCGGTTACGGCGAATACATGTCCTCGTAACGCGCCCGGTCGCCGGCTCATGCCCGAGCCGATCCCTAACGTCAGCGGCAACCCAAGCGGCGCAGCCTCAAGCGGTATGTCCTGCCACGCCAGCCGTGTGGCGCGCGCCGCCATCTAGAACCGTCCGCCGGTTTTGAAACCGCCGCCGCCGGAGCGGCCGCCGGTCTTGAATCCGCCACCGCCGCCACTCGATCCGCCGCCACCCCAGCCGGAGCCGCCTCCGCCCCAGCCTCCGCCGCCCCAGCGGCTGCCGCGGGTTGCGGCCTTGATGACTTCGCCGATGATAACGCCCGCGACGACATCGCCGACGCCGACATTGCGGCCGCGGCGCGGTCCGCCGAAATAATCGTCGTCGTTGCGCGGCGCCTGGCGCACGGTGGCGCGGATGGCGCGCCACAGGGCCTCGCTGTCGGGCGACGGACCCTTGCCATAGGCCTCCAGCGCCGCTTCGAAAGCGCCTCGCAGGATCATCACATAGGGACTGTCTAGCCCCGCTTCCTTGAACTTCCGGCGCACCCGTTCCAGCGCCTCAGCCCCCGCGCGCCGCCGCGTGGGCATCGCCTCCACACCGCGCCAGTTCACTTCCATCTGCAGCTCTTCGGTGCGCAGCTTGATCAGCGCCTCCACGATGCGGTCATCGTCCGGCGTCGTCGTCTCGGCCGCGAGCACCTTGAGATCGGGGAAGCTGGCCTTGGCCAGGCCCTCCTCGATCACGCGCCGCGCCTTCTCCTGCGGCCCGGCATCGCCGCTGGCCGCCTGCTCCTGCTGACGACGCAGATCGGCATGGCGCGACTCCGCTTCCGCAAGCAGGTAGTCCAGCCCTTTCAGCTTTTCCTTCGCCGCAGCCAGCTCCGCCGAGAGCTTGCCCGCGCCCCGCGTTTCCAGCGCCTGCGCCTCGAAGCGTTCGATCGCGGCCTGCGCCTCGGCTTCTTCCAGGCGCATACTGGAGAGATGTTCCGCGATCCTGTCGGGCAATTCCGTCAGGCGCGCATAATTCATGTTCGCTTCGTCATACCGGCACAGCTTGGCAACCCAGCCATCCAGCATCCGCGACAGGCCGCGCTTCTCATATTCCGGCGTACGGAACTTCCGCTCCCACAGATACGAGAACAGCGGGTCCTGCTCGTAGGGCTTGCCCTTCTCCGCGCGGTCCGTCTTCGCCAGCTCAAGCTTCTGCTCGGCCCGCACCGCCACCGCGCGCGACTGTTCGAACGCATTCTTCAGCGCAAGGTATCCCGGGTCGGATTGGACGGCCTTTTCCGTCTCCGCCACCAACGTCTCATAGGCATTCAACGCCGCGTCGACCGCGCCCTCGCCGTTGCGCCGCGTCGCCTCGGCATCCGCCAGCTTCCCGGCGGCGGCGGCAACCTCGCCGCCGATGTTCTGCATGAACACCTGATGCTCGGAGAGCAGCCGCGTGGCCTCCTTCTCCGCCGCCGTCAGCGTGTCCGTCGCCTCGCCCTTGATCACGTCCAGCCGCATCGCCGCCAACTCGCGATAGCCATCCGCCTTCAGCCGCGCGAGATCGGCCCGCCGGTTGGCATGGCCTTCCGCGGCCCGCGCCGCCGCATCGAACTCCTCGCGCGCGCCCGCCGTCAGCGTATCCAGCCTGTGCAGCGCATCCCGTCCGGTGATCAGATCATCATAATCCGGCATGGCGTCAGTTACCCCAGTCCGTGATGGCGCCGCCGGGCACAGGCTCGTCGAATACCGGGTCCAGTTTACCCCGCGTCTTGTGACCAAGGATGCTGTCGACGACCATACCGTTGGCTGCCTTTTCGGCGCGAACGTGATCGTACTTTTCCTTGTTCACGCGCTGCGCCCAGATCGTCACGCGATCCGTCTTTTGCGTTTCGATGCTGGTTACAGATACGGGCAGCACGCGCCCATCCGGCGCTAGAGCTTCGACAACCAGATAGTAGTTGCGCACCGAGGGATTATCGACGGATTGCCGGAAGAACCCGGTGTCGCTGTCCGGTCGCGACACGACGCGCACATCATACTCCTGCGCCAGCCGCTCATTCATGTCCTTCAGCAGGCTCAGCTGCGCTGTCGCGATATCCCGGTCGCCATTGACAACGCCGCGCCGCGCCTCGGCAGCAACGCCAGCCAGCTGGTCATCGACGGCCGGATCAACGGCAAGCGCCTGCCCCTGCGCGAGCACGCGCGAAATCTCGTCAGCAGGCCCACCCGTCGCATCGCCAGGAACCGCGTCGCCAAGTGCATGGCATCCCGCAAGCGCCACAAGGCCTGCCAGACCCAGCACGCCACGCCGCCAGCCCATTCCACGGAGACTGGTTCGCTGACCTACCATTTGGTGATCGCTCCACCCGGCACGGGTTCGTCGAACACGGGGGTCAACTCGCCGCGCGCCTTGCGTCCGAAGATGTCGTTCACCACGCCGCCGCCCGCAGCCTTCTCCGCCGCGACCCGATCCAGCGTGTCCTTGTTCACGCGTTGCGCCCAGATCGTGACTTTGCTGGCCTTCTGCGTTTCGATGCTGGTGATCGGCACGCTGAGCACACGGCCGCCCGGCGCCAGCGCCTCGACCACGACATAGTAGTTCATGCCGAACGGCGGATCTTCGCTCTGACGCCAGAAGCCGGAATCCTCGCCCGGCCGCGAGACAACGCGAATGTCGTATTCCTGCGCCAGCTGCTCGTTCATTGTCTTCATCGTGGCGAGCTGCGTGCGGGCCGCATCGCGATCGCCATTGGCCACCGCGCGCTGCCCCTCGGCCGCCAGGCCGGCCAGCTGCGCATCCACGGTCGGATCGATCGCCAGCTTCTGCCCGTCCGCCAGCACGCGCGAAATCTCCGTCGGCATGGCCTGCCACTCGGCATTCGACGGCCCGAACACGAACAGCTGGAACGCCACGGCAATCGCCGCCAGCGCCCCGAGCGTCGTCAACGACTGCGGCAGCCACCGCTTCCGGCTGACATACAGCCTGGCCAGCTTCACCGAGAACGAATCCTTCGGCGGCTTGTAGACGAAGCGCTGCTCGGCCAGCGCCTTCACGCCGTCCTTCAGAATACGATCTGGCACCTCGATGCCCTGCGCGCCATAGATCTCCTTGAGACGCGCCACGAGCTGTTCCTCGCGCGCCGTCTCGTTGAGCTCCATGTCAACCACGCGCGTGCGATGGCGCAGTGTATCCACCACGTCCATCGCCAGCATGACGTCGTCGAGTTTGCGGGGCTCTTCCGGAACAGCGGCCGGGGTCGTCACCCTGGCCGCCACCGGAACATTGGTCTCGCTCATGAGGTCTTGACGAGGAGTGCCGCTGCCGCGCCCTGCTCAATCAGCAACGCCATGCGACGTTTGCCGTCTTCCACAGCATCCCGGATTTCGGCCGAGTTCTGCGTCGACAGCTTGCGCATCTCCGCGATGATGCCGATGGACCGCTCCTGATAGCTGACCACCGAATCCACCAGCTTCTTGACCGCCGCCGCCGAGATCGTCGGGCCGTAACCGGCCTTGAGTGCAGCTTCCTGAACCTTGCCGCCGATCTCGCTCAGCGTTTCGAGCGACTGGTCGATACCCTTCTTCATGCTCTCCAGCGCCTGCGTCGATTCATGCAGGCCGAACATGCCCGTGAACGTCGCCGACAGCGCCGTCAGCACAACCTCGTTGGTGCCGAAGAACGAGACGGATTGCGCATAGATGCGCTCCTTCGCGTTGGTCGTCTGCACCAGCCGCGCCATGATGACTTCGGAGGTGTTGTAACCAACCGTCAGGTTGTCCGAGAGGTCCTTGGCGATCTGGTAGCGTTTCTCTTCCGCCTGCAGCTTGCGCAGCTCTTCGTCACGCGCCAGCTCCAGCCTGGACCGTTCCGCTGCATCATCGCCGGTATACGCCGTCACGACTGCCGAGGCCGCCGTCATCCGCCCCTTGGCTTCTTCCAGCTTGCCTTCCGCCGTCTTCAGAACTTCGAGCGCCAGCACTTCCGACGACTTCATCGCGCCGCGGAAATCCATGTACGCTTCGAGGATCAGGTGTTCCTTCTCGATGGATACCTTCGTGTCCTTCTGGACGTCGAGATAGGTGTCCTTGATCTTGTCGAACCGGTCGGCGATGTCGCCGCGCGAGAACTTCATCCACATGTTGCCGAGGCGCTCCATCGTGGAGATCTTGCCGTCGGCATACTGGTCGACCAGCGACTTCGCATCGTCGCGGATCGAGTTGAACGCGCCGGTGATCACCTCATAGCGTTCGCCCACCTTGATGGCCTGGATATGCTCACGCACCACCTCGTTGAACGTCGACGCCTGGTCCAGCGTGCGCGCGATGGTCGTCACCTTGTCGGGCGACAGGTCGGTAATCTGGTTCAGCAGGGCCACGACGGGCGCCGGATCGCTCTTGGTGTCCGGGAACAGGCCAAGCTTGCGAAGGTTTCCGACTGCCTTGTCGAGATATTGAAGCGCCGTGGGGCTACCGGCCATTGTTTTTGTCTCCCTGACCTGTGCGCCTCAAACCATCGCCGGGGATGAGCGATGCGGCGCACATTGCGACATACGTGCCCCCATTCTCAGCGACTGCAAGGGACTAGCGGCAGAAATTTTTCGGGAATCGATACCAATCCCCTATTGGAAGCCCTCGCGGGCGCCCAACGCGTCAAGAACGGCAAGCAGCGCATCCTTGTCGATCCGCCAATCGGCCGTCCGCCAACTGTCGAAGTTCACCGGGATGTCTTCGCGCGGCGAGGCCAGCAGGGCCTTCACATCTTCGCCTGTCAGGATCATCCGGTCGATCGAGAGACGCGTGCACGTCTCCCGCTGGCTGGAGCAATCAAAGCTCAGCTCCCCCAGCTGCATCGCCGTCCGCCGCCAGGGATCGCCGATGAAGCCGTGGCGGTCGGGATCGGTGACTGTCCATGGCCGCTCGCTGGTTTCCGTCGGCGCAACAGGATTGCGCTCCAGGCTGACGATGTAGAGATGCACATCGCCACTCCTGGCGCGGACGCCCTCGACATAAGCGGTTTCGAGGGAGCGGCCAGAGGTCTGTGCCGAAGCGTTGGAAAGATCGAACTGATCGCTACTCCGGTCGAGGTGCATCGTCTGGCCGATCTCCTCCTTCGATGCCGCCGCAGAATTCGCCATAATGGCTCCCGTCTCGGGATCCGTCGTCACGACAACTGCAGCGCGGATATCATCGTAAGATTCCAGCGCCGGCTTATCGAGCCCCGCGCACCCAGCCAGAACCAGCAAGCCAACGGCAATCCCCAACCGCATGTCCGCCTCCCCTTTTCAGCAAGACTAGCCAATCAGGCAGGGCCCGTCACCTTGCCCCGACCAGTGCGACGGGCCACAACTGTTGCAGCCTCGAGGAACACGCATGATCCGCCGCCTTCTGACGCCGCTTCTCGTTGTCCTTGCTGCATGCAGCACGCCGATCGGCCAGCCCGCGCCGCCCACAGCCACGCCGCAGCAATTGCATGATCGCGCCGCCGCCTTTGCGCAGCCGACGCAGGATGGCCGTCTCGCCGTGCTGAAAGCCCAGCTCGACGCGGCCGGCCTCGCCTGGAAGATCGAGGAGTTCGACGGCAAGCGCGCCGCCCCTGCGCGCGGTTACAATGTTGTCGTCAGCACAGGCCCCTCAACCGGCCGCGAAATCCTGCTTGCGGCGCACTATGATGCGGTCGTCCTGTCGGACGGCAAGCTTGCCGACGCCATCGTCGACAACGCCGCTTCCGTGGTCGCGATGATCGAAGCCACGAAACGCATCGCCGGCCGCACAAAGCATCCCGTGCGCCTGCTGCTGACCGATCAGGAAGAACTCGGCCTCGTCGGCGCACGCGCGTGGATCGCGGCGCACGGCGTCAGCAACCTCGCCGCTGTCATCAATGCCGACGTCAACGGCAATGGCGACACGCTGATGTACGGCCTCAACTCGGGCGACCAGTCGAAATTCCTCGTCACGGCGGTCAGTGACCTCTGCACTGCCCGCGCCATGTCCTGCCTCGACTTTCCCAAATACGCGCCCAGCGACGATGTCGTCTTCGCCGCCGCCGGCGCCCCCGTCATTTCCCTCGGCCACCAGCCGAAGGCTGAAGCCGACAAGCTCCGCCACTTCCTGATCAGCCCCCAGGGCTATGATCCCGCAGCCCCGCCGCCCGAAATCCTCGGCCTGATCCACACATCAAAAGACAATGCCACCCGCGCCGAGCCCGCCACGCTGGCGCAAGCCGCCGATTTCATCGTCGCGCTGGTGATGAAGCTGGATGCGGAGCTGGCGCGCTAAGGCTTGCGGCTGCGATCCAGTTCACATGTTCCGTAACGAACAGTCAGGGAAACATCTTCGCCGCCCGCATACTCAAAGCCGGAATGGTAGAACCAAAGCTCGTCGTCACTCTTCGCCGCCATACGCAGGAAGGCTTGACCTTCGACCGCAGAGAAATCGTAGCCGTCCCCGAAGTAGGCACTGTGCAGCATCGCATTTGATGTCTGCCAGTCGTACCGGCTCGCCTCTGGCCCGTCATAAGGCAGCTCGCGAGCGGTGAACCCCGGACCCTGCGTGATCCCGATGCGAAATTTCAGCCGAGGCGCCTCATCGACGAACGCCGTAGGTGGCCCCGAGCCTTCAAGATGGTTCCCGCCAACACCCGCGCGCTGCTCGACCGTGCAAAGATAGTTGCCAGGGGCGACTGTCTGGGCGGAGGCGGCAAGCGTCCAGGCTGAGAAGCCTGCCATGATCATGGCGCCGCGAACCAGCATGAAATGTCCCCTTTGTCCCTCGTGCCGTTTTCAGGGTCTGTCACAGGGCCAAGTGAAAGTCATGCTTGCTGCTGCTATCGGGAGCGATTGTCGCGCTTGCCTATAACAGCGACCGGCGCGACAAGGCGACAGCACATCAGGAGCCCCGCATGCCCCGCACCGCCATCGTCACAGGCTCCACCTCCGGTATCGGCGAGGGCATCGCCCGCGCGCTGGCCGAAGCCGGCAACAATGTCGTCATCAACGGCTTCGGCGACGCCGCCGCCATCGAGAAGCTCCGCGCCTCCATCGAGGCTGATTTCAAGGTCATCTGCCTCTACTCCGGCGCCGACATGACGAAGCCGGACCAGATCGAGGCCATGTTCACCACCGTCCGCGAAAAGCTCGGCCCAGTGGACATCGTGGTCAACAATGCCGGCGTCCAGCACGTCTCCCCGGTCGAGGACTTCCCGGTCGCGAAGTGGGACCTCATCATCGCCCTCAACCTCACCTCCGCCTTCCACACCACGCGTCTCGCTTTCCCGGACATGAAGGCGCGCAAGTGGGGCCGCATCATCAATATCGCCTCGGCCCACGCGCTCGTCGCCTCGCCGTTCAAGAGCGCCTATGTCGCCGCCAAGCACGGTATTCTCGGCTTCACCAAGTCGACCGCGCTGGAAGGCGCGCAGCACGGCGTACGCGTCAACGCCATCTGCCCGGGCTATGTCCGCACGCCGCTGGTGGAGAACCAGATCGGTGACACGGCAAAGGCGCGTGGAATCTCGGAAGAAGCGGTGATCCGCGACGTGCTGCTCGCCGCCCAGCCCACGAAGGAGTTCGTGAAAGTGTCAGACGTCGCCGCGATGGCCGTCTTCCTCACCAGCGAAGCCGCCAACCAGATCAATGGCGCCGCGCTGTCGATCGACGGCGGCTGGGTCGCGCAATAGTCAGGGCGTGGGAATCGGAGCCGCCGGCGCCTTGCGCGTCAGCCGCGCGTTGAGCCATTTCCGCATCGGCTTGTCGAGCACGTGTGCCGCCAGCGCCGCCACGCCAATCGAGGCGATCAGGATCGCGATCCCCGACCACGGCGCATAAGTCTCGTAGATCGCCGGAAACCGCCCCGCGACCCGCTTCATCACCTGGTACAGCGGATAATGCAGCACGTAGAGCGCATAGCTGATCGCGCCGATCCACGCGATCAGCCGCGCTGTCGCCCGTGGCGGTTGCATTGACACGCCCCATAGCGCCAGCGCAGGCCCGACAAGACAAACGAACGCCAGCTCCACGATCGGCCGCGCGATATGCACGTCCGGCAGGAACGACAACACCGGCACCACCACCAATGCCGGAAGCGCCAGCCAGGAATGTTTCCGCGGCGCCGCTCTGGGCGACCCCACCAGACGATAGAGCAGCACGCCCATGAAGAAGCCGAATACGGCGCGGGCCAGCCCGCCGCCCACACTCGTCCAATTCGGCCCCATGTCGAGATGGCCAGATGCCAGCGTCATCGCCACCAGCGCCACACCGCCAGCCACAACCAGCAAGGCCAACAGCGGAACTGTCAGCCGCTTCCAGAGGAGCACGTAGATCAGGTTCACGGCCAGTTCGAAGAACAGCGTCCATGCCGGCACGTCCAGCGGATAGAGATCACCCCATGCGTTCATCGGCGGTGACGGCAGCATCAGGAAGGCGGGAAAAGCAGAGACCACAAGCGACGTCATCTGTCGTACATCGCCCAGTGACGCGATTGCCAACACCAACCCGCCCGCAATGATGCCCACAAGGTAAAGCGGATACAGCCGAACAAAGCGCTGCCGCATGAAGCCCACCGCGCTCATGCCCTCCTTGAACCGCGGCTCATAGGCAAAAGCGATCACGAACCCGCTGATGACGAGAAACACATCCACCGCAAACGGAATTGCCGGCGCATCCGACGCCAGCCCCCAGAACAGGATGTTGTGAATGACGACGACGGCGCCGGCCGCGAGGCCGCGTATGCCGTCCAGCGTCAGGAACAGGCTGTCTTGCTGATCTTTGCCTGCCATGACCCGCCCCCGTGACACCCGACCGTCAGCCTGCGGTAAGAATGCAACCTGCATGCCGGGTCGTTAACGCTGGCTCCGCAGGCGATCGACGCCGCCCGCACGGGCGATACGTTAATCTTTCCAGCAAGCGCAATCAGCGGAACGGCACGACCTTGTTCTGGCTGTCGTGCCCGATGTCGGCGCGACCCAGATACGGGATGCCGGATCGCTCACACCAGAAGCGCGCAACCTCTTCCTCGGTCAGCACAAAATCCGGATCGTTCTTCGGCACCGCCGAACACCGCCCCAGCCGGATTCCCGCGCATTTGCGGACGGCGGCGTTCGACGTCATGTGATAGAAATACCGGTCGATCCGGTACATGTATTCGCCCACATCCTCGAGCATCAGCACGCGCCCGGAAAAATCCGGCTCGAGCGGCGTGCCGAGCAGTTGCGAGAGGATGGTGAGGTTGAACGCCATCGCCTTCTGCCCCGGCTTCAGGCTCGGCTCGAGCGAACCAGCATCATTCTCCATCAGCCACCCGAGCCCGCGCGCGAACGCGGCCGCGCCATCCTCGCGGACGAGGTCCACCGGCATCGGCCCATGCGCCACCCGCGCAAACCCCGCCTTGTGCAATCCCGCCAGCATGAAGCCGGCATCCGAATAGCCCAGCCACGCCTTGGCCCGCGCCGCACCGTCCATCCGCGGAATGGCGTACTCCGCCACCCGGCATGCACCATAGCCGCCGCGCGCAAACCACACCGCATCCAGCCCCGGATCATTCGCCAGCTCGACCAGCGCGTCGATCCGCTCATGGTCCTCGCCCGCGAAATGACCCGCCTGCCGGAAGCATTGCCGATGGAAATGCAGCTCCACCCGGCTGCCATACAACTCCTCGGCCAGCCGGTGGGCGCGCTCGGAAACGTCCTGCGACATGCGCGTTCCGGGGGCGCAAAGGCCGATGCGGAACACCTTTTCACTTGACCCCATACGCGCCTCGCTGAGACATGCCGATATGTCCGACTCAAAGACCTTGGCCCACCACACACTAGACCATCAGGGACCTTACTTCTTCTGCGGCATCGGCGGCAGCGGAATGTTGCCGCTCGCCCTGATCGTCAAGGCGCGCGGCTATGATGTCGAGGGATCAGACCGCTCGCTCGACGCTGGCCGTACCGCCGCCAAGTTCGACTTCCTGAAAGCCCGCGGCATCGGCCTCCACGCCCAGGACGGCTCCGGCCTCACCAAAGCCAGCCAGCTCCTCGTCACCTCCGCCGCCGTCGAAGACACCGTGCCGGATGTCATCGCCGCCCGCGCCCTCGGCTGCCCGGAAGTGAAGCGTCCGCAACTGCTGGCCCAGCTGGTCAACTCCGCCAAAGTCTCCATCGCTGTCGGCGGCACCTCCGGCAAGTCCACCACCACCGGCATGATTGCCTGGATCCTCTACGCCACCCGCCGCGACCCCACCGTGATGAACGGCGCCGTGATGAAGAACTTCGTCGCCGGCGATTTCCCCTTCGCGTCCGCCGTCGTCGGCGAAGGCGACATCTTCGTCTCCGAGGTCGACGAGAGCGACGGCTCCATCGCGCTCTACAACCCGACCATCGCCGTCCTCAACAACATCGCGCTCGACCACAAGTCGATGGACGAACTGCGCCGCCTGTTCACCGACTTCGTGTCGAAGGCGCAGGTTGCCGTCCTCAACCTCGACAACGACGAAACGCGCGGCCTTCACGAAGCACTGAACCTGCCCAACGCCCTCACCTATTCGCTGACGAACGCCGACGCCGACTTCTCGATCTCCGACCTCATCACGCAGCCCGACGGCCAGTCCTGCATCGTCACCGAAAAATCCACCGGCGAGCGCCAGCGTATCTGCCTGCAGACGCCCGGCCGCCACAACCTCTCCAACGGCCTCGCCGCCATCGCCGCCGCCCGCGCTTGCGGTCTCTCCCTGCGCGAGGCCACCATGGCGCTGATGAACTTCGTCGGCATCCGCCGCCGCCTTGAAGTTGTCGGCACCGCAAAAGACATCACCGTCATCGACGACTTCGGCCACAACCCGGACAAGATCGCCGCCACCCTCGCCACGCTCCACACCTTCCCCGGCCGCCTGCTGGTGATGTGGCAGCCGCACGGCTACGGCCCCATCCGCCAGATGAAGGACCAGCTCATCGAGATGTTCGCGCGCGACCTCGCCGCGAAAGACATCCTCCTGATGCCCGAGCCCGCCTATTTCGGCGGCACCGTCGACAAGTCGATGGGCTCCAACATCATCGCCGAAGGCGTCACCGCCGCCGGCAAGCAGGCTTACGCCCTTGAGGATCGCCCCGCCTGCGGCGACCGCCTCGTCGCCCTCGCCCAACCCGGCGACCTGATCGTCATCATGGGCGCAAGGGATGACACGCTGTCAGAGTTCGCGGCGGATGTGCTGAAGCGCGTGGGCGAGAAAGAGTTCTAGTCTCATGTCGGCCGGGGGGACGGACAAAGCCAAACCACAGCAGGCGCGCAGGCGATGGCGACGCGCTCAACGCCTGCTGGACCGAGCGCTCCTGCTGGCCGCCTTTGTCTTTGTCTACGCCTCGCTTAGAGGCTCGTCGCCACTGCTTATCATGGTCGCATTTTTCGGCATTGGCGTCTCGATGCTCGCGGCCAGCATCATTCTGCACGAGCTGGGACATGCACTGGCGGCATGTCTTGTGCGCTGGCGGCTAATTGTCATCGCTGTGTGGCCTGTCGCACTGCACCTTCCGAGCTGGGCCCTCGTCATCAATCGACGGATCAGCACGGCAGACGGCGGCGGCTATGTTGTCGCCGCCCCCGGTTCAATACAGTCAGCTACGCGTTTCAACAGAATCGTCGTTTCTCTGGGCGGTCCGCTCGCGAGCCTCGCCGCAACATTCTGGTGCTTTGCAATAGCGACAGCCCCGCGGCCCGATCCCGGCATCGTCTACGACATGGGCGTAATCGGCTGGGCTCTGACAAATCACGATCTTCCTGTGACACGCGCGGCCAATCTGGTCGGCGGCTTTGCTATCTTCAATCTCCGTTCGTTTGTCTGGACAATCGTTCCCATGACTTACTGGACCGGTGTCAATTCAGACGGCCGGAACATCTTGAACGCGCTGAAGGGCAAAGGCGATACGGATGGTTCTTGGTCCCGTTGGATCAGCATGATGCTTTATTACAACGTCCGCCTACGGGACATTCCGGCATGGATGTACGATGCGGCAAGCTCCGGCAGTGGGAAATTTGAAGAAGACCCTAGCTCCCATGATGGCTTGGCTATTTCCCGCGCGCTTGATGCCAGCACTGTTCACGTCGAACGGGTTCGGGCGCAGATCGAAGCCTATCGCGTGGCCTATGGCGACAACGATTGGCTTCTCAATTGCGATGCCTGGCTGGCAGCTGCTTACGAGAACAATATCGCGCAAGCAGAAAAAGCACTGAGTCTTCGCAAGGGCGACGGAAGCTATTGCAAGCCTCTGCAATCCGCCGTCGAGGCAGCCGTCGCCGCGCGCCGAGGCCAGCATGAAAATGTGACGGCGAAACTCTTGCTTATGAAGCAGGAACTGCTGGCCGCCTCTGTATTTCCCAACGCCACGTTCCGCGACATGCGGCAGACAATCGAGTCGATTGCAGCAAAAACACCGCCGGCAACTGCCTAGCGCTTCAGCGTCGCGACCGCTACGCTCCCGTATCAACCGGGAGATCACCATGGCTATCCGCATGCTCGCGCTCAGCGTCAGCGCTTTTGCACTCGCATCGTGCGCCACGGCTCCAGTCCCCACCTACACCTCCGGCGCACCGTTCGACGGCGCCATCGCGCACCGCGTCGCGCAGGCCTATGACGCCCGCGTGATCCGCGACAAGTTCGGCGTCCCGCACATCTACGGCAAGCGCAACGCAGACGTCGCCTATGGCCTCGCCTACGCCCACGCCGAGGATGACTGGAAGAATATCGAGGAAGTCATCCGCGCCAGCCGTGGCACGCTTGCGGAAATCGTGGGCGATTCCGGCGCGAAATCCGACGACTTCATCCTCGCCCTCGGCAACACCGAAATCGTCAACCGCGATTACGACGCGAAGGTCTCCGCGAAATCCAAGGCCGTCGCCGAAGCCTACGCCGCCGGCCTCAACGTCTGGTGCGCGGAAAATGCCGCCACCGGCTGCGCCCGCTCCATGCCGATCACCGGCCGCGACATCATCTCCGGCTTCGTCAACCGCCCGCTCTCCTTCTACGGCCTCGAAGGCGAAGTCGACGCGCTGCTGTCCGGCCGCGCCAACATGCAGATGTCGACCAAATCCACGCGCGAAGCCTTCATCAACACGCCCGACGACATCGAGCTTGGCTCAAACGGCCTCGCCGTTGCCCCCAGCCGCGCCGCCGATGGCCACACCCGCATCGCCGCCAACTCGCACCAGCCCTATGAAGGCCGCGTTGCCTGGTATGAAGCGCGCCTGAAATCGGAAGAAGGCATCGACCTTGTTGGCGGCCTCTTCCCCGGCACGCCTATCCTGCTCACCGCCGTCGGCCCCAACATCGGCTGGGCCGCCACCGTCAACAAGCCGGACCTCTACGACACGTTCAAGCTGACGGTCGACGATGACGTCTACCCGAGCAAGTACCGCATGGACGGCCAGTGGAAGCCGCTCGAGAGGAAGCAGATCAAGTACAACGTCCTGCGCAATGGCGCGCTCGTTGAGGTTGAGCACACCGGCTACACGTCCGAGCACGGCCCTGTGTTCATCACCGACAAGGGCGTCTACGCCGTCTCCTTCGTCGGCAAGGGCGACTTCACCCATCTCGACCAGTACCTCGCCATGAACGAAGCGAAGACAGTCGACGACTGGCGCGCCGCGCAGGTGAAGTACAATGCCATTCCGTCAGTGAACTACATCGTAGCGGACTCCAAAGGCGGCATCGCCTATTTCTGGAATGCCCACATGCCCAAACGCGTGGCGGGATGGGATCGCGGCAAGGTCCTTCCCGGCGACATTTCCGAAACGCTCTGGAAAGGCTGGGAGCCGGTTGAATCCCTGCCCGCCGTGATCCGTCCGAAGTCCGGCTACATTGTGAACTCGAACCACTCGCCGCTTCTGGTTTCCGGCCCGGAGGACAATCCGAAAGCCGAGAACTATCCGAAGGATTTCGCGCTCGACACGCTGGTCACCAACCGCGGCCTGCGCGCGCAGGAACTCTACGGCGCCGACACCTCGATCACCCGCGACGAGTTCATCGCCTACAAGATGGATGATCGCTATGCCGCCGGCAGCAACGTCCGCAAGATGCAGGCCGACTTCAGGAATGTTGACGCAGGCGCCGATGCAGACCTGAAAGCCGCGCTCGATATCGTCGCCGCGTGGGATGGCCGCGCCGACATGGAGAACCGCAACGCCGCGCTCACCATCTTCACCGGCCAGGCCGCCATGGGCAGCCAGATCCACGACACCTACAATCGCGAGAAGGCCCTCGCCGCCCTCAAATCCACCGCCGCCCTGCTGAAATCCTCCCTCGGCCGCATCGATCCGAAATGGAGCGAAGTCAGCCGCGTCGCGCGTGGCGGCAAGTCATGGCCCACCAATGGCGGGCCGGATACGCTGCGCGCCGTCTACGTCGCCGGCGATCTCGCGAAGGACAAGTTCCGCTCCGGCCGCGCCGGCGACACCTACGTCGCCATCGCCGACTGGGCCCCCGATGGCACATACAAGATCGACACCATCCACCAGTACGGCGCCGCAACGCTGGACGCGTCCTCACCGCACTACGCGGACCAGGCCCCGATCTTCGCCGCCGAACAATGGAAACAGCCGCCGATGGACCTCAACGCGCTGCTGAAGGAAGCCGAGCGCGACTACCGGCCGGGCAAGGACACGGCGAAGTAACCGGCGCCCAGGCGCCCTGCCCCTTCTTCATCGACCGAACGAAAAGTGGGCCGATCAAGGCTTGGGGGCAGGCGCCTTCAGGCGAGGCAGCGGCTGCGCACCCGGCGGGACCGGCGGAGGTGGCGTCGCTTCAGGCGGCGTCGTGACCGGTGCAATGGTTATCTTCGCGCGCGGAATAACCAACGGAACATTTGGCGCAGCGGTCGGCGGCGGCGCCGTCACCAGTGGCGCTGCGGCTCTCAACACAACCACCGTGCAGGCATCGCCACGTCCGGAATAGGCAATCCGGCATTGGTCAATGCCCGCGGCGATGTAGGAGCCTGCCGGAGCAGCGGGACACGAAAGACCGCCCGTCGGTTTCTCCGTGCAGCCCGCCGCGATCGCCTTGGATCGTGCGAGGACGCGGGCTTCGACCTTGCCGCGCAGCACCGGTATGTACTCACGCGTGCACCACCCGCGCACTTTGCCGGCCCACTGCGCACCCGGCATGCCTTCAAGGACGCTGGTGTCCCCGGTAGCGGCAGCGCCCTCCGACCAGATCGCAACCGACGACGCCGGAAGCTCCACGGCGCGCAAACATTCCGTTGTCTCGCCAGCATAGACACCCTTGATGATCGGGCGGTCCCACTTGTCCTGCGCCACCACCACTGAGCGGAGCTTCACCCAGTTGTCCGATGACTTCAGGAAGAGGTCTGCCGCAGTCTCGAGCGTTTCTGCAGTCGCGACAAAGATCATGTCGCGCCATCTGGCGTTCATCTGCGCCGCATAGGGGTCCCATCCGCGCGCATAGATACCTTCCAGCCGCTCGTAGTAGTCGAGCTCCTCGTCGGCTTCGATCTTCACGATGCAGTCCCTGCCCAGCGCATCGTCATGAAGAACATTCGTGTTCCCGAGACGTGTGCCTGGCGCCTTGACCATGCGCTGGAACTTCGCCGGGTCCGCTATGCGCGCCGAGATGCCTTCCTCGACCCGGGTCGCGTAGCAGTCGCTCCACATCTGATCGAGATTGAATTTCTTGATGGAGTACTTCGTGCCACCTGGCATGGTGACGGTGTACCGGTTCGGGTCTGATGCACTCGACGGGCACGAGAAGCCAACCGCACAGGTCAGCACCGCAGCGCCGTCCTTGACCAGGCTGCCGACATAGGCGCCCACGTCCTTTGCAACAGCGGCATGCGCCTCGATGACCTTCGCGCCGTACTTCACGACATACTTGGCGTACTCGTCGCAGACGACCTCCTTGGCGGGAATATCGAAGGCTGTGCAGGCGGCGGTCACGCCGACTTTCGCAACCAGCTTCGGCCAGTCGCCCTTGTCCGCATAGCCATAGGCTTCGAGAATGTCCTGGACCAGCGGTTCCTTCGCGACCTCCGCCTTGCCGCCGGCGACGGCGCACTGGAGCACGGTCTGATTGCCCTTGAGCGCACACATGAGAACGGGCTTGGCCGGCTTCAATTCCGGCTTGATGATCTGGATCGCGATGTCGAGAAGATCAGCGTGCGCGACCGGCGCTGTCGCCGCGACGATGCCCGCAAATGCAGCCAGTATCAAAACGCGCATGATAGCCTCCGCCCTGCGCCGGAGGCTCATGCGTTTCTGCAGTGATGTAAATGACAGGCGCCGATGTCAGACCACCCGACCGCCCCGGCTCTAGCCCGGGATCGTTGGGGAAGCCGCAACCTGCCAGAGAAATTATGCAGCGAGCATTCGGCCCCAGCGAACGAGCTGGCGCTATTTCTTCGCCGACCGCTTCTCGAGCTCTTCCAGACGCGCGCGCAGGGCCTTCAGCTCGTCCGCGTCGTTCGCAGGCGCCGGCTCGGCCTTCTTCGGCGCAGGAGCCGCAGCCGGCGTCATGCCCGGCATCGCGCCGCTCCAGAAGCTGGCGAGGCGTTTCTGGTATTCGCGCTGCATCTCCTGCATCGCAGCCGGATCGAACACATTCCACGGCTGGGGAAGCGCGCCCGACATCACGCCGGTCATCTGGCTCGCCAGCTGTTCCTGCTGCGTGCGCACGAACGCCACCGATTGCTCGAACAGCCCGGTCATCATCTCGCTGGCCTTGGACTGGTGCAGGCGGATCATGTCCATCATCAGGTCGGCCGAGAGCATCGCGCCCGTCTGCTGGCCTTCCTGGTCCATGATGATCTGTAGCAGCACCTGCCGCGTCACGTCTTCGCCGGTCTCGGTGTCTTCCACGCGGATGTTCGCGCCCTTGCGCACCATCTCCGCCACTTCGGGCAGGCGCACATAGCTCGAGGCGTTCTTGTTGTAGAGCTTCCGGCTCGGATAGCGGCGCAGCTCGATGGTTTCAGGTTCGCTCATAGCCAGTCTCGATACCGTTTAGTGCTTCAGCCAGTAGTCTAACGCGTCAGCCACTCATTTACGGCGCTGTAGAATGCCGCAGGCTGGTCGATCATCACGTAGTGGCGCGCGTCATCGAGACGAAGCTTCCGCCCCTGGCGCAGGCCCGCATACGAAGACGCATACACCTGATCCAGCGCCAGCTTGCTGACCGGGCTCACCCGGTCCCACGCGTAAATCACATCCACCGGCGCTTCGATCCGCTGCAGGTCGCTGCGCAGGTCGGTCACCATCACTTCGGCCATCACATCCGCCGTCGTCTGGCGGTCGGAGGCCATGCCCCAGCGCACGATGCGCGCCACCTGCGCCGGGTCGCGCACCAGCTTCTCGCTCGTCCGCCGCAATTCGTCCTGCAGCTCGGGCTTCGACTTATCCATGTAGGTACGGCGCGAGTGCTGCGCCAGCGGCGCCATGGCGGCCGGCGTGGCAAAAGGCGTGATCAGCACCGAGAAGTACGCCGGAACATCCACCACCATCAGGCGGTCCACCACGTCGGCATGATCCCGCGCCAGGATCAGCGACACCAGCCCGCCCATCGAATGGCCCGCGATAGCCACCGGCCCGATCCGCTGCGCGCGGATATAGGCAGCCAGCGCATCGGCCATCGGCTTCAGGAAGTTCATCGGGCTGCGGAACCCGCTCGGCGCCAGGCCGGAAAATCCCCGCATGTGGATCGCATGGGCGCGCACGCCGGGCGACAGGTACTCACCGGACTCGTCCCAGCACTCCGGCGAAGCCGCAAGGCCATGGATCAGCAGCACGTCCTTGCCGGCGCCACCGACCGACGCGGTGAAGTGCTCGCCCTCGAAAACAGGGACGTCGCGCTTCAGCCAGCGGGACAGGGAGCCAAGCTGCATGTGTGGCGGCGTCTCCAGACGACGAACGAAACGAAATGGGCCCACAAAGTGAGCAAGTGCAGCATTCCCCAGCCACCCCTCTACACGGGTCCTTCCGATTCACGAAGCCCGGAATTGCCGCAGGGCGACAAAACCATTTTCGCTGCCTGACGCTACGGCGATCGCCGCTTTCGCGCATCATAAGAAAGGCCAATGGCCACTTGGCGTTTGACCGCCTCCGGCGGGGTGTTACCTATCAGTCAGGAAACGCTTTCAGGCATAACATGAACGACCAGACGGGCTCTCTCGGCGCGTTCGAGGTGGGGCAGAACTTCCAGCGGATAAACTTCCTGCTCCAGAGGTTGTTTCTGGCGCTGTCCCGCCGCGAGGTTCGCAATCCCGGTGTCGAGGGTCCGGGCCAGCCGCTCTTCCTGCGCGCTGCCATGAACCAGGCCCAGACCTGGGCCGCCAACCCCATGAAGGCGCTGAACCAGCAGATCCAGTTCTGGCAGAACTCCACCGCCCTCTATGCCGAGCTGACGCAGGCCATGCTCGCCGGCGCCCAACGCATGCCCAAGGCCGACACGCCCGACGCGCGCTTCTCGGACGAGGAGTGGGACAAGCACCCGTTCTTCTACTACCTGAAACGCCAGTACCAGATCATGTCCGCCTACCTCGAAAGCATGGCCGACTCGGCCTCCGAAGGCGAAGACGAGAAACATTCCGAACAGATCCACTTCTTCACGCAGCAGCTGGTCGATCTATTCTCGCCGTCCAACTTCCTCGCCTCCAACCCGGTGGCGCTGAAGAAGGCGGTCGAGACCAATGGCAAATCGTTGGTGGAGGGTCTCGAGAACCTCGTGAAGGATCTCGAACGCAATTCGGGCGACCTGCTGGTCACGCTCGCCGATCCGGAAGCCTTCAAGGTCGGCGAAACGCTTGCCACCACCAAGGGCCACGTCGTCCACGAAACGCCGCTGTTCCAGCTCATTCGCTACGAGCCGACGACTGAGAAGGTCTACGCTCGTCCGCTCCTGCTGGTCCCGCCATGGATCAACAAGTTCTACATCCTCGACCTGCAGGCCAAGTCATCCCTCGTCCGCTGGCTCGTGGATCAGGGCGTCGCCGTCTACATCGTCTCGTGGAAGAACCCGCGCGAAGAACTGCGCGACTACGGCATGGACAGCTATGTGACCGAAGGCATCGTCCCGGCGATGAACAAGGTCAACGAGCTGCACGGCAATGACGGCATCAACGTCGTCGGCTACTGCATCGGCGGCACCACGCTGTCGCTGACGCAGGCCTGGCTCGCCAAGACCAAGCAGGAAAATCCCGCCAAGTCCTGCACCTTCTTCACGGCCCTCACCGACTTCGAAGACCCCGGCCCGCTGAAATCCTTCATCGACGAAGGCTTCATCTCCGGCATCATGATCGAGGCCCAGCGCAAGGGCTATCTCGACCAGCGCATCATGGCCCGCACGTTCAGCTACCTGCGCCCGAACGATCTCGTCTACGGCCCGGCCGTGAAGGCCTATCTCCTCGGCGAGCCGCGCCCGAAATTCGACCTGCTGTTCTGGAACGAGGATTCGACCCGCCTGCCCGAACGCATGGCGCAGGAATACCTGACGCTTCTTTACCGCGACAACGCCTTCGCCACGACGGGCTTCGAGATCGGCGGCGTCAAGATCAGCCTCGACGACATCAAGGTGCCCCACTACGTCGTCGCCTGCGAGAAGGACCACATCGCGCCGTGGACCGCCTCGTTCAAAGGCCTCTCTCGCTTGAAGGGTGGCGGCCGTTTCGTGCTGGCGCAGTCCGGCCACATCGCCGGCATCGTCAACCATCCGGACAAGAAGAAGTACGGCTACTGGGTCAGCGACGCCGATCCCGGCACGGACCTCGACGCCTGGCGCGCCGGCACCGAAGCGCACGAGGGCTCATGGTGGCCCGACTGGGTCAGCTGGCTTGGCAAGCGTTCCGGCAAGAAGATCGACGCCGCCGCCTCCTTCCCCGAATCCACCCCGCGCCTCGAACCCGCGCCGGGTCGCTACGTGCGGGAATAGCCTGAACGGGCCGTGGGGGCCGGGAGTCTTGCGTTGAGCGACATAGCTTTCGGCCGCTGGCGTTCGCGCAGCATGTGGCTCTTCACCGCCGCATCGCTATTGGCCACCGGCCTCGGCGCCGTGGTGATGGCGCGCTACGGCATCGACCTTGGCATCTACATCCGCAACCCCATCGCGTGGCTTGTCGCTGCCGCCATCGCCATGCTGCTCGCCCGCAGTGGCTGGCTCACCGGCTTTGCGGCCCCGCTCGCGCTGGTCGTCATCGCCCTCAGCCTCATCGGCCCCGGGCAGGAAGGCGTCCACCGCTGGCTCGGCGCCGGCCCGATCCAGCTCAACGCCGCCGCCCTCGTCCTGCCGCTCGCCATCGCCGCCTTCATGCGCGAACGCTGGTGGCTCGCCCTGCCCAGCTTCGCGCTCATCCTCGGCCTCCTCGCCTGGCAGCCCGACATCTCGCAGCTGGCCGGCTTCGCCCTCGCCGCTGTGATCCTCTGCACCGCCCGCCTCGGCCTCCCCGGCGCCATCGGCACGCTGATCCTCGCCGCCGCCGCGATCACCGCCTGCGTCCTCTTCCGCCCTGATCCGCTCGAGCCCGTCGCCCATGTCGAAGGCATCGTCTTCATGGCCTTCACCGAGACCCCGCTGATCGCCACCGGCATGGTTGTCAGCCTCGCCCTCGCCGCCCTCAGCCCGCTCCTCCTCTGGCCGATTCCGGCAGCCCGCCCGGCCGCGCTCGCCCTCACCCTCTATTTCGGCGCGACCTCGCTCGCCTTCCTGTTCGGGGCCTATCCGGTGCCGCTGGCGGGCTACGGGCTAAGCTTCGTGGCGGGCTGGTGGCTGGGCTTTGCGGCGCTGGTAATCCCGAAAACAGGGGCTCGGCAGGGTTAATTCCCTAACGGCAGGCTAACTTGGGGTTCGCACCTGCGGAATCTTTTTCGCACCTGCGGCAAAAATCATC
>JAOATF010000149.1 GCA_030158285.1 Hyphomonadaceae bacterium
TGGGGGAGGTGGCATGCGCGTTCTTCACGCGCATGACGGAGGGGGTCTCGCGTTCTGCGCACGCGCCCCGCCCGCAAACCCGGCTCCCTGTTCCCCACTCCCCACTCCCTCGCGCGCGACCGCGCAGCGAGAACGCCGCTGCATGCGCACAACCTCCAGTTGCACATCCTTCACCGGCATTCAATACTCTCCCTGCCTCCACTCCGGAGGCGCAGGTTGGGAGCCTTTCATGATCCATGCAGTCTCGCTGGCAAACCAGCATCTCTATGCCCGCCACCTCGACCAGATGTTCCGCATGCGCCACACCTTCTACGTCGAAGGCCATGGCTGGGCGGATCTGACCTCGCAGGATGGCCGCGAAACGGATGAGTTTGACGACGAGCATGCCGTCTACCTCCTGAGCCTGGATCTCCTCGGCGACATCGCCGCCTCCGTGCGCCTGAACCCGACAACCGGCCCCACCCTGGCCAAGAAGTTTGCCCATTGGGCCGATGAGCCGATCCCTGAAGGCTGCACCGTCTGGGACATCTCCCGCTGGATCGCGGCGCCGCAGCACCGCCGCGCCTCGCATCCACGCTGGCCCTCCAACCACCAACGCGAACTGATGATCGGCATCCTCGAATTCTGCGAGTCGCGGCAGGTCGATCGCCTTGTGATGCTGGCCGAGCTGCGCCTCGCCGAGCGTATCGCCGCCTATGGCTGGCCGCTGCGCCATCTTGGCGCCCCGCGTGTCTATGAAGGCGGCAAGGGTACGGCCGTCATCGCGGAGATCGGCGTCGGGTCGCACGTCCTCGCCCTCACCCGCGAGAAGACCGGCGTCACCGCCCCCATGCTGATCGAACTGACGCCCGACCTGCCCCCACCTGCATCGCGGTCTGCTGCAGCCTGATCCTGAAACGGAAACAGCCCGGCCTTTCGGCCGGGCTGCTCCTTGGTCTCTAGCGACTGACCGCGATTAGCGGCCGATCGTGATCTGAACCACCGCACGGCGGTTCAGCGGCTCGCGGGTGCCGTCCGGACGCGGCTGAGCCGGTTCGGATTCGCCCTTGGCGGCCGTGTTGATCAGCGACTCAGTGACGCCAGCCTTGACGAGCGCAGCCTTCACGACGTCAGCGCGACGTTGCGAGAGCTTGTCGTTGTAAGCCGTGCCACCGGACGAGTCGGTGTGGCCTTCGACGGCCGTCACCTTGACCGAGCAACCGCCCTGTTTGGCGCGAGCCACGGCAGCGTTGATCGTGTCGGCGTTGGCCGAGGTGAGGTCCGAGCGATCCCACTCGAAGTACACCACGAACGGAGGCTGCTGCGTCGCGCAAGCCGCGGCCTGGGTCTCAGCCGTGGTCGGCGGAGGCGGAGGCGGAGGGGGCGGCGGAGGCGGCGGCGGCGGGGGAGGCGGCGGCGGAGGCGGGGGCGGCGGCGGCGGAGCCGGCGGCGGCGGAGCCGCAAACTGCCAACGCAGACCAGCCTTGATCGCGTGGTCGTTGTACGAGGACTCGTACTGGCCATCGAGACCCGTGTAGGCGAGGTCCTGCGCGTCGAGGTAGGTGTAGCCGACGTCCAGCGTCAGCTGCTCACCCATCTTGATGCCGAAGCCGGCCAGGATGTTGTAGGCGAACGAGGTGTCGTTGCTGTCGAAGCCGTTAGCCTGGCCACCGCCAGCCGTCAGGAACAGCGAGGCCGCACGGCTGTCCACGCGGGCAGCGCCCACGCCGACGCCGAGGTACGGCGAGATGTTCGAACCTTCGATCGGGAAGTCCTTGATCGCGTTGATCATCAGGTCCGTGACGCGGGTCGAACCGGCGCCATCCGGGCCAGTGCGGCCGACCGGCAGAATGCCGATGAACGAATCCGGGACTTCCAGTTCGACGTTGCGATAGCCCACCGCGCCTTCGACGCGGATGGTGTTGCCGAAGCCGTAGCCGAGGCCCAGGCCGAACACCGGATCAACTTCCGGCTTGGCGCGAACGTCGAGACCGCCGTTGGGCGCGCCGCTCGCTTTGTCGATGTCCTGCAGGCCATCAACGACAGCGCCGACCTTGCCGACGCCATACCATCCGTCTTGCGCATGCGCGACGGCGCCCGCAGACACCATGGTCGCGGCCGCGGTTGCGCACAAAAGTGCTCTTTTCATTTACCGTTCCCCTTGTCCAAAGGCAGTCCCCGGCATTCGGAAACCGTCACCGGGATAACAACGCGGTCGCCCCGCATCTGATCCCCGCGTTACACGCTTTTTTTTGCGTTGGCGATATGGAGGTGGAACCCAACTTGGCCCACCCATGCATTTTAGCGGCCGCAGGGGCACGCAAGCCACAAGGTTTCCCGTCCGCAACGGGACTTTTGCCCGATCCGGCGCCTGCCGTGGCGGCAAAACCCCCTGCGGATCAACGCGTTGATTCGGGATAGGCTGCACCGTCAGATTTCGCGTGCGGGGAGATTCAAAGGTCGGTCCGAGCCCGGTGTTACCCCGAGTCATGCGCGGGTCCGGACCTTCCGCGTCGAAAGAGTATTCACCAGCAACACAAACCCGATCAGCGAATGCAGTCTCAACCCGATCGGCTCGTAGCGGACGCGCTTCGCCTTGTGCATGCAACGTCTCCCCGGAAGCAGACCGCAAGAGAGAGGCTAGGCCGGGATAGCCACAACGCGAAGCCCCTGCCCGCCCGCCTGAGCCAGGCAGAGGTCCGCGCGTGGCTCAAGCAACAGGTATCCAGACCTCGCATCCCCCGAGCCCCGTGTTCGGGTCGAACTCCGCCCCGTAGCGCTCGATCATCTGCATAGCCCCGCCTGCAGGCTTCCGTCCCGACTGCGCCAGCCAGTCGCCCGCCGCCCCGCACGTCGCCCCAAGGCTGGAGACATGGCCCGCATGAAGGAACACCGCCCACTCGCGCGGCGGAATCCGGATGGCTGAAAGTCCTTTCGGGCAATCGTCGAGGCTGCTGACTTCCACGGCCGGCGCATAGTCGAAGCCGACCTCATCATTGGGATCGGCCGGCGCGAGGCAGAGACCGAAGGCGGCGCCCGGAACGGTGTGAGCGATCGACCCAAGATGTGGACCGAAGTCATGCCAGAGCGAGGCGATACCGGCGCGCTCGTCAAAGCGGAAATAGCGGCGAAGGCCGATGAACAGCATTGTCTTGCCGGCGACAAAGCGATCGGGCGCGACGATGGCGGCGGGTTGGTCTGGCATGCGAAGAGGCTCCGTGATCGGAAGACTGGCAAGGGAGCGCCGCGCGCGAACGTCTTCGGGGGTGGTCCCGAACTGGTCGCGGAAAGCGCGGGTGAAAGCCTCGTGCGATCCATAGCCGACAGCGAGTGCGACCTGCATGATATCCGGCGCACCGCTGACGAGGAGCCGCGCCGCTTCGCTGAGCCGCCGCGCCCGCGCATAGGCGAGCACCGGCTGGCCAACGATGGCGGCGAACGTCCGGGCCAGATGAAAGCGCGACAGCCCGGCAACGCCAGCCACATCGTCGAGCGTGAACGGCTCGCCGACATGGCTTTCGATATACCAGAGCGCCCTGCTGATCGCCTGCATGCCCTATCCTTTCGAGGCTGAAGGCAGAATGGCAAGAGGCGGATGGGCACGCTTGATCGGGCTTGCTGCCGTCAGCCCAGCTTGCGCTTCGCCCGATTGATCGCCGCATCCAGCGCCGAAAGGAACGCCGACCGGTCCTTGGGCGAGAATGGCTTCGGCCCGCTGGTGATCTCGCCGAACGAGCGCAAATGCTCCATCAGCCCGCGCGTCGCGAGGGCCGAGCCGATCATGTCACTGGTGAAGACCTTTGCCGTGGGCGAGATCGCTTCCGCACCCTTCTCCAGCGCGCGTCCAGCCAGCGGAATATCGTTGGTGATCACCACGTCGCCGGGAACAGCCCTCTCGGCGATCCAGTTGTCCGCCTCGTCCGCCCCGGCATCCACCAACACGAACCTGATGCGCGGCTCGGCCGGCGTACGGATGAAGGAGTTGGCAACGACGAACACCTCAAGGCCCACGCGCCGCGCGACCTTGTAGATCTCCTCCTTCACCGGGCAGGCGTCTGCATCGACATAGAGAACCATCCGCGCGGTTTGGACGGGATGGCGCGCCAAGTCCAGCATTCCATGCTGCGCGCCGCCGCATTACCGTGGCGCATGGCTTCATCTCCTCCCTCGCCCCATTCCCGCGCATGGATCGCCGCCATCGTGGCTTTCCTCGCGCACAACGCGGAGGAAGCGCTCCTTGACCTGCCCGTCTGGTCCGCGGCGCACAGTCCCGCGCGCTGGACCAGCTGGGGCGAGCATCCCGGGCGTTTCGAGATCGCGGTCGGCGCGCTTTCGCTGGTCGTTATAGCGCTCGCAATCTGGGTGACGACGCGCAAACCGGCGTGGAGCAAGCCCGCGCTGCAAGTTTTCGCTGTCATCATGCTGGTGAATGTCGTCACGCACATATCGCTCAGCGTGATGACCGGCTCCGCCATGCCCGGACTCACTACAGCGCTGATCGTCATCGCGCCGATGATGACAGGCATACTCTGGCTGCTCGCGCGCCACAGTTAGCCGCTGCGTCAATGCGGGAAGCGTAACGCTCGCTACGCCAATAGGCCGCCCCGCACGCGCGCTTTCTGACGAAGCCGTCAGCTGCCGACGGCGCGCTTCAGCCTGTGTGCGATCACCATGACGCTTGCGTGAGACTCTGCGCAAAGGGGGTTGCGGCGAAGCGGTTTAGGCACCAGTTCAGGCCAATCCAACCTCCAGGATGAAGCTGTAGAGGACTAACAATGATCAAACGCACTCTTCTCGCGGCAACGGCTTTCGCGGCGCTGGCTGTCGCGCCTGCACTGGCCCAAAAACACGAGGACCATGGGCATGACGACATGACGCCCGCGCGCCTGCAAAGCCTCGACGATCAGGCGAAGGCGAAGGGTTTCACGGTCACCCACACCAAGGCGATCGAGATCGCCAAGACCAAGGGTGTCGTGAAGGTCCACGAGATCGACCTCGAGGACAATGGCGCGTGGAAAGTTGAAGGCCAGGACGAGCACGGCGACCATGTTGAAGTTGAGCTGTCAGCCCGCGACGGCTCGGTCAGCAAGGTCGAGCACGAGTAATCTGACGCCAATCTGAAATGCGAACGGCCGGACATCGCTGTCCGGCCGTTTTCATATCCGGGCATGCTAAGCGCAGACCTCGCGCCGCCAGCGACGCTAGGCGAACTCCACCAGCACTTCATCCGCCGCAACACTCGCGCCCGCCGAAGCACTCACCACCTTCACAACGCCATCGGCTTCCGCGCGGATGATGTTCTGCATCTTCATCGCTTCGACGATGCAGACCGCCTCGCCCGCTTTCACATCCTGGCCAATCTTCACGGCCACCGAGACAACCAGCCCCGGCATCGGGCTCATGATCAGCTTCGAGGTGTCGGGCTTCTGCTTCTCCGGCAGGCGCGCATGCATCTCGGCCTGCTTCGGCGTGCAGACCTTCACATGCGCCTCGACGCCAAGGCGGCGTAGCACGAACCCTTCTTCCGCTGTCGTGATCGAGACCGCGTAGGTCTGCTTGTCGAACACCAGCTCCATCATCGACATGCCAGGCTTCCACGCCGTCGACAGTGTATGCTTCTTGCCGCCTTCGAATTCGATTTCGGCCTCGCCCATCTGCCAGGTGATGTTCAGCGGCGTCTGCTTGCGGCCGACCAGCGCCACCCAATCCTTGCGCTGCGGACGCGCCGGCTCGATGCGGCCGGAAATTCCCGCCATGCGCGTGCGCATCAGGACGTTTGCATAAGTCGCCGCAGCAAGGAGCACCTTCTCGACGTCCGGCGAAGCAGCCGCGCCACTGAAGCCGTTCGGGAATTCTTCCTTGATATAGCCCGTCGTGATCTTGCCCGACTGGAAACGCGCCTGATCCAGCACGGCGGCAAGGAAGGGCGAGTTGTCCTGGATGCCTTTGACTTCGAGGCGCTCCAGCGCCTTCACGTGCGTGGCGATGGCGGCGGCGCGATCCTTGCCGTGGGTGATCAGCTTGGCGATCATCGGATCGTAGAACATCGAGATTTCGTCGCCCTCGCGAACGCCGGTGTCGATGCGGACTTCCCCCTCGCCCAGCTTGCCCTCGGCGGGGAAGCGCATGCGCTTCAGGCGGCCAATGCTCGGCAGGAAGCCGCGATACGGGTCTTCGGCATAGATGCGGGACTCGAGCGCCCAGCCGTTGATCTTCACGTCCTTCTGCTTGATGGCGAGCTTCTCGCCGTAAGCGACGCGGATCATCTGCTCGACGAGATCATAGCCGGTGATGAGTTCGGTCACCGGGTGCTCGACCTGCAGGCGCGTGTTCATTTCGAGGAAGTAGAAATTGCGGCTGCCATCGACGATGAATTCCACCGTCCCGGCGCTGTCATAGTTCACGGCCTTGGCCAGCGCGACCGCTTGCTCGCCCATCGCCTTGCGCGTTTCGGGCGTGAGGAAGGGCGACGGCGCCTCTTCGAACACTTTCTGGTTGCGGCGCTGGATCGAGCACTCGCGCTCGTTCAGGTAGACAATGTTGCCGTGCTTGTCGCCGAGCACCTGGATCTCGATGTGGCGCGGCTGGTCAACGAACTTCTCGATGAAGATGCGATCATCGCCGAACGAGGCAATCGCCTCCGCCCGCGCGCCATCGAAGCCCTCTTTGGCCTCGGCAGCGTTATACGCGATGCGCAGGCCCTTGCCGCCGCCGCCCGCCGACGCCTTGATCATCACCGGATAGCCGATCGAGTCCGCGATCTTCACGGCCTCTTTCGAGTCCGCGATCAGGCCCATATGGCCCGGCACCGTGTTGACGCCCGCCTCCGAGGCAAACTTCTTCGACGTGATCTTGTCGCCCATCGCTTCGATTGCGTAAGGGTTCGGGCCGATGAAGATGATCTTCTCGTCCTGCAGGCGCTTGGCAAAGCCGGCGTTCTCGGACAGGAAGCCAAAGCCGGGGTGTACGGCTTCCGCGCCGGTCTTGCGCACGGCGTCGACGATCTTGTCCTGGACGAGATAGCTCTGCGCCGCAGGGGAGCCGCCGATGTGGACAGCCTCGTCCGCCATCTGCACGGCCATCGAGCTGGCGTCGGCGTCGGAATAGACGACCACGGTTTTGATGCCCATGCGCCGGGCGGTCTTGATCACGCGGACGGCGATCTCACCACGGTTGGCGATCAGGATTTTCGAGAACATCAACTACCCCGGGAAGTCCCATTTATCGTGACGGCAAAGTGACCATCACGGCCCCCCGGTCAAGGCGAATCTCACCCCGAAACAGGCGACGCCTCGTCGCTGAGCTGCATTCGGGCGACCGGTATGCTCCCCGATGAGCGAAACCGTGCCCCGTACCGGATTTTCAGGTCCCGTTAACCGGCGCTCTGAACAATTCCCCCCGCGTCGGGACAAGAGGACGGACCGCCATGATCTTCTTCGGCTTGCACGGCTGGACCGGCGAATCCGGCCGCACCTACACGTTCAAATGCGCGCTTACCCGGGACGGCATCCCGAATGACTCGGGCGGCATCTACGTGTTTGTCCGCCGCCGCTTCGGCTTCTTCCTGAAGGCGCTCTATGTGGGCAAGGCCGCCAACCTGCGCGGCCGCCTGGTCGGTCACGAGAAATGGGGCAAGGCCTGGTGGATCCTCGGCGCCACGGAGCGCCATGTCATGCGCGTCGCGACAGAAACCGAGCGCCGCCAAATCGAGGAAGACCTCATCCGGGGCCTCAAGCCGCGCATGAACGACATGCAGGTGCCACGCTGCGAAGACGACGCACCAACCACCCCCGCCCTGCGCCGCAAATGGGAATTCCGCCGGGCTATCGCGACCTGGTTCCGCAGCCTGTTCGGCATCAAGACCAAGCCTCACGCCCATAACAACGGCGAGCGTCAGGATGGATATTTCGATCCGTCACAGCACAAGCCAAACGAATTCGCCCGCCGATAGACGCGGCGCTCGTCCGTCAGAGGTTCACCCGGTTATCCGGCGCCCTGCCCGCAAGGACCGCCGCGATGCCATCGATCGCCAGCGACGCCATGGCCATGCGCGTCTCGATGGTCGCGCTGCCGATGTGCGGCAGCAGGAACGTATTCTCAAGCTCGTTGAGCCGCGTGTCGAAGCCCGGCTCCTTCTGGAAGACGTCGAGCCCCGCCGCGCCGACCTGCCCAGACTTCAGCGCCGCCAGCAGCGCTTCTTCATCCACCAACGACCCACGCGCCGAGTTGATGAACAGCGCACCCTTGGGCAGCATCGCAAACCGCTCCGCCGTCATCAGCACGCCCTGCCCGCCCGGCAGGTTGAGGCTGAGCACCTGGCAATGCGGCAGCATCTCTTCCAGCGACGCATAATAGCGCGCGCCGCTTTCAAGGTCGGCCGCGAGCCGTGTTCGGTTGTGGTAAAGGATCGGCATGCGGAAGGCGCGCGCCCGATCCGCCACGGCGCGGCCGATGCGGCCCATGCCGACGATGCCCATCGTCTTGCCGGTCACCTCGACGCCCAATCCCTGGAAAAAGCCGTTCCGGATCTTCCAGCCGCCATCCATGTTGTGGACGTGCTCCTTCGCTCGCCGGGCCGCGCCCAGCAACAAGAGCATGTGGGTGTCCGCGGTCGCATCCGTCAGCACGTCCGGCGTGTTGCAGATGGTGATACCGCGCGCGTTGGCGGCCGCTACATCGATATGGTCGTAACCAACGCTGGTGGTGGCGATCACGCGAACGCTGGCCGGCAGCCGCGCCATGTGCTCGGCCCGCAGCGGCATGCCGAGCGAGACCAGAAGCCCCGCCGGCTGGTGCTGGTTGGCAAGGTCGATCACCTCATCCGTCTTGAGATGCCGGTCGGGCGCGATGCAGTCGAACAGGGCGTTCACTCTGTCCTGCAACGGACCGGGGATCGGCAGGGACGCAACAACCCGGCCGAGCTCGCTCAAAACTCACCCTTCCCGTCGGCGGCGCCTTCGGTGTGGTGAATCTCGCGCTTGTAGGTTTCCGGCAGGAAGAACAGCGCGACCACGAAGGTGATGCCGGCGATGATCACCGGATACCAGATGCCCGCATAGATGTTGCCCGTCGACGCCACCACGGCAAAGGCGATGGTGGGCAGCAGGCCGCCGAACCAGCCATTGCCGATGTGATACGGCAGCGACATTGACGTGTAGCGCACACGCGCCGGGAACAGCTCCACCAGCAACGCCGCCATCGGCCCGTAGACCATGGCCGTGCAGAGCTGCGTGAAGAACAGCAACAGGACCACCATGACCACATTGACCGCCGCCGGATCGGCCTTGGTCGGATAGCCCGCCGCCTTCAGCGCATCGCTGACCTGCACGTTGTAAGCGGAGATCGCCGACACGCGCTCGGCCGGCTCCATCTTCGCCACGTCCGGGGCGGCATAGACCTGACCACCGATATGGACCTCAGCAACGCTCCCCGCAGGCGTCGCTTCCGTGTTGTAGCTGACGCCTGACTTGGCGAGCAGCGCCTTGGCGACGTCGCACGACTGGGTGTCGAACTTGTTCTTGCCCACCGGGTCGAACTGCAGCGCGCAGGTGGCAGGATCGGCGCGGACGACGACTGGGGAAGTATCCACGGCGGCATAGAGCGCCGGGTTCACCGATTGCGTCAGCATGTGGAACAACGGAAAATACGTCAGCACCGGGATCAGCAGGCCGGCAAGGATCAGGTAGCGCCGCCCGATCTTGTCCGACAACCAGCCGAACAGGATGTAGAACGGCGTGCCGACCAGCAGCGAGATCGCCACGATCATGTCCGCCTGCGCCGCATCCATGCGCAGCGTCTGCTTCATGTAGGTGAGGCCGTAAAACGTGCCGGTGTACCAGATGACCGCCTGGCCCATCACGCAGCCGAACAGCGCGATGAACACCCACTTCACGTTCTTCCATTTGCCGAACGCCTCGGCCAGCGGCGCCTTAGACAGCGCAGCCTCTTCCTTCATCTTGAGGAAGACCGGGCTTTCGTTGAGCTGCAGGCGGATCCAGATCGACACGAACAGCAGGCCCGCCGACAGCAGGAACGGAATACGCCAGCCCCACTCGTCGAACGCTTCCTTCGACATCGTCTGACGCACGCCGAGGATAACCAGCAACGAGGCGAACAGGCCGATGGTGGCCGTGATCTGGATCCAGGAGGTGAAGAAGCCACGGCGGCCCGGAGGCGCATGCTCGGCAATGTAAGTCGCCGCGCCGCCATACTCCCCGCCGATGGCGAGGCCCTGCAGCACGCGCAGCGCGACCAGCAGGATCGGCGCGATGATGCCAAGGCCCGGCCCCATCGCCTCGAACGTGGCGGCGCCGGGAAGCAGGCCGACCATGAAGGTGGCGATGCCCATGATGATCATGGTGACGAGGAAGGTGTTCTTCCGGCCGACAATGTCGCCGATGCGGCCAAAGGCCAGCGCGCCGAACGGGCGCACGATGAAGCCCGCCGCAAAGGTGGCGAGCGCCAGGATGTAACCGGTCGTCTCGTTCACGCCGGTGTAGAAATGCATGTTGATGTTGGCGACCAGCGACCCGTACAGGAAGAAGTCGTACCATTCGAACATGGTGCCGACGCTGGATGCGCCGATAACCAGTGCCTGGTTCTGCTTCTCCGCGGGGGCCGAGCCCTCCGCCGGTGCGGTTGCCATGATCGTTCGCTCCCCTCGCCGCCTTTGTGACGGTCAGTTCTCGGGGCGGAAGCTGCAACGGCCTGACGCCAAGGGCAAGGTGAAACCCGGGCGTTCCCTTCGCGCGTTGGGAAGTTGGCGCGATCTGCAGACACGAGCTTGCGAGACAGCTTTGCGCGGTCGCGGCATTGGCTGCAGGCGAACCGCATTAAGCAATTGAAGCGCGTGTCGGTTCAGCGCAGATTGTGTGCACTCCGGGAGGGAACCATGATCCGCATCACCGCTCTTGTCGCAATCACCGCCGCCATGTCGCTGGCGGCCTGCCAGCCGCAGAAGACGCCGGAGCAGATCGCCGCCGAACAGCAGGCCGCCGCGCTGAAGGCGATGACGGATTCGCTTGGCGGCATGGCGGGCCCCAATGGTGAGGTCGATGCTGAAAAGCTCGCCGCCGCCATTGGCCAGGCCAGCGCCATGGCGCGCCTCAACCCCGACATCACGCCGGAAGAACGCGCCAAGCTGGAAGCGATCGGCCACGCCATCTCCACCGGCGAGGTCCACCCCGCTGCCTCTGCCTATCTTGCAGGCGCCGACAAGGCCGTTGCGCTTCTCAAGACTGCAAAGGATCAGGCCAGCCTCAACGCCGTGAAGCCGCAACTGGCCGCGATCTACGCCGAAATGGCCGCCCCCGCCGCGACGCTGAAAGCGATGACCGAAGATCAACGCGAAGTCGCGTTCGGTTCGGCCGCACCCCAGTGGATCAGCCTGAGCACCAGAATGGTCGGCCTGCTGAGCGGCACATCCTACGACCCGCAGACAATGCAGGCGCTAGGTGAACTGCTGGATCAGATGCCGCAGACGGAGTGAGATTTCCGACTAAAGCGGAATGTTGTCGTGCTTCTTCTGCGGATTGCTGAGCTGCTTGTTCTTCAGCGTGCGCAGTGACCGGACAATGCGCTTGCGCGTGTTATGCGGCATGATCACGTCGTCGATGAAGCCGCGGGAGGCGGCGACATACGGGTTGGCGAAGCGGCTCTGGTATTCGGCTGTGCGGGCCGCGATCTTTTCGGCATCGCCAATGTCGGCGCGGAAGATGATCTCCACGGCGCCCTTCGCGCCCATCACAGCGATCTCGGCCGTCGGCCAGGCGAAGTTCACGTCGCCGCGCAGGTGTTTCGAACTCATGACGTCATAGGCGCCACCATAGGCCTTGCGCGTGATGACGGTGACTTTCGGAACGGTGGCTTCAGCATAGGCGAACAGCAGTTTCGCGCCATGCTTGATGAGGCCGCCGTATTCCTGCTTGGTGCCCGGCATGAAGCCCGGCACGTCCACGAACGTGATGATCGGGATGTTGAAGCAATCGCAGAAGCGCACGAAGCGCGCAGCTTTGCGCGACGCATCGATGTCGAGCACGCCGGCGAGGCTCATCGGCTGGTTGGCGACGAAGCCAACGGTGGAGCCTTCCATGCGGCCGAAGCCTGTGATGATGTTCTTGCCGAAGTCCTTGCCGATCTCGAAGAAGTCGCCCTCGTCGGCGACTTTCTGGATCAGCTCCTTCATGTCGTAGGGCGTGTTCGGATTGGCGGGGACGAGCGAGTCCAGGCTCGGCTCGGCGCGCTCCGGGTCATCGAAGGTCGGTACGGTCGGCGGCTTCTCGCGGTTCGACAGCGGCAGGAAGCCGACAAGGCGGCGCATCTGCGTCAGCGTCTCGATGTCGTTCTCATAGGAGCCATCGACCACGCCGGATTTCTGCGCATGTACGCGCGCGCCGCCGAGCTCTTCATGCGTGACGATCTCGTTGGTGACGGTCTTCACCACGTCCGGACCGGTCACGTACATGTAGGACGTGTCCTTCACCATAAAGATGAAGTCGGTCATCGCAGGGCTGTAAACGTCGCCACCGGCGCACGGGCCCATGATGACGGAGATCTGCGGGATGACACCCGAGGCCAGTACGTTCTCGAGGAAAATGTCGGCATAGCCGCCGAGGGCCTCAACACCCTCCTGGATGCGGGCCCCACCCGCATCGAACAGCCCGATCAGCGGCGCGCCGTTCTTCATGGCGGCCTGCTGCACCTTCACGATCTTCTCGGCGTGGGCGCGGCTGAGCGAGCCGCCGAACACGGTGAAGTCCTTCGAGAACACATAGATGACGCGGCCGTTGATCGTGCCCCAGCCGGTGACGACGCCGTCGCCCGGGATGCGCTGGTTCTCCATGCCGAAATCGTGGGAGCGATGCTCCACGAACATGTCCCACTCTTCGAAGGAGCCTTCGTCGAGGAGCAGGGCGACCCGCTCGCGCGCGGTCAGCTTGCCCTTGGCGTGCTGGGCGTCGATGCGCTTCTGGCCGCCACCGAGACGGGCATCCTGGCGCTTCTTCTCCAGCGCTTCGACGATGTCTTTCATGGTTCGGGAGGCCCCTGAGCGAAATGAGGCGCCAGATAAACGGTGCTTCCCTTGGGGCGCAAGGCAGAACACCGCGGTCCGCCCTCCCGCGCCACGCGAGGCGGGAAAGGCGGCAGCGCCAGCCTCTTTTCCACAAAGGCGAAGTCTGGTTTAGTCCGGCCCTGACAGCGTCAAGGCGTCACACGGCCGATCGTCTTGCTGAGCAAAGGACCGCGCCATGCCTGACACGCTGACACAATCTTCCACGCCTGCCGCTCCTGACGGGCATGTTGATGTGCTGATCGTCGGCGCGGGCCTCTCCGGCATCGGCGCGGCGTGGTGGCTGCAGAAGGAATGCCCGGGCAAGAGCTACGCGATCCTGGAGCAGCGCGACGCCATCGGCGGCACATGGGACCTGTTCCGCTATCCCGGCATCCGCTCCGACTCGGACATGTACACGCTGGGCTACGCCTTCCGCCCATGGACCGAGGCGAAGGCAATCGCCGATGGCCCCTCGATCCTGAAATACGTGCGCGACACGGCCCGCGAGGCCGGCATCGACCGGAAGATCCGCTATCGCCACAAGGTCGCCACCGCCAACTGGTCGAGCGAGACCGCGCGCTGGACCGTGACGGCCACGCATGACGGCAAGCCGGTCACCCTCACCTGCTCATTCCTGATGATGTGCTCAGGGTATTACCGGTACGAGGCCGGCTACGCGCCGGTGTTCGCCGGGCAGGACAACTTCAAGGGCCGCATCGTCCACCCGCAGCACTGGACCGGCGACATCGACCATGCCGGCAAGAACGTCGTCGTCATCGGCAGCGGCGCCACGGCAGTAACCATCGTCCCGGAAGTCGGCAAGACGGCGAAGCACGTGACGATGTTGCAGCGCTCGCCCACCTACGTCGTCTCGCGCCCCGCCGAGGACAAGCTCGCCAATTGGATGCGCAAATGGCTTCCGGCAAAGATGGCCTACGGCATCACGCGCTGGCGCAACGTGCTGATGGGCGCGTTCTTCTACAACACCGCCCGCAAGAAACCGGAGAAGACGAAGGAAGGGATTCTCAAGCTGGCGAAGAAACAGCTGCCGGAAGGCTACGACCTCTCGCACTTCACCCCGCGCTATAATCCGTGGGACCAGCGCATGTGCCTGATCCCGGATGCGGACCTGTTCGAGTCGATCAAGCAGGGCAAGTCCGAAGTCGTCACCGACGAGATCGAGACGTTCACCGAGACCGGCCTGAAGCTGAAATCCGGCAAGGAGCTGCCCGCCGACCTCGTGGTCACCGCAACCGGCCTCGACCTGCTCTTTCTCGGCGGCATGAAAGTCAGCGTCGACGGCAAGGACGTGAACATGTCCGAACAGCTGACCTACAAAGGCATGATGTATTCCGGCGTGCCGAACCTCGCCTCGGTGTTCGGCTACACCAACGCCTCATGGACGCTGAAGGCCGACCTCACCTGCGAGTACGTCTGCCGCCTGCTGAACCACATGGATGCGCAAGGCGCCACCTCGGCCACACCGCGCAACACCGACCCGAATGTCACAACAGAACCGTGGCTCGATTTCTCGTCGGGCTACGTGCAACGTACGATCTCGCGCTTCCCGAAACAGGGCTCGAAAATGCCGTGGAAGCTCAACCAGAACTACTTCCGCGACATCAAGCTCCTGCGCCGCGGCACGCTCGAAGACGGCGTCCTGCAGTTCGAGAAGACCAGGGTGAAGGTGAAAGAGCCAGCGTAGTCCACTCTGGAGCGCCGGGCCCCCGCCCGGCAGTCGCGGCAAAGCCGCGATCACGCCCAAAGTTGAGAGATCGCGTCGCTATGCGCCGCGTTGCCGGGCGGGGGCCCGGTGCTCCAGAGATCAGTTCCTGAACCGCAGGCCCAGCGTCGCATTGAGCGGCTCGCCGGGGAAATAGCGATCCTGCCCGTTCGCGAAGTCCGCGCGGTCGGCATAGCGCTCGTCAGTGACGTTGCGCACGATGACAAACGTCTCGACCTGGTCCGAGAAGCGCCACGCGCCGCGCAGATGCCCGATCAGGTGGCCATCATACGTTGCCGTGTTGGCGGCGTTGGTGAAGTACTCGCCGACATACTCCGCTGTGAACCCAAGCGAGAACGGGCCCGAATCCCACGACAGGCCAGCGTCCGCCAGCCATTCCGGCGCGGTGTCGATCTCGTTGCCATCGACGATGTCTTCTGCGGCGACAACCACGTTGCGATTGAACGCATAGGTCTGGTCCGACCAGCTGGTCGTACCGTTCCAGCCGAGCGTGCCGCCCAACACCTCACCTAGTTGGCCCCGCAACGACAACTCGACGCCGACATGGTCGGTCTTGCCGTCCGGCACGTTGAGGCCGTCGCTGTCGCGGAAGAAGAAGTTGTCCTTCTTCATCGTGTAGGCGGCGACGTCGTAGTCGATGCCGATCAGCTTACCGCGCGCGCCAACCTCAAAGCTGTCCAGCGTTTCCACGTCAAGACGCTGTATCGTCTGCAGGTTCTGCAGGCGATACTGGTCCGACGTCTGCGGCGCACGTTCGCCACGCGCATAGTTGGCGTACAGCACCATGTTGTCGAAGCCGCCATAGGTGAGGCCCACTTTCGGCGTCAGCAGTTCGAAATCGTCCGTCCGGCTGGGCGCAACGCGGAAGCGGCCATAGGTGCCCGGCGCCTTGTTGGTGCGGTAGTCATACGCGTGGGACTCGCCACGCACGCCGGCCAGCAGGCGCCAGTCTTGCGCGAACGCCCAATCGACTTCGGCATAGAGGCCCGTCGTCCAGGTCTGCACGGTATAGTCGTAGTGGACGCCTTGCGGGAAAGTCGGGTTGCCCACCGGGCCGCCGAAGCTGGCGCGCGTCTGCGTCTCAGTAAGGAAGCCATCGGCCAGCTGAATATCTGCGCCGACCGTCCAGCGGAAATCGGACGGGCCGAATTCATACCGCGTCATGATGCCAAGCGAATCCTGGCCGTTCTCTTCCGTCGATTGGTCTGGCAGGAAGTGCTGGATGAATTTCATGCGCTGGCGGATGCCGAACGGGGTGATCACCAGCTTGTCCTGCCCGATCTCCGTCTCGAAGCGCACGTTCGCGCGTACAACCGAAGCGTCGCGATAGGCTTCCGGGTTCGGGTTCGTCCTGGCGGTGTTCTCGTTCTTGTAGGCGTCGAGGCCCTGGATGAAGCCTGCCGTCTCCTGGTTGAGGTTGACGGCCGCCAGCGTGGCGACGGCGTTCCAGTTCTCTCCCCGGAACTTCGAACGCCAGGTCAGCTTCTGTTGATCGACGCCGGAGGCATCGCGCCAGCCGCCATCGTCCATCACGGAGAGGCCGACCCAGTTGTCGATGCCGTTGGTGGTGAAGTTGGCCGTCGCATCGGCGCGCGTCCGCTGCAGCGAGTTCGCGCTGACCGTCAGCGTGTGGCCGGATTGATCGCCCGGCTCCGGGTCGATGAAGTTCATCAGGCCGTGGACGGCGTTGGAGCCGTAACGCACTGATCCCGGCCCGCGCACGACCTCGATCGCCTGGGCGGTCTCGTGATGCAGCTCGAACAGCGCATTGACGTTGCCGAAGCCCGGCGCGCGCGTCGGGATGCCGTTCTCGAGGATCAGGAACGAGCCCTGCCCCGCGCCAGCCGGCAGAACCGGCGAACGCAGGCCGATGAGCAACTCCTGCCCGGAGTTCATCTGCACGTTGACGCCCGGGATCGTGTTGAGGATTTCGGCCGGGTGGTTCGCCGCGATGTTCGCGATCGTCTCTTCGTCGATCACCGAATACGCGCCCGGATCATCGGACAGGCGATCGCCGTAGATCGTGATCACGTCGGCATCCGCCGGCGCCGGCTCGGCCAGCGTCACACGAGGCCCCGCCGCGTCCTGGCCGATGGCGGGGGCGGCAAACGCCCCCATCGCCATGGCCATGCTGATCCAGCTCGCCGCCGAGTACGCTGCCCGCACGTTTGTCTCCCGCATCAGACCGGCTTTTCTTCGCGCCAACCCAACAGCCCCGACCGGGCTGGAGGGTAAAGCGCGTTCGCCTCTAGGCGTTGTTTACGCCTTTCCGGACGCCCGGCTAGTGCAAGGAAACTACGGAGTTTGCCCAGATGGCGCCGTGGGGGCAGTTTCCGCAGGCGGCGCCGGAGTTGTGATCGGGCTGGAGGGTGGCGGGACGGTGGGGGTCACCGCCTCCGGAGCCGGCGTCGGCTCCACCGGCGCGGGTGTTACCGCTTCGACCGGGGTCGTGACGACGGCTGGCGCGAGAGTTGTCTCATTTGCCGATTCGAACAGACCATAGGGCAGCGACGCCACAACCGCCGCCGCCATGATGGTGGCCAGCGTACCCGAATAAAGCGTCTTCCACGACAGGGACAGGAAGTCCGCCCGGCGCTCGGGGCACATGATCGACAGGCCGCCGATCAGGATGCCCATCGAGCCGAAGTTGGCGAAGCCGCAGATCGCGTAGGTGACGATCATGCGCGTGCGCTCGGTCAGGTCCGCGCCTTGCGGGCCGCCGAGATTGATGAACGCCACGAACTCGGTGAACACCGTCTTCTGGCCCACAAACGTCCCTGCCTTGGCGGCCTCGTCCAGCGGCACGCCGGCGACGTACATCAACGGCGCGAACAACCAGCCGAGGATCAGGTCGAGGCTGAGTTTCTGGTCAGCGCCGTTCCATGGAACGGTGATCGGAATGGCGCCCAGCACGGCGTTGGCAATGTAGACCAGCGCCAGCGCGGCGATCAGCATCGTCGCGATGTTCCAGATGATGGCGATGCCGTCGGTCGCGCCCGAAGCAAACGCGTCCATGGTCGAGTGGTATTTGAAATCCGTCTCGCCGGTGGATTTCGAGATCTCCTCGGTCTCCGGGATCATCACCATCGCCAGCGCCACGGCGGCGGGAGAGGCGATGATCGACACGGTGATCAGGTGCGCGGCGACCGCCGGCAGGGAGTCCCGCAGCAGCGTGACGTAAACAACCAGCACCGAGCCCGCGATCGTGGCGAAGCCGGTGGCCATCACGATCAGCAACTCCGATCGCGTCATCACTTTCAGATACGGCTTGATCAGCAGCGGGGCTTCCGTCTGGCCCATGAAGATGTTGGCGGCGACAGACAGGCTGGTTGGCCCGCCCATCCCCATCGTGCGCCGGAACACCACGGCAAAACCGTTGGTGATGACTTTCAGAACGCCCCAATGCCACATGATCGCGGACAGCGAGCCGATGACGATGATCAGCGGCAGGAGCTGGAAGATGAAGATCGGGCCGGGCGAGCCGACCAGATTCTCCCACGCCTGCTGGTTGCCGATCACAGGCCCGAACACGAACGACGTGCCCTCGCGCGTTGCGTCGATCAGGACGTTGATGCCACCGTTTATGCCATCAAGACCCGCGCGGATGACCGGAACGCCGAACAGCAGCAGCGTGAACGCGTACATCATCACGACCGCGCCGATCACGATCTTCCACGGGAACTTCCGCTTGTTCTCCGACAGGAGCCAGGCGATGCCGGTGATGACGAACAGGCCGATGATGGCCCGTCCATTGTCCCATCCCCATTCCAGGTTCATGCCCCGCCGCCCTCTTCCAGATTACTTTACGAGTTCGTCCGCCAGCGCGTTTGCGCCGTAGATGTTCTTAAGCGCCCCGACGATCATCTGACTGGAAACCGACACCGTGCGGTTCAGCAGAGGGTCGAAGCCATATGATCCACCGGTGGAGTGGATATTGCCGTCAAAGGCAAGGCCGATGATGCGGCCCTCCTTGTTCAGCACGGGCGAGCCCGAATTTCCGCCAACCACGTCATTGGTCGACGTGAAATCGAACTGTGTGTCGGCAGGCAGCTTGCCCTCTCCGCCAACCCAGCGCCTGGCAAGGTTGAACGGATAAGCGCCCGTCGCCCGTCCCCAGAGTCCGGAGAATTTCGTGAAAGGCTCGACCCGGCCATGAACCGGGTCATCCCAGCCCTGCACCACGCCATAGGAGAGGCGCAGCGTGAAGTTGGCGTCCGGATAGATGTCGTGGCCCAGAACATCAAATCTCAAGCCGGCGACTTTCTCGGCGGCGACCGAGGTCGGGCCGGTTACTTGCGTCTCATAGGCCTTGCGCGCCGCGCGGGCGGCCACATCAATCGTCCGCACCAGCGCAATCGCCGGATCGTTGGATCCGCGTGCCTGCTCCGGGTTACTCCACAGCCGCTTGCGGAAGCCCGCATCGGCGATCTGCGAATTGGCGACGATGTCGGCCGCGATCTCCTGCGAGGTACGCGTGCCGAACATGGCGCGCACCGCCTCATGGTCAGCCCCGAGATACTCCCGCGTCTTGTCCAGCCAGAACGCGATCTCCAGCTTTTCCAGCGCCGGCTGCACCGCCGCCTCCGCCATCACCGCGCCCTCGCGCGCCTTCATCCGCGCCGACCCGAACTCCGGCAGGCGATCGGCATCCGGCTTCGATCGCTCCGTCGCGGCGCGATACAGCACGCGCGCGTCGAACAGCAGCACAGAGCCTGCGCCCATACGCGTTTCCAGCATGTTGTACGGCAGATAGACCCGCTGCTGGGCCGCGACGATGCCGGCCATATCCGTGAACGGATCGCCATACTTCGCGCGCAGGTCAGGCTTCGCCGCCAACGCATCCTTCAGTTTCTGCTCTTCAGCCACCTTCACCGCGAAGAAGGACGGCTCCACCAGTGCGCCGCGCTGCCCCTTGAACACCTTCAGCGAGTTCTCGATGCCATGCAGCGTATCGCTCACCTGCCGCGCTTCTTCTTCGCCCTTTGTGCCTTCGTTCACTAACGCGCCGCGAAGCTGAGACAGGTACTCCACCCGCCACGGCAGGAACTGGTCGCGCTGGAAGGCGAGCTGCGCATTGGTCAGCAGGCGTTCAGTCGAACCGGGATGGCCCGGCACAAACACCAGATCGCCAGCCTTGGGCCCAGCCGGATCAAGCTTCAGCGGATCGGCAAACGTCACCGGCTTGCCATCGCGATAGAGACGCAGCAGCGCCATATCGAGCGCATAGCGCGGGAAGTTGAAATTGTCCGGATCGCCGCCAAAGGCCGCAGCCTGCTGCTCGGGCGCAAAGGCAATGCGCACATCGTCGAACCGGTCGTAGACATAAAGCTTGTACTGCCCGCCACGGAACAGGTTCACCACATCGCAACGCTTGCGCTCATCGCCCTTGCAGGCATCCCGCTCGATCGTGGCGATCTCTGTCGCGCGCAGCGTGGGCGCCTCGGCAACCGTCCCCTTCGCCGCCGCCGTCTTCACCCGCTCCGTAACGTCCGTCGTGGATTGCAGGATCGACGCCTCGAAGCCGGGGCAGATTTTCTCGTCCTTGCGCGCAAAGGCGTAGAACCCGTCGTCCGCATAGTCATTGCCCGGGCTGGACAGCGCGACCGTGCAGTCGCTGACGCAGTGATGATTGGTCATCACCAGACCATCCTTGGACACCACCGCGCCCGAACACCCGCCCTCCAGCCGCACCGATGCCTTGCGCACACGCTCCAGCCACTTGGCGTCCGGCGCCCAACCATAAAGCTGTTTCACTTTGGCGGTAGGGAAGCTGTCAAACGTCCACATGCCCTCGTCCGCCATGGCGACGGACGCCACGACGACAGACGCGGCCAGCAGGGCGGCAACGCCCAGCACGAACGGCTTACGTATCAACTCCAGACCTCGCATCGACAGGCGACCCCGTGGCCGGACCCTAGCAGCGCCGGGGCTGCGCTCAAGCGTCCGTGATGCGGCCCTCGGCCGCCACAGTCATCCTCGCTGGGGAATACAGGGAACACCGCCTGCCCGGCAGGCGTATCCGCCGCCCTACCAGGCCGCTTCGTTGGTGGCCTTGCGCAGGTAGATCGACTGTTTCGGCTTATCCAGCACGCGATGCATCATCGGCACAAAGGCGTCGAGCGGCATCGTATCATAGGCCCCGTCAAAGGCCGGCTGGTCGAACAGGTGGCAGAACTGGGCCGTGTATTCATAATACGGATGCCCCTGGAACTGGTCGCGCATGTTCCGGTCGAGACCCAGGTGGTGGAAGAAATAGTATCCCTGGAATATCCCGTGGTTCTGCACCATCCACAGGTTGGCGTCAGACACGAAGGGGCGGAGGATCGCCGCGGCGATATCCGGGTGGTTGAACACGCCCAACGTGTCGCCGATGTCGTGCAGCAGCGCGCTGACGACATATTCCTCGTCCATCCCGGCCCGGTGCGCCCGCGTGGCGGTCTGCAGCGAGTGCTCCAGCCGGTCCACCGGGAACCCGCCGCAATCGCCCTTCAGCAGGTTGAGGTGAGTGATAAGCCGGTCGACATGGCTCTTGGCAAACACGGAATTGGCCGCCCCGATCTTCTGCCAGTCTTCCGCCGTCGCGTTGGTGAAAGCCGAGAATTCGGCCCGGCCCATCGGCTCTTCATGAGAGGCGCCGGGGATGTTCTTGAGATCGTCGGCCATGGGCGGATTCCTCGTCTGACGGCGCAGAGTTTACCCCAGCCGGGGTTAATCGCAACTTGGGCTGCCCACCCCGGTCAGACGTAGCGGATCCAGGCCTTCACGATGGCCTTGAAGGCGGGGAGCGCGGCCTTGAGGTCCGCCCCGGTTCCCAGCGTGGCGATCGCCCTGTCCTTCCCCAGCCATTTGAGCAGGCCCTTGGGATCCGCGATGGCATCGGTCGGGGCCTCTTTGCCGACCTTGGCGCCGAGGTGCATCACGAGTTGCAGGCTGTCGCGCGAGCGCAGGTTCACGGTGGCGAACCAGTCCGTCGTCTGGAACGAGAGGGAGTTCCATTTGACGCCATCGGTGATGGAGGTGTCAGAGGCGAGGATGGCTTTGCGGACAGTGGCGATCTCGACGGCGAGCGGGTGATCTAGGATGGAGAGGAGATCATCGGCCGTTGTCGGTGCGGCTCTTGGCGCTTTCATCGGCGGGACCCTGAAGGCTTTTCGGCAGCCATCATTGGGATTGCGCTGGGCTGACAAGGACGGGAAAGGCAAACTCCATATCCGTGATGATTGTCTTGTCGCACGTCCACTTCGGGCCTTTGATTAAGGCCAGCATAGATTTCAGGGCCGCCTGATCCAGCAGGTAAGCACGCCCGTCAACGAACGACGGCGCGTTGTTGGCGAGGTGCATCTCTCCGTTGGCAAAGAGGTATCCGGACAGCGGCGGTCCCTCGCCGAACTCGATATCCAGAAAGTAGAGCAGTTCAGCAGGCTGACCGATTGAGACGAGCGGCCGCGCCAGCGCTGCAGTTTGCACGAATTGGTCGATAGCGGCGCTCACCATGGTACATCTGACGTAGCGATACTGCTGACGGCAATCGCTGCAGGTAATCACGATATCGCCTGGCCCAAGCGCAGGACGATCGGCAAGCATCTGATAGGCTGCATGTACGGAAACGACTTCGCCCGGCTTAAGCTTGGCCAGCGGGTTCGGCAGTGCTGTATGCTCTGGCGCGCTAACGCACGCGACGCATGAAATGGCGACAAGCAAGATCAACATCAAACGCATGCAGCCCCCTCCGTCTCGGCGCCGCGCGCCGAGCCACCTCACCCGCTTGCGCTCGGGCGTTCGTCACTCGATTTGGTCCGCCGGACCAAATCGTCAGCGCGACACGCGTGTCGCGCTGACCGGCCCTCACCCAGCCAAAATCATCTGCGCCATGATGTTCCGCTGGATCTCGTTCGACCCCGCGTAGATCGACGTCTTGCGGTTATTGAAATAGCTCCCCGCAGACGTGACGAGGTGTTCCGGCGCCGGCAGCGGCTCGTTCGAGCGGCCTTCGAGGTGGGCATACGTGTCTTGCACGAACGGGTTGCCGTAGACACCGGCGGCTTCCAGCACGATCTCCGTCACTTTCTGGCCGATCTCCGAGCCGCGCGTCTTCATCAGCGACGACATCGCGCCAACCGACTGGCCGGACGACAGCTTGTCGAAGATGCGGCGCTCGGTTGCGTCCAGCGCCTCGATCTGGATTTCGAGGTCAGCCAGCTTGCGCGCGAAATCCGGATCTTCCAGCAGCGGACGACCGCCGGCAGTTTCCATCCTCGCGATCCGCCGCGCCTTCTGCAGCGCATTGAGATTGCCCGGGGCATAGGCCGAGCCGCGCTCGAACGTCAGCAGGTATTTGGCGCAGGTCCAGCCCTCGCCTTCGGCGCCGATGCGGTTCTCGACCGGCACTTTCACGTTGTCGAAGAAGACCGAGTTGATCTCCTGATCGCCCACCGGCGTGTCATCCAGCGTGTTGATCGGCGAGATGGTGATACCCGGCGACTTCATGTCAACGAGGATGAAGGAGATGCCATTCTGCTTCTTGTCTTCCTTCGAGGTGCGGACGAGGCAGAAGATCCAGTCGGCCCACTGGGCGTAGGTCGTCCACGTCTTCGAGCCGTTGAGGATGTAGTGATCGCCCTCGCGCTTGGCGCTCATCGACAGGCTGGCAAGGTCCGAGCCCGAGCCGGGCTCGGAATAGCCCTGGCACCACCAGACATCGGAGTTGCGGATCGGCGGCAGGAATTTCTTCTTCTGCTCGTCCGTGCCGAACTTCATGATGACGGGGGCGCACATGCGCACGCCCATCGAGCTCATGCGTGGAGCGCCGGAAAGAGACATCTCCATCTCGTAGATGTATTTCTGCGTCTGGTTCCAGCCGGGGCCACCATGCTCGGTCGGCCAGTTGGTGACGAGCCAGCCCTTGTCGGCGAGCTTCTTCAGCCAGGCCTTCTGGTGCGTCTCATCGAGCGACCCGTTCTTGGTCAGCTCCATGCGGCGCTTGAGATCGTCGGTGTAGTTCTCGGCGATCCAGACGCGGACTTCGTCGCGGAACTTCAGCTCGTCGGCGGTGAATTCGAGATCCATGATCAGACCACCTTGTCCATGCGAGTGACAACCGGAGCGCCATCGAGGAACGGGCCCATGGCGCGGCCGAGGCGCTTGAAGTGCTCGAAGCCGCGATGCGCCTCGACGGCGGCGGCGTCCGCGTACTGCTCCATGAAGATGTACTTGTTCGAGGCGCCCTGCACCTTGAACAGCTTGTAGTACAGCACGCCCGGCTCATTGGCGTTCACTGCCGCCTCAAGCTCCTTCGCGGCCTTCTCGAAGTCCGCCTGCGAGCCTTCCTTCACCGTGAGTTCGGCAACCGCACCAATCATCTTTTCCTCCGTCTTTGCGGACAGAATAGGGGTTACAGCGCAGTTGTCATCTGCCACCTTGCCTCTTCGTGTCTCTTGATCCCTAAGGAAAGCCGTCATGGCGGATGATCTGGCTACCCGTCGCATCGACACCGTGAAGCGCCACATGGCGCTGGAGATCACCCATGAATGGGACGCCGTGATCGCAACCTTCGACCATCCCCGCTACGAAATGTATGGCACCGGACAGGTGTTCGATGGCGAAGCCGCCGTCCGCGCCTATTTTGCCGCCTCGCGCACGCCCTTCCCCGACCAGGGCAACGAGATCATCTCGATCGCCCATGGCGGGGAGACAGTGCTGGTGGAATTCTGGCTGACCGGAACACACTCCGGCCCGCTGAAGATCGGCGACAAGACGATCCCGCCTACGGGCCGTCCCTTCCGCGTCCGCATGGCCGCGACGTTCGAATTCACGCCCGGCTCGGACAAGATCCTCTGCGAGCGCCCCTACTTCGACCAGATGGCCGTGCTCAAGGCGTTGCAGATCGCCTAACACCAAAAGAGAGACCGGATTACTCGCTCTCTTCCGCGTAGTTGGTGAGGCCGAGCGTATCGTTCACGCGCGCGCCCGCCAGGATGCCCGGCAGCGCATGGTTGCCCTCGTGGCACGCATACTCGTACGCCGGCTTCGGCGAACGGTTGAACACCATCTCAGCCTTCCACGGCTGGGTGAACAGCTTCGGATCGTTGACGGTGAACTCGTAGAGAATTTCCGTGTCGCTGACGCGGGTGAAGCGCTCGGTAACGTGCGCGTCGGCCGACAGCAGGTAGCTGGCCGAGAAGAATGTCCGCAGGCTCTCGCCCGGGTTGAAGTTCGTCGTCTCGACAACCAGCGTGTCGCCGTCCCAGCGGCCCTTGGAGCGGCCGAGCCACTGGTAGACTTCGGTGTTGGACTCACCCAGCGGGATGATGCGCGCGTCGTGGTTCATCTCGACATTGATGAGCACGTAGTCGCCCGTCTGCACGAACTGGTACGTGTTGTTGTACATCACGTTGATCATCGGCGGCCCGCCCGTGGAGCCAAAGCCCACGAGGCAACGCTCGGCCATCGGCCGCGTCTCGGGACCGTCGAACGTGTTGCGAACGAAGTGCAGACCGTCGTCGAAAGCCTTCCGGCCAGACGGCGTGTACGGGATCTTGCCGTTCGGCGGGTCAACAATCCACGACGACCGCTTCTCGCCCTTGATGGTCGCGTAGTGCGTGCCGGCATCGACATAGAAGCTGTTATAGCCGCCCACGTCCTGCCCCTTGGTCGGCGCACCGGAGTTCGGGTCGGTCGGCAGCGCAGAGCGCGCATCGGCAGCGGCGCGACCGGCTTCGAGTTTCGCGGCCTGCTCCGGCGGGATCGCGAGTTCCTTGAACTGGCCCGAACGCTCGAGGCTGGTCAGCGAGGTGTTGACCCAGAACCCCTGCAGGTCCGGCTTGCCATCGGCGGCGCGGGGCGGCGTGTAGCCACCGGCCTGCGCAAGGGCGGCGGGCGCAAGCAGCAGGGCTGCCGCAATAGCAGTCGCGGTGAAGCGGATCGGGCTCATATGTATCTCCTCCGGAAGTCGCGTGCGCCTATGGCGTCTGTTGCGGAGCAGCATAGGCAGCGCCGGGGAAATGTCACCGTGCCCGGAAGTCACGCTCTCGGGATCAGCGGTTGCGGGACCGGCGGCGTAGCAGGAGCGCGAGCATAATCCCGCCGACGACCAGCACGGCAGCGGCAGGTATCACCGCATTGTAATTCACGTCTATGCCGACGGTGTACTCATGCTGCCACCACAGGAAAAACCACGTGAAACCGACGGTCGCGACCATGGCGACACAAATGAGGATGGCGATCACCAGCCTCATGCCATAGACCTCCCGCCTGCGCGTAGCGCCTACTCGCCCTTGAACACCGGCTCGCGCTTTTCGAGGATGGCAGCAACACCTTCCTCGTGGTCCTTGGTGTGGTGCATCAGGCCCTGCGCGGCCGCCGACATTTCCATCACGGTGTCATACGTCGCCTGCGTGCCGTGGCGCAGCAGCTGCTTGGCCACGCGCAGCGAATGCGGCGGCTGTTTCGCGATCGACTCGGCCAGCGCCATCGCCTCGCCCATCAGCTGGTCACCCGGCACGACTTTCGAGACGAGGCCCCATTCCAGCGCCGTCTTCGCGTCGATCAGGTTGCCCGTGAACAGCAGCTCGCACGCACGGCTCATGCCGATCACGCGCGGCAGCAACCACGCGCCGCCATCGCCGGGGATCAGACCGACCTTCAGGAACGTCACCCCATAGCGCGCATTGTCGGACGAGATGCGGATGTCGGCCATGCAGGCGACGTCGCAGCCAAGCCCCACCGCCGCGCCATTCACCGCCGCGATCAGCGGAATTTCGAGATTGTAGAGTGCGCGCACGATCATGTGCACGCCGTTCTTGTAGTTATCGCGCACCTCCGCCGGGCTACCCGCGAACGAGCCGACCCGGTCGCGCATCGCCTTCACATTGCCGCCGGCCGAAAAGCCCTTGCCCGCACCGGTCAGGATCGCGCAGCGCAGCGACTTGTCCGCATTGATCTGGTCACACACGTCCTTCACCGCCTGGCCATCGCCCGGCTCGCCCAGCGCATTCATGGCGTCCGGACGGTTCAGCGTCAGGATCGCGATGGGGCCTTTTTTCTCGAGCGTGATCATGTGGCTCTCCCGGAGTCGTGTTGTATTTGGCCTAGCGCTTAGCGGGCAAAACCGCCGCTGTCATCCTGGCGCGCCGTCGCGGCGTTCAGGGATACGTGAACGGCACGGCTCACCGCGCGATACAGGGGTCCGGCTTGTTCTCCGCGCTGATCACCACCGACTGCCTGAAAGCCTCGTTGCAGAAGTAGTGGATGCGCTCCACCTTCTGGTTCCCGGCCACGCAGGTCACGGCAACTTTCTCCGGCCTCCCCAGCACAAACAGCCAGAAACGCTCCTGACCCGGCTTCAGGTCGACCTCCCACGTAAAGCCGTCGCTGAAGGCAAACGAACATTCAGAAGCCGCTAGTCGCGACTCCACCACCACCATCGACGGCCATCGTCCCGTGACAGCGCATATGGCCGTGATGATCGCGACCGCGCCCATCGCGACCGCGAGCAGGAATTTTCCAACGGCAGCTATCACGTTTGCGCTCCCGCAGTCAGCGAGGCCATGACGCAGAACTCATCTAAACGCGAGTCCGCCTCAATGATGAATTTCTCCTCGAACGCAAAAGGCGGCTGCCCACCGCAAGTGAACGACTTGCCGTCGTGAAACGTGCGCGTCGGCGTGGAGCAGCTGGCCTCCGCGCTGTCAGGCGGCCCGAATACGAAAAGCCAGAACTTCTCCTCGCCCCGACGAAGGTCGATGTTCCAGGTGAACCCGTCACTGAATGAAACGGCGCATCGAGCGTCTTCCACCTCGTTGCGAACAACGACGACTGTTGGCCACCGGTTGGTGATGGAAGCCAGCACCAACAAGCCGCCGAGCGTCAGGGCAAAGGCGACGGCGGTCCATCTGATCGCCGCTTCCGCCATCGCCCCCTCCGGAAACAGCCTCAGCCGTTCGCGAGTTCAGTATAACGGCGCAGGTGCCAGTCGGTGTTGCCGAACTGGCTTTCGATCATCGTCACGCGCTTGAAGAAGTGGCCGACATTGAGTTCGTCGGTCATGCCCATGCCGCCGTGGATCTGCACGGCGTCCTGGCTGACCAGCTTGCCGGCCTTGCCCGCCTGCACCTTGGCCGCCGAGGCCGCCATCTTGCGGGCCTTGTCGCTCTCGTCGAGCTTCAGCGTGACCATGAAGGTCATCGAGGTCGCCTGCTCGGCCGCCATGAACATGTCGACCATGCGGTGTTGCAGGACCTGGAAGTTGGCGATCGGCTGGCCGAACTGCTTGCGCTGCTTTGCGTAGGAGATCGTCGCCTCGTTGAGAACCTTGAAGCAGCCAACGGCCTCGGCGCACAGCGCAGCGATGGCATTGTCGACCACCTTCTCGACCAGCGGCAGGCCGCCATCGACCTTGCCGATCACGGCATCCGCGCCAACCGACACGTTCTCGAAATAGACTTCCGACGCGCGCAGGCCATCGACCGTCGGATAGTCGCGCGTCGTCACGCCCTTGGCGCCCTTCGGCACGATGAACACCGAGATGCCGCCCGTGTCGCGCTGGCCGCCCGAGGTGCGCGCCGTAACGATCAGATGCGTCGCGAACGGCGCGCCGATCACCACAGCCTTGTGGCCGTTCAGCGTGTAGCCCGCGCCATCCTTCTTCGCCGTCGTCGCAACATCATGGAGGTCGTAGCGCGATTTCGGTTCGGAATAGGCGAAGGCGAAGCGGGTCTCGCCGCCGATGATGCCGGCGATGTGCTCTTCCTTCTGCGCGTCCGTGCCACCGTGGCGGAAGAAGTTGCCGCCGATCACAACGGTCTGCAGGTAAGGCTCGATGACGAGGCCCTTGCCGAATTCCTCGGAGATGATCATCGCCTCGATCGGGCCGGAGCCGAAGCCGCCCTCGGCCTCCGTGAAGGAGGCGCCGAGCAGGCCAAGCTCGGCGAATTGCGACCACATTTCAGGACGCCAGCCCGCTTCCGATTTCGCGACCTTGCGGCGCGTGTCGAAGTCGTACTGTTGCGCCACCAGCTTGGCGACCGTGTCGCGCAGCATGTCCTGTTCGGAGGTGAAGTTGAAATCCATGTGGTCGGTCTCCTTGCGACCCTTCTAGGCCGCCATTTCTTTCTTGCAACTGTGATCAGGCGGGCGTCGGCGCGGCGGCGGCCTTGGGCCGCCGGGGTTTGCGGAGGGTGGCGATGAACAACTCGGCCACAATCAGGTTCGGCACCCAGGCCGCCCAGGCGATGATGCGGTAGGCCGTCAGGAAGTCCCAATCCATGATCCCGACGATCGGCAGGTAGATCCGCAGCGTCACGGCGCCGAATGTCAGCGCGAACGACCGGATCATCCAGCGCTCGTGCGCCACGAAATCCTTCTTCATCGCCGCCCGCAACGCCAGCAGCGTGAACGGCACCCAGCAGACGGCCAGCATGAGGAAGCCCCAGCCCGCGATCGGCCCGGCGGTGGAGCCGAGCGCGATGGCGCCGCCGGCGAGGCCGCCGACGGTGCAGGCTATGACATACCCGTAGCCCATCCAGCGATGAATGGTCGGCGCCTTGCGACGGAGTGTTTTCGAGAACTGGAACGCGCCCAGGATCATCGCAACGCCGGAAGCGGCGATGTGCGTCTCGATCCCGATAGGCTTGAGGTTGGCGTTGTCCATCACGCCGCTGGGGACATGCGCGTAAAAGGTCGCCACATGGTAGAGCGCGTATCCCCCTACCCCCACGGACAGGAGGGCGATCAGAAGCCAGATGCTGAAATTGCCGACGCTTGCTGCGGACATTCTACCCTCCCGAGCACTCCTCTTTTGGGAGCTACCTGCTTTCCGCCAAGCCTCTCACACGCCGCAGGGTTTCACCAGCAGCTGAAAGTTCATCGGACCATCCGCAACTATTGACCTCGGAAACCCCGCCCGATGCCGTCACAAACAGGAGGTAGGATTTCCCCCGATCCATTGGGAAGCGGCCGCTATCGTTCTCGTCCACGATAGTGAAAGCGCCTAGCTCTGGCCCTTTGAGTATCTCGGTTGGTACGACTTCATACTTCACGAATGCAACCAGATCGCCGTCGGGTATGTTTCGAACAGAACGCACCTTCGCCGTCACCACGACGAAGGCCCGTTTGAACTCCGCTTCAATCGGAATCGAGCGGTAGCCGGATCCATCGTCGCGATATCCGCCCGGCGCGGATGGATCCCAAACGAAACACAAGGCGTGCGCCGGACCGCCAAGAATAAAGCAAGAGATCGCAAGGAGGCCGGCTCTAACAATCCGCCCTCCCGCTGCGCTCACAGCCCCAGCACCATCTTCGCGATGATGTTGTGCTGGATCTCGTTCGAGCCGCCATAGATCGAGGTCTTGCGCATGTTGGCGTACATCGGCGCCGTCAGGTGCGCGTAGTCCGGCCCGATCGGGTGCTGGTTGTCGCCATCTTGCGGGAAGCCGCGGAAATACGGCGCGCCATAGACGCCGACGGCTTCCAGCGTCAGCTCGGTGATGCGCTGCTGGATCTCGGTGCCCTTGATCTTGAGGATCGAGGATTCCGGTCCCGGGCCCTCGCCACGGCTCTCGCGAGCGAGCGTGCGGAGTTCGGTGTATTCCAGCGCCGTCAGGTCGATCTCGAGTTCGGAGATCTTCTTGGCGAAGTCGGCGTTGCGAATGATCGGCTGGCCCTGATCGAGCTCAACCGAAGCGATCTCGCGCAGGCGCTCGATGCCCTTCTTGGAACGCGCGACACCGGCAATGCCGGTGCGCTCGTGCGCCAGAAGGTACTTCGCGTAGGTCCAGCCCTCATTCTCTTTGCCGACGAGATTGGCGACCGGGACTTTCACATCGGTGAACCAGGTCTCGTTGACCTCATGCCCGCCATCCATCGTGATGATCGGGCGCACTTCAACGCCCGGCGTCTTGATGTCGACGAGGATGAAGGAGATGCCTTCCTGCGGTTTCTTCGCCGTCGGGTCGGTGCGGCAGAGAACGAAGATCCAGTCGGCGAAGTGGCCGAGCGTGGTCCAGGTCTTCTGGCCATTGATGATGTAGTGGTCGCCCTCGCGAACAGCTTTCGTCTTCAGCGAGGCAAGGTCGGAACCGGCGCCCGGCTCTGAATAGCCCTGGCACCAGAAGTCGGTGCCATCGATGATGCGCGGCAGGTAGTGGGCTTTCTGCTCGTCATTGGCGAACGCCATGATCACCGGCGCCAGCATCGCCATGCCGAACGGCGGGATCGGCAGCGTCTCGGCGCGCGCGCACTCTTCCTGGAAGATGTAGCGCTGGGTCGCCGTCCAGCCGGTGCCGCCAAACTTCTTCGGCCAGGCCGGGGCGCCCCACCCGCGTTTGAACAACGTCTTCTGCCACAGCAGGAAGTCTTCCTTCGAGTACTCGTCACGCGAGAACTTGCCACGCAGCTCGGCCGGATAGTCGTTCTCGAGGAAAGTCCGCACCTCGTTCCGGAAAGCGATCTCTTCGGGGGTGAACTGGACGTCCATGGCGGCCTCCGGCGGATGTTATTGACGCAGGGGAAACCTGAGTCTGATGGCAAATCACGGCCCGCATGCTCCCGTTTACGTGAGGTACGTCAAGCTGTTTTGCCCAAGGACGCGAGGTCCCTTTGACGTTACGTCAGGGTGCGTTCTCCCGCGGAAGCGGTTAAGCTGCACTCCATGCACCAGCCCATAAAAACCCCCTGCATCAAGGTCTGCGTGGTGGATGGCCAGTCCAACCACTGCCTCGGCTGCGGGCGGACTCTGGGAGAAATCGCGCGCTGGGCGAGGTTTTCCGACGCCGAACGCGACCACATCCTCACTCTGCTCTCGCCCCGGATCGACGCCCTGAAGGCCGCCGGAAAGCTGGGTTGAACCAAAATCCGCCTGCTGGCGTTTGTTCTTCGGCAGAACTTTATCTGCTATGAGGGGCTTGCGCCTGCAGCCCCGGGTGGGAGTCGGCCCCAGTGAAGAAGGCCCTGTTTCCAGCGATCGCGCTGTTCGGCGCAGCGGCCCTCGGGCTGGTGTCGATGCGTGAGTCGATCAAGGACGACGACCTGGCCGCCACGCCGGCCGTCGCCGAGGCCAGCGCCGAACCCGAATACGCCAAGATCACCCCCCACCAGATCCGCGTCGCGTCGCTGCGCAAGGAAGCCGACGGCCACTACTGGGCCACCGCCCGCGTGAACGGCTCAACCGTCAAATTCCTGGTCGACACCGGCGCGACCATGATCTCGCTCAACCGCCGAGACGCTCGCAAGATCGGCGTCAACACCGACAAACTCGTCCGCTCCGTCGATGTCCGCACCGCCTCCGGCCGCGTGAAGGCCGGCATCGTCAACATCAAGAAGATCGAGATCGATGGCGTCGAACTCGAAGATGTTTCCGGCGTCGTGCTGGAAGAAGGCCTCGAATACTCCCTCCTCGGCATGAGCTTCCTCAACCGCCTCGAAGGCTGGGACGTGACGCCCAGCGCGATCATCATCCGGCAGTAAGGCGGCCTATTCTGCCGCCACGCCCACTGGCCGCACAGCCGCCAGCGCTTCGTCATACGCACGAATGGCTTCGACGCCCCGCGCGCCCGGCGCCTTCTCCGACAGTATCCGCCGCCACATCCGCGCGCCCGGCCGCCCCGCGAACAGGCCCAGCATATGTCGCGTGATGGAATGCAGCCCCGCGCCCTGCTCCAGTCGCTTCAATATCCATGGCCGGAAATCGCGCGCGGCTTCATCCGCTGTCCGCATCGGTCCCGCATCGCCATAGATCCGGCGATCAACCTGCAGCAGCAAAGCCGGCTCGTGATACGCCGCCCGCCCCAGCATCACGCCATCGACGCGCTGCAGCTCGCGCTCCGCCGTCTCCAGCTCCGCAATCCCGCCATTGAGGCTGATCTCCAGATCCGGCCGCGACCGCTTCAGCTCCGCCACGATCTCGTAATCCAGCGGCGGAATTTCCCTGTTCGCTTTCGGCGACAGCCCCTTCAGCCATGCCTTGCGCGCATGAACGTAGAACACGTTCGTCCCCGCCTTCGCCTGCGTCTCCACGAACGTGAACAGCCGCTCGCACGGGTCATCGTCATCGACGCCCAGCCGGTGTTTCACCGTCACCGGAACCTTCACCGCCGCGCGCATCGCCGACAGGCAGTCCGCCACCAGCTCCGGCTCGCGCATCAGGCACGCGCCAAACGCTCCCGACTGCACGCGCTCCGACGGGCACCCCACATTCAGGTTGATCTCGACATACCCGAATTCCGCCCCGATCCGCGCCGCCTCAGCCAGCTTGTCCGGCTCCGACCCACCCAGCTGCAACGCCACCGGATGCTCGAATTGGTCATGACCGAGCAGGCGCTCGCGATCGCCATGGATCACCGCATCCGCCGTCACCATCTCTGTAAACAGCAGCGCATGCCGCGACAGATGCCGATGGAACGCCCGGCAATTCCGGTCGGTCCAGTCCATCATCGGCGCAACTGAGAAGCGGCGGCTTTTCATGCCGCAAGGCGCTGGCCTTCCGGAGCTGATTTGTCAACTCAGGCAGGTGCGCTCTACATCCGCTCCACGATGATCGCCGGGGCCATGCCGCCCGCCGCGCACATCGTCACGAGGCCGCGTTTGAGGTCACGCCGCTCCAGCTCGTCCAGCACCGTGCCGATCAGGATCGAGCCTGTTGCGCCGATCGGGTGGCCGAGCGCAATCGCGCCGCCATTCACGTTCACCTTGTCGCGGTTCAGCTTCAGGTCGCGGATGAATTTCTCCGCCACGACGGCGAACGCCTCGTTGATCTCCCAGAGGTCGATGTCATCGACCGTGAGGCCCGCCTTCTTCAGCACCTTCTGCGCCGCCGGCACAGGCGCATTCAGCATCAGCGTCGGGCTGTCGCCCATGTTCGCCATCGCCACCACGCGCGCCCGCGGCTTCAGGCCATTCGCCTTCGCATAATCGGGTGAGGCCAACAGGATCGCCGCCGCGCCATCCACAACGCCCGACGAGTTGCCCGCATGGTGCACATGCTTGATCTTCAGGTCCGGATAGACCTGGCGGATCAGCCCACCATACGTTTCGCCCTGCTCGTTCAGCGCAAACTCCGCCATCGCTTCGAACGCCGGCTTCAGCCCCGCCAGCGCCTCGGCAGTCGTCTGCGGGCGCGGATACTCCTCGCGATCCAGAGCCAGCGATCCGTCTTCCTTGTGAACCGCCACGACGCTGCGATTGAACCGGCCGTCGCGGATGGCCTTGTCCGCCCGCACCTGGCTTTCCAGCGCGAGTGCGTCGAGGTCTTCGCGCGAAATGCCTTCCAGCGTTGCGATGGCATCGGCGCATACGCCCTGATGGCTCTGCGGATGGCGCGCGCGCAGGCGGGTGTTGCCGGCATCGATGAAGGGCGGCGACTTCGGATCGGCGATGGCCGCCGTATAGCTCATCATCTCCGTGCCGCCCGCGACCACCAGGTCCGCCATGCCGGAGATCACCGTCGAGGCCGCAAGGTTCACCGAGGAAATGCCCGAGCCGCAGAACCGGTCGATCGTCACGCCAGACGCCCGCGTGTCATACCCCGCATCGAGCAGCGCCATGCGCGCAAGATCGCGCCCCTGCTTGCCCTGCTGCGTCGATGTTCCCCAGATCACGTCGTCCACGTCCGCTGTCTTGACGTCGTTCCGCTCGGCCAGCGCTTTCAGCACGGCCGCGCCAAGATGCTGCGGGTGCATGTCCGCCAGCGCGCCCTTGCCGACACGTCCGATCCCGCGCGGCGTGCGGCAGGTATCGATGATCCAGGCTTCAGTCATGTGCGTTCCCTTTCATCTCTCGTTGTGTGTGCGGCGTCTCAGGCGCCGGTGAAATTCGCGGGGCGTTTCTGCACGAACGCAACCACACCCTCGCGGTGATCCTGCGTCGCGCCCGCCAGCTTCTGGTTGTTGCGCTCCGTCGTCATCGCATCCTCGAAGGATGCATCCGCCGCCGACCACGCCATGCGCCGGATCATCGCCAGCGATTTCGTCGGCCCCGCCGCCAGCGCCTTGGCCAGCTCCATCGCCTTCGGCATCAGCTCATCGTCGGAGACCAGCCGGTTGATCATGCCCCATTCCAGCGCCTTGGCCGCCGGAATGCGCTCGCCCAGCAGCATCATCTCCATCGCCCGCGCGCGGCCGATGCTGCGCGACAGGATCCAGCTCGATCCGCCATCCGGCACCAGGCCGATCCGCGCGAACGCCTGCAGGAAGAACGCGCTCTCCCCACACACAACCATGTCCGCCGCCAGCGCGAACGAGCAGCCGACGCCCGCCGCCGATCCCTTCACCGCCGACACCCACGGGATCGGCAGGTCCCGCAGGCGCAGCATCAGCGGATTGATGTGGCTCTCCAGAACGCGCCCCGCATCCGGCGGCCCCTCAGGTTGGCCAACGCCCATGCCGCCGGTCAGGTTCGCGCCCGAGCAGAAGCCGCGCCCCGCCCCGGTCAGCACCATCGCCCGCGCCCAGCCCGCGCTCTCGTCCAGCGCCGCGCCGATCTCCACGATGGTCTTCAGCGTCACCGCATTCAGCGTCGCCGGATCGTTCAACCGGATGATCGCAACATTGCCATCCCGCTCGAGTTCGATCGTCTCGTAGGCCATGGCGCATCCTCTCCGCGGTGAATTCGGAGGGCACCATACCTAACGCGTACGTAAACCCAAGCCGGGTCCGTAGCGTCAACTGTCAGATTGCCCAAACCTTCAGCCCAGACCTTCAGTTGGCCCGCGCCGAGCCCCAGTAATTGAAAGCCGCCCAGCGCGGAGACTTCGGCAGGTACATCGTTTCCATCGTGTCCACGCCAAATCCCGCCGCCGACACCAGCTTCGGTATCTCGCGCGTCAGGTGGCAACCGCCGCCGATCACCTTCCACACAGGTTCAATCCGCCGTTGCCAGCGGTAGACGTCGTAGTCCGGCGCTTTGCCGTGCTCGCAGAACAGGAGCCGGCCGCCGGGCTTCAGCACGCGCCGCGCGGCGTTGAGTGCAGAGACCGGATCGGGGATCGTGCACAGCGAATACGTCACCAGCACCGTGTCCACGCTCGCATCTGGCAGCGACAGCTTCTCTGCCGTCTCGGCCAGCACATCGACGGGGAACTTCGCTTCTTTCGCCTTGTCCTCGGCCTTCGCCAGCATGCCCTTGGATGGCTCCAGCGCGATCAAGCGCTTCACCTTGGCCGCATCATAGTAAGGCAGGTTGAGGCCCGACCCGAAGCCGAGCTCCAGGACAACGCCCTCTGCCTGCGGGACGATCTTCATCCGCTGGCGATTGATCGGCCGCGCCGAGCATGCCGCGTTGATCAACCCCGGCAGCACATAGCGATCATAAAGCCCCATTGCGCGTCCTCACCCGAACTTCCTGAACTCCACCCGCAAGCTGCCGCTATCTGCGTCCACCGGCAACTCACTCTCGAAGGGCTTCGGCTTCGACAGGTCGAGGGGCAACATCCGGTGCGTGTGCTTCCCGCGCTCCCGGCTGGTCTCGACATGGATCACATACTTACCCGCCGGCATCTGCGCGCCCGCATCATCCGCGCCATCCCAATAGACCTTGTACGTCCCCGAGCCGCGCGTCGACATCGAGCGCCCGTCCAGCATCTGCTGCGTCCGCCCGCGATTGAGGCCCCACCAGATGTAATTGTCTTCCTGCCACTCCTTGATCGACCCGATCAGGATCAGCGTCCGCACCGGCTTGTTGTTTTCGTCGCTCACCCAGATCGCGACATAGGGCGACCGGAACGCCCGCTCCTGCCGCATGTTCTTCGGCGGCGCTTCAAACGTGACGTTGGCGATCCACCCCGGCGTCCATTTCGGCCCGGCCTGCTGCGTCACCGGCCCCTGAGGCGCAAACGGCTCCCACCGGATCGGCTCGACCTGCACACGCCCCGACACCCACCGCGCCCCGCCCGGCTCCGCCACTCGCGCCATCGCCCCCGGCATCGCCTCAACACACAAGCCCGCCTCATCCTCCGACAGAACCAGCATCGCCGTCGCCAGCGCATCCGCCTCCATCGCCGTCGCAGCAATCGCCGTCGCTGCGCGCCGGTGCGCTACCGGCCACCCCGTCCGCGGATCAATCGTCGCGCTGACCGTCTGCCCGCCAATCTTCCTGTCGCGCGGTCCGCATCCCGACGTCGCCACCGCGCGATCCCGCAGCATCATCCGCCCCAGCACCGGCGCATTCTCGTACGGCAGCAGCGGATCCGGCAGCCCGATGCTCCACCCCGCCTCATCAGCAGCTTCTCCAGCAACGCGAACATCGCCACCAATATCCACCATCGCCCCAGCTACGCCCGGCACAGCCATCGCCGCTTCCAGCGCGCGATCGACAATGTACCCCTTCGCCATCCCGTCGAGATCGAACGCCACCACCTTGGGTCGCACGATCACGCGCGATCCCGCATCCATCTCCACCCGCGCCGCCGCGATCTCCCGCGCCAACTCCGCCATGGCCGCGCGATCCGGCATCACCTCAGCCGCGCGCCACACCGCAAGCAACTGCCCCAGCCGCGCCGAGTAGCCACCAAGGCTCGCCTCACGCCACCGCTCCGCCGCCGCAATCACCGCGAACAATTCCGCCGAAGCCACATGTTCCGTGCCGGCATTCAACCGCGCCAGTTCACTCCCCGCATCGCGCCAGTTGAACACGCGATTCAGCCGCGCGACTTCAGCCCGCGCCCGCCGCGCCGCCTCCAGCGCCACATCGCCATCCGCCACGTTGATCCGCAGCTCCATCCGCGTGCCCAGCACATCCGCATCGTGAAACGCAAACACGCGCTCCCCGACACGCATGGCATCAACCTGGATCACAAACGCTGGCTCAACCGGAATCATTCAGCTCACACCGCCCTCACGCACGCCAACCTTGCATACCCGCGCCCCCCGCCTGCGCTACCCCACGACACATCACACCAGCCTGATCGCTGCGCAGAGAGCCGCCTACCGCGCCAAGCGCCCGCACAAACCCGCCACTTGACTCATCTAGCTTTGTCGTACAAAGTACTCTCCACATAACATGGAGAACCGCATGAAACGGTCCCTTTTCCTCCTCGCCTTCGCGGCCACGCTCGCTACGCCGGCCCTCGCCCAACCCGTCACCGCGTCCGTCGAAATAAATGGCGTGAGAAACAGCGAGGGTGTGATCTTCGGCAGCCTCTGCGCGGAAGGCGACGGCCCCTTTCCCGGCCCCTGTCTCACCTACACCGGTATGGCCAAAGCCGAACAAGGCGCGACCTCGCTTGGCTTCTTCCTCGTGAACCCCGGCCGGTACGCCCTGCTGGTCTTCCACGACGAGGACGGCGACGTGAAGCCAGACATCGCGCGCGAAGGCCTGGCCTACGGCAACAACATCACCGGCCGCCCCACATGGGAGGGCGCCGCCATCACGGTCGCCGGCCCCACGACCGTGAACGTCACCATGCGCTACCCTCCCGCCGCAGCCCCGAAGGACTAACGCCCATGAACGTCTCCCGCGAGGAAGCAGCCCAAGCTCTGAAGGACATCGACCGCGCCAACGACCGCATCGTCAAGCTCAAGGGCTACCATCACGGCGCGCCCTTCTTCATCGTCTGGGGCATTGTCTGGCTGGTCGCGAACTCCGTGTCGCAGTTCTGGCCGGAATACCAGAAATGGGTCTGGCCCGGCTCTGTCGCCGTCGGCTTCCTCGTCAGCCTCGTTCTCGGCGTAATGCAGTCGCGCCGCGCCACGCCCGGCACGCGCGCCTCCGAACAGGAACGCCGCATCGGCGCACGGATCGGCATGACCTCCGGCGTGCTGATGGTCTTCATCGTCTCGGTCCTGCTGATCGCCCAGCCGCAGACCGCCGACGCCGGCAACGCAATGGTGTCGATCTTCTTCCCGTTCATGTACATGGCGGCGGGAATCTGGGCGGGATGGCGGCTGTTCGTCATCGGCTTCATCACGGCCGCCGCGATCCTCGTCGGGTATTTCTGGATGAAAGACTATTTCGACATCTGGATGGGCGTCTTCGGCGGCGGCTCCCTGATCGCCGGCGGCCTCTGGCTGCGGACGGCCTGATCATGGATGGCCCCGACGAGATCATTCACCAGTCGATGCGGCTCAAGATCACCGCAACGCTCAACGCCCTCCCCGGCGGCGAGCAGCTGGAATTCAACACGCTGAAAGCCGTGCTGAACGCCACCGACGGCAACATGGCGACGCACCTGGCAGCGCTCGAAAAGGCTGGCTACATCGCCGTCCAGAAGGACTTCGTTGGCAAGAAGCCCCGCACCCGCGTGTCGCTCACGCGCACGGGCCGAAAGGCGTTCGAACGCCATGTCGCGTATCTGAAAGACCTGCTGGAAGGCGGCGGCTGAGACTCTGTTCGTGAGCCCGGCCCCTCGTGGTTCGACGGGCGCTCCCTCTGGTCGCTGCTCACCATGAGGGACCTCCTCAGGCGGCAGCGAGAGCCCTCATGGTGAGCAGGCCGAAGGTCGCCGGTCGAACCACGAGGGCGGCAAGGGGACTCGCGCCCCTAGCCCGCCTTCACCGGCGCCGGCGCCGCATACTTCCCGCGCAATGCCTCGAGGCTCGTCAGCAGTTGCTGCTTGGCTTCAGCTGGCAAGTCCGTCCGGCGCAACAGCGTCATCGTCGAGATGTGGACCCGGATCGGCTCCCATTCCAGCTTGTCACGCTGCAGCAGGCCATCCGCAGCATCGCACAGGCTGCGCGCCACCACATCGACCTCCGGCAGCCCCGCCACCGTGCCAACGCCAACCATGCGCCGCGCCGTCTCGTAAACGCCGCGCACCTGCTGGCGCATCGCGTCCGCGTCGCCAGTCAGTCCCGCCGGAAACTGCGCCAGCAACTCATCCAGACGCTGGCGACAATCGTCGCCCATCTCCGCGAGCAAGGCCTCCGCGCGATCCAGCGAGGTCTGCGCCATCACGGGCGAAGCCTCGGCCAGCGCCGTCTGCAGTCTGTTTTTTACGTAGGTGATCTTCATGCTGTCGCCGCCGTATCAACTGGAGCGTTCATCACCAGGTCGATATCCGCCTGGTTCATCTCGCCGCCCGCAGCGATGCGGGCCGCAACTTCCTTGTCCTTCTGCCGCCGCCCGGTCTGGCCCAGCGGCAGGGCCGCATCACGCCAGCGCCTGTCTGGCCCGACATAGTGGTTCGTCTCGACATAGGGTCGCTTCTCGCGCGACATCCACAGGATGCGGTCCAGCAGCACCGCCGCCGACAGCGGACGCGACACGATGAAGTTCGCTCCGGCATCGCGCAGCTGCCCCACGCGGTTCTGCTCCGTGTGCCCAGTCACCACCAGCACAGGCGCATGCTTGTTCGGCGACGTTTGCTCTCGCCGCAGCGAAGTCAGCAGGTCGTAGCCCTCGGCGCCAAAGCTCGCCGGATCCATGATCACGAGATCAAAAGCCTGGTTCTTGAGGAGCCGGCGAACATCGTCCGCCTCGTCGCAGCGCACGATGTTGCGTGCGCCGAACCCGACCAGCATCTGCACGACGATGCTCTGACCCATCGTGTCGGAATCGGCCAGCAGAACTGCCGTCTTCTGCAGGTTCAGAAGCACCTTCGGCGCTTTCGAGGCAGACATGCGAAAACCGACCAGACCCTAACCAGCCTAAGGCCGTAGCAAACCGCAGTTTCGCGACAGTTAATTTTTTCTTGGCGGCCGCTAATCAGCCCCCCGGCGCGCGCGCAGCTAGACCTGCGTTGGGTATTCCCGCCAGACCCCATCCCGGCCCCGCAACCTGGAACCGTCCGCGCCGGTATCCACGTCCGACAGCGCGGCCACCGCCTTTGAGACGCCGCCCGGAATATCGATCACATACTGCGGCTGCGCGATCCCCGAGATCGCATCCCGCAGCTCCCGCACCAGCCGCTGCCCGTCCTCGACCGCCACGCGGAAGTGAGACGTCCCCGGCGCGAAATCGAGCTGGTGCAGGTAGTAAGGCCGCACCCGCGCCTCCACCAACCCGCGCATCAGGTCCGCCAGCGCCGCGACGCTGTCATTGACGCCCTTCAGCAGCACGCTCTGGCTCAGCAGAACGATCCCCGCATCCGCCATCCGCCCCAGCGCAGCCTTCGCGTCCGCCGTCAGCTCCCGCGCATGATTGCAGTGCACAGCGACATAGACTGCCTTCGTCCTGCTGCGGATCGCTTCAACGAATTCGCCGGACACCTTGCGGGGGTCCGCGACCGGCATCCGCGTATGCCAGCGGATCACCTTCACATGCGGAATGGCCTCCAGCGCCCGCGTCAGCGCCGCCGCCCGCCGCGCCGACAGCATGAACGGATCGCCGCCCGTCAGGATCACTTCCCAGATTTCCGGATGCGCCCGGATATACGCCAGCGCCGCATCCAGCTCCGCCGGCGTCAGGTTGCTGTCCTTGTCCGGCCCCACCATCTCGCGCCGGAAACAGAACCGGCAGTAGACGGGACACACGGATACGGCCTTCAGCAGCACCCGGTCCGGATACCGGTGCACGATCCCCTCGACCGGCTCGTGCGCCTTGTCGCCGATCGGGTCCGGCATCTCCTCCAACCGCACCTCCAGCTCGGCCAGACTGGGCACGAACTGCAGCGCAATCGGATCAGCTGCATCCCCGCGATCGATCAGCCCCGCGAGTCCCGGCGTGATCGCCGTCGCATACGCCGCCATCACCGCGTCCAGCTCACGCGCCTCCGCCGCCAGCCCGGCCTTCACCAGGTCGTCGGCAGTGCGCAGCGTTCGCGCAGCAGGAATTTCAAGCAATCGGGTCAAGGCGGCCTCAGGGTCAGCCGCGCCTCTAGCCCCGCCGGGTCAGGCTGTCCACCATCACGCCCAGATCCTCGATGGCGCGCACCGCCCGCTCATCGACCCCTTCCCGGCGTAACATATCGCCAAACAGCCGGGCCGCCTGCGGCGGCGCGGAGCATTCCGACACCGCGCTCTGCACCTCCGGCCACGCGTCCTGCCCAAAATCCACCGCCAGCTGCAGCGCCCCGACCGCCGTCAACACCAACACCGCCGTCGGCGCCAGCTTGCTGGAACCGCCGCCTGTATCCAGCAAGGTGGGCGCAATATCCCGCAGCCTGCCGATCTCCGACCGGTGCTCATACGCAAACTGCCCGATGATCCGCTCCGTCTTCCAGTCGAACCATTCCGACGTGCAGGGCTTCGGCATTGTGTTGCACCCGGCGAGCACAGGCAGGGCAAGCAAAGCAGCGGCGAACGAACGGATCATGGCGCACCTCTTCTCTCCGCCATAGGACAGCCTCAGACCGGAGGTGTCCACAGCACATCTGATATCCGCCGCGCGCCCGTCGCCAGCATCACCAGCCGGTCGAACCCCAACGCCACGCCGCTCGCCGCCGGCATGTGCGCCAGCGCCGCGAGAAACTCCTCGTCCAGCGGATAACGCTCGCCATAGGTCGCCTGCTTCACATCCATCTCGGCCTCGAAACGCCGTCGCTGCTCCACCGGATCGGTCAGCTCGCCAAACCCGTTGGCCAGCTCCACGCCACACGCATAAAGCTCGAACCGTTCCGCAAACCGCGGATCCTCCGCCAGTGGCCGCGCCAGCGCTGCTTCCTCTGCCGGATACGCGCACAGCAGCGTCAGCCGCCCCTGCCCCAGCTTCGGCTCGATATGCTGCACCAGGATCGCGCTGAAGATATCCGACCAGGAATCCTCCGCGCCCACCCGCGTCCCGATCGACTGCGCCGCCGCCGCCATCGCCGCGCGATCCTTCAGCAGCGGCGCCAGCTCGATCCCCGCATGCCGCCGGAACGCCTCGACCAGCGTCAGCCGCTCCGCCTCCGCAGACGGATCACAGCTCTGCCCGCGCCACTCCAGCACCTTGCGGTCCACCGCCAGCACCGCCTCGCGGCACACGTCGACCGTGTCCTCCATCACCTGGTTCCACGATGCCCCCGCGCGATACCATTCCAGCATCGTAAACTCGGAGGCGTGCAGCGGCCCCTGCTCCCGGTTCCGGTAGACCCGGGCCATGTCGAAGATCTTCGTCTCCCCTGCGGCCAACAGTTTCTTGCACGCGAACTCCGGCGAGGTGTGCAGGAACATCGGTGTCGCGCCGCCCGCCTCGTCCCGGCGTTCCGTGGCAAAGGCGTGCAGATGGGCCTCATTCCCCGGCGAGACCTGCAGGGCCCCGCACTCCACCTCCGTAAACCCCCGCGTCTCGAACCAGCCCCGCAGCGCCCTTCGGATTCTGCCCCGCCCCTCAAGGAACGGCCGCCGGTCGGCATGTGCTTCAGGGGTCCACCAGGGGGGCGAAACGCTCAAAACAGCCTCCAGATGCCGCAGAAACGCGGGCTTGGCCCCAAGGGCGGGTCATTGTATGACCGCGCCGCTTCAACAGGTTCCAGTCGGCCGAGCCATACTCCGCCACCGGCCAGAAAACAAAGGCTTATCCCGTGGTCAAAGTCATCGCCAGCGACGTGCGCAAGGGCAACGTGCTCGAGCACGAAGACGGCAAGCTCTACAACGTGCTGAAAGCCGAAACCTATCGCCCGGGCAAAGGCACGCCGACCGCCACCATCGAGATGCGCCGCATCTCCGACGGCGTGAAGGTCGTCGAGACCTACAAGACCACCGACCAGCTCGAGCGCGCCTTCGTGGAAGAGGTCAAGCACACCTACCTCTTCAAGGATGATCCGAACTACGTGTTCATGAACCCGGACAACTACGAGCAGATCATGGTGCCCGCCGACATGCTCGGCGACGACGCCAACTATCTCGACGAGAACATGACCTGCGACCTGCTGATGTTCGACGGCCGCCCCGTCGCCATCCGTCTGCCCCAGCGCGTGACGCTCGAAATCGTCGAGACCGAACCGGTCGTCAAAGGCCAGACCGCCTCGGGCTCCTACAAACCCGCCAAGATGTCGAACGGCATCCGCGTCATGGTCCCCCCGCACATCGGCACGGGCACCCGCATCATCGTCAACACCGAAGACGGCGCCTACGTCGAACGCGCCAAGGACTAAGGCGCTTCACTTCGGCAACATCCCAAATCCCGGATCGCAAGGTCCGGGATTTTTCGTATCCGGACCGCCGGGCTCCTGCTTGCCGCGCCGAAGCGCGTAGGCTGGCCCGGCAGCTGCCGCAAAGCGGCAGACTCACCCCCGCAATTCCCGGGAATTGGCGTTTCAGGTTTTCAGAACTTATCGAGCAACGCC
>JAOATF010000150.1 GCA_030158285.1 Hyphomonadaceae bacterium
TCCTTCACCCAGAAGAAGTTGGTGGCGTTGCAGCTGGAGACCATGCCGCCGGGATCGAGCATCAGGGCTTCGTCGCCGCCTTTCGGGATCACGTCGAGCAGGGCGCGGATGAGGGCGAGGCGCGAGTGCGAATTGAGCCGCATGTCGAACATGTCGGCGGGCGTGCAGCGGATGGTCGAAGTGACGACGTTGAGGCCCCTGGTGACGATCTCGGGGCTCGGCTCTTTATACTCGGCGACGATGACGATGGTGGCCGTGCCCAGCGCATTGCGCGGATCCTGGTTCACGGCCTTCTTCACGCCGCGCGTCGCCATCAGGCGCAGGTGTGCGCCGTGCTGCATATCGTTGGCGGCGAGGGTGGCGCGGAGCGCGGCGACCATTTGCTCGCGCGTGAGGCCGAGATCGAGCGCGATGTCGGCGGCGCCGCGATAGAGCCGCTCGATATGCGCGTCGAGGAACATCAGCGCCCCTTTGTGCAGGCGCAGCCCCTCCCACACGCCATCGCCCAGCACGAAGCCGGCATCGAAGACCGAGACCTTGGCCTCGTCCTTCGGCACAAGCGCGCCGTTGAGCCAGACCTTGAGGTTGGCGTTGCGCGGGTCGGCTGCAAAATCCTGGCTGCCGGGCATGTCAGTCGTCCGAGATCATGGCCATGGCGCTTTTGCGCTCGCTGGGCTTCAGCTTGATGAACAGGGCGCGGGCTTTCTTGATGTCAGCGGGCTTGCCGGTGTCGGAGGCGAGCTTGAGGGCGAGGGCGGTGGGGTCGGTCTCGCCTTTGATGAAGGCGAGGGCCTTGGCCATCTTGCCCATCGCCTCGCGGTCGATTGCGCCTTCGTCCATGGCGGGGTCCTTGTTCGTCCGTGCCTGAATGCGGGCAGGCTGGCACGGATTGCGGGGAGAGTCCTTGGGGAAGGGTGGCCAGCCCCGGTCAGCGTGTTATTGAGACCGAAACGTCCCCCGGAGCGATAGCGGCATGCAAAGACTGATCTTCATCGGCCTGATCGTCGCCATGATCCTTGGCGTGGTGGCGGGGGCCTTCGTTTATGGAGATCCAGCAGCGCGGCTGGCGGGGGCGGAACAGCGCGTGGCGCAGTTCGACGTCAATCGCGATGGCGGGCTCGACGAGACCGAGTTCAACGCCTCCCGCGAAGGCAAGACCGACGACATCACCTTTGCGCAGGCCGACAAGAACAAGAACGGGCAAGCGACGGTCGCCGAGATCGAGAAGACCTCGACCAAAGGCCAGACCGACATGGCCAGCTATTTCAAGATTCTCTCGGACATTTTCCTTCGTCTTATCAAGATGATCGTCGCCCCGCTGGTGTTGACGACGCTGACCGTGGGCATCGCCCATCTGGGCGGCGGGGCGGCCGTGGGGCGGATCGGGGCGCGGACGATGGCGTGGTTCATCACCGCCTCGCTGGCCTCGCTCGGGCTCGGCCTCGTGCTGGTCAACATCTTCAAGCCGGGGGTGAATTTCCCGGTGACGCTGGAGACGGCGGTGGCGGACGTGTCGACCGTCTCGACCGGGAATTTCAGCCTGCAGGAGTTCATCACCCACGTGTTCCCGACCTCGATCGTGGATGCGATGGCGCGGAACGAGATCCTGCAGATCGTTGTGATCTCCCTCTTCCTCGGGATCGCGCTGCAGTCGCTGGGCCAGAAGACCGGAAAAGTCACCGAGTTGATGGAGCAGGTGGCGTTCCTGATGCTGAAGGTGACGGGCTATGTGATGGCGGCCGCGCCGCTCGCCGTGTTCGGCGCGCTGGCCTACACCGTGTCGCTGCAGGGGCTGGGCGTCATTGCCGACTACAGCCGCCTCGTCGGCACGTTCTTCCTCGCGCTTTTTATCCTCTGGGCGCTGCTGATTACCGTCGGCTTCCTGATCCTCGGACCGCGTGTTTTCAAGCTTATCTGGGATGTTCGCGCCCCCGGCCTCATCGCCTTCGCGACCGCCAGTTCGGAGGCCGCCTACCCGCGCCTGCTCGAGCAGCTGGAGCGGCACGGCATCGCCAACCGCGTGGTCTCGTTCGTGCTGCCGCTGGGCTATTCGTTCAACCTCGACGGCTCGATGATGTACTGCACGTTCGCGGTCATGTTCATCGCGCAGGCCATGGGCATTCCGCTGACGTGGGACCAGCAGCTGGGCATGCTCCTTCTGCTGATGATCACGTCGAAAGGCATTGCGGGCGTGCCGCGCGCGTCTCTCGTTGTGATCTCGGCTACTCTCCCGGCGATGGGCATGAAGCCGGAGTGGATCGCGCTGGTGCTGGCGGTCGACGCCTTCATGGACATGGGCCGCACGGCGACAAACGTCATCGGCAACTCGATCGCGTGTGCCGTGATTGCGAAGTGGGAGAAGCTGCTCGGCGATCCGAAGGCGGATCCGCCGGTGGTGGATGGAGTTCTCGGTTCAGGGGAATCTGCCAGCACTTCCGGGGGGAATCACTGACCGAAGACCGTGCACTGTCATGCACTCTTCAGTTTCCACGACGGAAAGTTGAACACGAACACACATCGTCGCGTTGACGCATCATTACGTGCAGGGCATATCCCAGCGAAAGAGGGTCGTCGGTCTCCCCACCGGCGGTACGGCTGAAAACAATAGACTGCCGTTCTGAAGGCCCCTGGCTGCGCGTCGTATTCTCATGGGAATGCGACGAGAACGCGCAACACTGTTCTGCAAAATTCACTGCAGCCAGTCTGGCGCTTGCGGCAAAAGGAAGGCATAAAAATCCGGTACCGCAACCAAAGGCCTAGATGCCAGGGGCGGGACATTTGGGGCGTCGAGAGCGAGAGAGACATGTATTACGCTACAAAGCGGAATAATACCCAAACGCGCATTATCGGCCTCGCTGGGGTTGCGATTGCACTGACGGGCACTGGCTACATGATTGCCAACGGCCTGGGCCTCATCGAGAACAAGGCGCCTGTCGAATCCGAGGTGGTTATCATCGAGGAAGTCGAAGACGTGAAGGACGAGCCGCCGCCGCCGCCGCCGGTCGACGTGGACCTGCCGCCGCCGCCGCCGCAAGTCATCCTGCCGGATTTCGTGTTCAACGATCCGCCGCCGGAAAACCGGTTCGAGACGCTGAAGAACAGCCCGAACCCGACGCCGGCTCCGCCTGCGCCCGCCGCCAAACCGGCGCCCGCGCCCGTCGCGACGATCCGCACGCAGCCGAACGTCAAGACTCGCCGCTTCAAGGAGCCTGAATATCCGTCGGCCTCGCGCCGCGCGGGTGAAGAAGGCGAAACCAAACTTACGGTATGCGTCGATACGGAGGGTCGCACCTCCAATGCGAAGATCGTTGGATCTTCCGGGTCCGATCGTCTGGACCAGGCGGCTCTCAAGTCCCTGGGCAACAACAGGGTCGATCCCGCGATCGGAACCGATGGCAAACCCATCGCGATGTGCAACCCGCCTTGGACCATCACCTGGGTGTGGAGGCTGGAGAACGCGCGCTGATCCAGCCTTGGCGGCCGCTCCTCGGGCGCCGCCACGGATGGATGCAACGTGAGGGACTAGGTCACGACACTAGGTCACAACCAGAAACAGTTACCCCGGCGGGCAAAGGGATAGCTTAGCCAGCCGGATCACAGTCTCGGGGAAACCCGAATGAGGAGAAGACGGTTATGAAAATGGCGTATCTCGGGGAAGGTCTGAAGCGGCAGGCCAATCCGGTCAAACTAGTTGTGGCCGCAGTTGCAATGCTGTTCATGCCCATGGTCGCCATGGCGCAACAGCCCGACGCTCCGCCGCTGCCGATGGAAGAGTCCACGGCTGCTGCTCCGGCTGAAGCTGCTCCGGCTGCTGAACCGGCTGCCGAGGGCGCTGCTGCTCCGGCTGCTGCCGGCGGTCACACGGCCGACAACTTCTCGGTCATGGCCGTCTGGGAGCAGGGCGATATCGTTGCCCGCGGCACCCTGATCCTCATGATCCTGATGTTCGCTGGCTCGATCTACATCGCTGTCACGAAGTTCGTGGACCAGCTGATCCTGAACGGCCAGATGAAGAAGATCCCGGCCTTCTGGGACGCCAACACGCTCGACGAAGGTCTCGACACGCTCGGCCGCAACAACGCGTTCCGTTCGGTTGCTGAAGGCGCCATCGCCCAGGCCAACTCGGCCCAGGCCGGTCTCGGCGCGCGCATCTCGCGCTCCGACCGTATGTCGCACCAGGTCGGTATCGAGCTCGAGCGCATCAACGGCCGCCTGCAAGGCGGCATGGCCTTCCTCGCGACCGTCGGCGCCATCTGCCCGTTCGTCGGTCTGTTCGGAACGGTGTGGGGTATCGTGCAAGCGCTTATCCGCATCTCGGCCTCGGGCGATGCCTCGATCGAGAAAGTCGCCGGCCCCGTCGGTGAAGCTCTGATCATGACGGCCATCGGTCTCGGCGTCGCCGTCCCGGCGGTTATCTTCTACAACCTGCTCGGCCGTACGAACAAAAACATCTCGGACGCTGCACGTCACTTCGCTTACGACATCGACAAGCTGATGGCTTCGTCGGCCAAAGCCTAGTTCGGGTTCGTTTGAGGAGGGCCGTACATGTCTGACGATCCGTCTGACGAAACCATTGGCTCAGGTGGCGGCATCGCTCTGGTTGTCGAGGAAGATTCTCCCGTCAACTCGACGATCAACACCACCCCGCTGGTCGACATCATGCTCGTGATGCTGATCATCTTCCTGATCACCATTCCGGTGGCCGTGAAGAGTATCCCGGTTACACTTCCGACTGAACGGAACGTGGTCGTCACCCCGCGGAAGGAGAACATCTCGCTCTCCGTCCGTCCGGATGGCGCCATCTTCTGGAACCTGTCGGAAGTCACCGAGAGCCAGCTTGCCGCCCGTCTTGCACTGGCTGCGCGCGACGATCCGCAACCGGAAGTCCATATCCGGGGCGACCTTTCGACCAAGTATTTCGAGGTCGGCAAGGTTGTGGAAGTCGCGCAGAAGGCCGGCATTCTGAAAGTCGGCTTCATCACCAAAGCCCCGCGTCCTGGCGAAGGCTGATCAGTAAGAACGTCCCGCAAGGGGCTCTAGGAGTTAGTACTCATGGCAATGTCGGTAGGCGAACACGCCGAAGGCGAGCCACTTTCAGAGATCAACACCACGCCGTTGATCGACGTCATGCTCGTTCTGCTGATCATGCTGATCGTGACGCTGCCCCCGCAGCGCCACGCGGTGAAACTCGATACCCCGCTGCCGCCGCCGCCCAACCAGCCGCCGCCGCCGCCAGATCTGCCGGACCCGATCCGGATCATGATCGGCTTCGATGGTGGAATTTCCTGGATGGGCGAACCGGTGAACCGGGCCGAGCTGGACCGCCGTCTCAAGGTCGAGGCGTCGCGCGCCCAGCAGGCCGAAGTCCACATCGAACCGGACCGCGAGGCCCAGTACGGCGTGGTCGCCCACGTGATGGCTGCTGCCCAGCGCAACGGCATGAAGAAGATGGGCGTGGTCGGCGGAACCTGATGACTTTGGCGTTATCTGGCGAACCCGTTTTCGCCGCATTTCGCCGGGTTTAATTGCAAGCGGCGCCCGGTCCCTGACCTGGCGCCGCGTTGCGCAGCTGGAGCTGCGCGAATCGAATTGAGAGCCGGGCAGTCTTCGCTATATGCAGACTGAGACTGTCCGATCGAGACACACGGTGAAGGTGGAGGTTTGACTATGCAGACGTTCGGCAAGGCCCTGCGCAACAGCCTGCCCGCTCTTGGGCTCGGCCTGATTGGCGCGCTTGGCGCCGCCAGCGTGTCCCTCGTCGCCGCAGCGCCTGCCATGGCGCAGCAGGGGCCGAAGAAGGAGTTCGTCGAGAACTACAACGCGGCCAAGACGGCTCTCAGCAGCCGCCAGTTCGCCCAGGCGATCCAGAAGGTTGATGCCGCTGCTCCGCATGCCTCGGGCACGCAGCAGAAATCGGCGCTCGAGCAGATCCGCGTCGCCGCCAGCTGCGATGCGTCGATCAAGAACCACGCGGGCTGCATCAGCGCGATCGAGAAGGCCAAGGCCACGGGCGGCCTGCAGGCCTCGCTCGTCCAGAACTACGACAAGATGCTCGCCGGCCGTTACAACGAGAGCGGCCAGAACGCCAAAGCCCTGTCGCAGACCAAGTCGAACATCGCGGCTTATGGCGGTTCGGCTGGCGACTACGCCTTCGTGGCGCGCAACGAACTGGCGGCCAAGAACTATGGCGAGGCCATCAAGTTCGCCCAGAAGGCCATCGACGCCTCGGGCAAGCCGAACAAGACCTATTACAACATCCTGCTCAACGCCTATCAGGCGCAGAACAAGCTCGATGACTTCTACCGCGTGGTCGAGAAGATCGCCCCGATCTTCCGTGAAGACACCTACTGGCGCATGCTGATCGAGCGCTCGCGCAAGGAGAAGAACTATCGCGGCGCCGACGCCAACCTCGACGTCTACCGCGCTCTGCAGCAGGCTGGCGTGAAGCTGAAGCCGGAAGAAATGCTCGAGATGGCTGAAGCTGCACGTAACGCTGCGATCCCGATCGAAGCCGCCAATATCTGGGACCTGATGGCAAAAGCCGGGGACCCGCAGGTCGCCAAGAACAAGGCGAAGGTTGACCAGGTCAAGAAGAACGCCGCTGCCGACAAGGCGACGGAACTGGCCAAGAGCGAAGCTAGCGCCGCCACCCGCGCGTCGGGCGAGCCATACTCGGTCACTGCCGCCGGTTACCTCGCTTCGGGCAACGCCAAGAAGGCTGTCGAGCTCTACCAAAAATCCATCGCCAAGGGCGAGATGGACCCGGGCAAGGTCGACCTCATCAAGCTGCGTCTCGGCGTGGCCCAGCTGAAGGACGGCAAGAAGGCTGACGCTGTGAAGACGTGGCAGTCGATCAAGTCCGACAACGGCGCGGCCTGGCTGGCCAAGTCGTGGATCGCCATCTCCAAGGGCGGCTGATCCTCCCTCGGTAACGACATGCGAAGGCCCGGCTGGAAACAGCCGGGCCTTTTGCTTTGGGGCGTTGAGCGTTGAGAGATCAGCCTGCGCTGTCCTCGGGCGTCAGGCCGCGCGCTTCGTTGAACCTTGCGAGGAAGCGGTCGGGACCGATCTCGACGCGCATGGGCAGGACGATCAGCGGGGCATCATGCGCGTGCAGGCGGCGCTGCAGGTTCAGCGCGGTGCCGCCGTGGAGCAGGGTGGAGGCCCAGCCGTGTGGGCGGGTCATGGCGCGCGTGGCGACGAAGATCACGTTCGGAAAATCCTTCTGCGCCTTGAGGCACAGTTCCTCCAGCGTGATCACGGCGTCGGTGGAGAAGCCGGTATAGACCTTGGCCGGCATGCCATGGTCGCGGCACCAGGCGACGATCTTGCCCGCGCGCTCGCCTACCTGCGTCTTCAGCCGCTCGAGGGCTTCAAGGCCGCCATAGGCTTCGGCGTCGACCTCGCCGGCGGAGATGATGAGCACCGAGTCGAACTGGCCACGGAACAAGCGTTGCGCGTGCATCAGCGCGTGCAGGCCAGCCGCGCCGTGCGGGCCGGTGATGATGCCGACGGGGCGCTTCATTGCGGCGGGCTTGGGAATGTCGATGGCGGCGTCGGGATCGCGGATCAGCAGGTCGTCGAACGTCTTTTCCATCGAGGCGTCGAAGCGCCGGTAGTGGTCGCGCACCCAGTAGCCGCAGGCGGCGATCAGCAGGGCCACCAGCACGGCGACCCACGCGCCCTGGCTGAACTTGGCGATGAACAGCGTGATCAGGATCGACCCCGCCACCAGCAGGGCCAGCATCGCGATGCCTGTGTCGATTGTCCATTTCAGGCGCTTGCGACCATCGCGGTTGGCGAGGTTGTAGCGAACGAGGCCGGTGATCGAGAGGCTGAAGGTGAGGAACACGTTGATCGAATAGAGCACGACAAGGCTGTGCACCTGCCCACCGGTGAACAGCAGCAGCAGGCCCGCCGCGACGCCCATGGTGAGCACGCCATTCTGCGCCACCAGCTTGTTGGAGAGGTGCGCGAACGAGTGCGGGGCCCATTTGTCGATGGCCATCCACGCCAGCACGGCCGGGCCGCCGAGGAAGCCGGATGACGCCGCCACCAGCAGCAGCGCGGCCGCAAACACCATCGCGAAGCCGATGATGATCTGGCGCACCAGTTCCTGATCGGGGAACAGTTTGAGCAGCGTGGCGTCGAACACCACGGCGTTGAGCGTTCGCCCGTCCACCATGGTCGGCAGCCAGACCGTGTAGAGCAGCATGATCCCGCCCGCGAGCACGCCCAGCGACACCGCGATCAGCGCCATGGCGCGTGCGCCCGTCTGGGCCCGTGGCGGCTTCAGGTATTGCGCGTTTTCGGACAGCGCCTCGATGCCGGTATAGGTGCCCGCGCCGGCGGCATAGGCGGTGGCCATGATGGCGATCAGCGCCCAAAGCCCCTGATCGGCGACCACGGTTTCAACGTGCTTCTCGGCCTCGACCACGCGCTCGACGAGATCGTCGCTCTTGGCCATCAGGCCCATGCCGATCAGCGCCACATGTATGATCAGGAAGCCGAACACGATGGGGGCGAGGATGGTGACGCTTTCCTTCACCCCGCGCAGGTTGATGAACAGCAGCAGGCCAAGGCCTCCCGCCAGCACGAACGGTTTGTACTGCAGCCACTCGATCGGCATCAGGTTGAACATCGCGTCTGACGCCGCGGCGACCGAGATCGCGATGGTCAGCGAATAGTCGACCACCAGCGCCGAGCCGGAGAGCAGCCCCGCATAAGGGTGCACCAGCCGCGTCGCGGCTTTGTAACCGCCGCCGCCATTGGGGAAGAGCCGGATGATCTGCACATAGGCCAGCGAGATGATCACCACGGTGAGCGCCGTGATCAGCGCCAGCCAAAGCACCAGCGGCTCGTGCCCGCCATGATGCAGCGCCTTGTACGCTTCCTCCGGGCCATAGTTTGCCGAGGACAGGCTGTCTGCCCCCACGCCCGCCCACGCCAGCACGGCGACCAGCGCCGCATGGCGCCACGTCTCCCAGCTCAGCGGGTCCTTGATCTTCGATTTCCGGCTGGGTTTGTCTGGCGCTGCCATGGCTCAGTTTCGTTTTCCGACTGGGCCGGATGACGGCCAACGCGGGAGCCCGCACGACCAGCGCCAGGGCGGCGCGGGCGGACCATCCTCCCGGCGCGTGCAACCTGCAAGCCCGCGCTCTCCAAAAATCCGCTGGAACCGAAGGGGGATCTGTGTCTTGCGCCCGCTTGAGTTGGAGCAGGCGCCACGGGCACAGTGCAGTCTGCAAACCGGGAGATGTGAACGATGCGCGTGGCGATGATCGGACTTGGCCGCATGGGCGCGAACATTGCCCGGCGGTTGATGCGGGGCGGGCACGAGGTCGTGGTGTTCAATCGCAGCCCGGAGCCGGTCGCTGCGCTGGCCAGCGAGGGAGCGCTTCCGGCGACGTCGTTGAAGGATGTCGCCGCGCAGATGACGGGCCCACGGATCTTCTGGGTGATGCTGCCGGCGGGGGAGGTGACCGAGGCCGCGATCAACGAGCTGAGCGAGATTTCGGAGCCCGGCGATATCATCATCGACGGCGGCAACACGTTCTACAAGGACGACATTCGCCGTGCAGCGTTGATCGCAGGCAAGGGCCGGCACTATGTCGATGTCGGCACGTCGGGCGGCGTGTGGGGGCTGGAGCGCGGCTACTGCATGATGATCGGCGGCGACAAGACGGTGGTCGATCATCTCGATCCGATCTTCGCAGCGCTGGCGCCGGGCGCAGGCAGCATCGCGCCGACCAGGGGCCGCACCGATCCCGATGATCGCGCCACACGCGGCTATATCCATGCCGGTCCGGTGGGCGCGGGGCATTTCGTGAAGATGGTTCACAACGGCATCGAGTACGGGCTGATGCAGGCCTATGCCGAAGGCTTCGACATCCTGCGCAACAAATCCTCCGACAAGCTGCCGGAGGCGGAGCGGTTCGATATCAACGTGGCCGATGTCGCCGAGGTGTGGCGGCGCGGCAGTGTTGTCTCGTCCTGGCTGCTGGACCTCTGCGCCAACGCGCTGGCGACGGACCGCGCGCTCGACGGGTTCCAGGGCAAGGTCGCGGATTCAGGCGAGGGCCACTGGACAATCGAAGCCGCGATGGAAGAGGCCGTTCCGGCCAACGTGCTATCCGCCGCGCTGTTCGCCCGCTATCGCAGCCGCCAGGACGCGACTTTTGGGGACAAGCTGCTGTCGGCGATGCGGTTTGGGTTCGGCGGGCATGTGGAGGTTCCGAAGTAGGCGCCATCCGCCCGCTTCGCGGTCGGCCCCTTCCGTCGCTTCGCGCCACCTTCCCCAGCTTCGCTGGGGCAGGCCACAGACCGCGCGGCCAGTGGTCCTCCCTCGGCTGCGAAGCAGGCGGGGGAGGTGGCCCGCAGGGCCGGAGGGGGCTGCCCGCGCAGCGGGCGGACAGGCCGCAGTTCGAGCGTTTGACGCAGCGCGGCGAAGCCGTCATACGGGGCCGCAAAACAGGGCCATACGCCCGATCTCCCACGTTCCGGACCGCCGTTCCCGCCATGCTTGCCATTAACGATCTTTCGTTCCGCATCGACGGTCGGCCCCTGTTCGAGGGCGCTTCGGCGCAGATCGCCGATGGCTGGAAAGTGGGCCTTGTCGGGCGGAACGGCACGGGCAAGTCCACCCTGCTGCGCATCATCCGCGAAGAGATTTCCAAGACGCAGAGCGG
>JAOATF010000151.1 GCA_030158285.1 Hyphomonadaceae bacterium
GCGTGTTGAACACGTCCGGGTGCGCCTTCTCGATCTCGTCGAACAGGATCACCTGGTACGGGCGCCGCCGCACCGCTTCGGTCAGCGCGCCGCCTTCCTCATAACCGACATAGCCCGGAGGCGCGCCGATCATGCGCGAAACCGCGTGCTTCTCCATGTATTCCGACATGTCGAGACGGATGACTGCCGTTTCATCGTCGAACAGGAATTCGGCCAGCGCCTTGGTCAGCTCCGTCTTGCCGACGCCCGTGGGGCCGACGAACATGAAGCTGCCGATGGGCTTGTTCGGATCCTGCAGGCCGGCGCGCGCACGGCGCACCGCGTTGGCGACGATTTCCAGCGCATCGTCCTGGCCGACCACCCGTTTGCGCAGGCCGTCTTCCATGTGCAGCAGTTTCTCGCGTTCGCCTTCCATCATCTTGTCGACGGGAATGCCGGTCCAGCGCGAGACGACAGCCGCAATGGCTTCCTCGTCCACTTCTTCCTTCACCAGCGGCGCCTTCTCGCCATCCGCCGCCTTGCCTTCGGACTCCGCGATCAGCTTTTCGAGCGCGGGGATTTCGCCATACTTGATCTCGCCCGCGCGCGCCCAGTCAGAGCGGCGTTCGGCGTCCGCCATTTCGGCGCGCGCCTTGTCGAGGCGTTCCTTGGCGTGGGTCGCGCCGGCGAGGCGGCCCTTCTCGGCTTTCCAGGCAGCGGAAATCTCATCCGACTTCGCCTGCAGCTCCTTGATCTCCACCTCGCGGCGTTTCAGCCGGTCCTTGGAGGCCTCATCTTTCTCTTTCTTCAGCGCCTCGGCCTCGATGCGGATCTGCATGAGGCGGCGATCGATCTCGTCCAGCTCCTCCGGCTTGGATTCCACCGCCATGCGCAAGCGCGCCGCGGCTTCGTCCATCAGGTCGATGGCTTTATCGGGCAGGAAGCGGTCGGTGATGTAGCGGTTCGAAAGCGTCGCGGAGGCAACGATGGCGGCGTCCGAAATGCGGATGCCGTGGTGGACTTCGTATTTCTCTTTCAGGCCGCGCAGGATGGAGATCGTGTCCTCCACGCTCGGCTCGCCAACGAACACGGGTTGGAAACGCCGCGCCAGCGCCGCGTCTTTCTCGACGTGCTTGCGGTATTCTTCCAGTGTGGTCGCGCCGACGCAGTGCAGCTCACCCCGGGCGAGGGCAGGCTTCAGCAGGTTGGACGCATCCATCGCGCCATCGGCCTTCCCGGCGCCGACCAGCGTGTGCATCTCGTCGATGAACAGGATGATGTCGCCTTCCGCCTGCGTGACTTCCTGCAGCACGGCCTTCAGCCGCTCCTCGAACTCGCCCCGGAATTTCGCGCCTGCGATCAGCGCGCCCATGTCGAGCGCCATCAGGCTTTTTTCTTTCAGGCTGTCCGGCACGTCGCCATTGACGATGCGCAGGGCAAGGCCCTCCGCAATCGCGGTCTTGCCGACACCCGGCTCGCCGATCAGCACCGGATTGTTCTTGGTCCGGCGCGAGAGCACCTGGATGCAGCGCCGGATTTCTTCATCACGGCCGATCACTGGATCGAGCTTGCCCGCGCGCGCAGCTTCCGTCAGATCGCGCGCGTATTTCTTCAGCGCCTCGTATTTTTCTTCGGAGGTGGCCGTGTCCGCCGTGCGACCCTTGCGCAGGTCGGCAATGGCTTTCACCAGCGCGCTGGTGGTGGCCCCCGCGGCGTTCAGCGCATCGGCGGCCTTGTTCTTCATCTTGGTAGCGGAGAGCAGCAGGCGCTCCACGGTGACGTAATCGTCGCCCGCCGAGGTCGCGTCTTCCTGCGCCATCTGGAACAGGCGCGCGAGATCCTGGCTCAGCCCGGGTTGCGAGCCGCCCGTGCTCTTGGGCTGGGACGCCAGCAGCTTGTCGATGTTGGCATGCGCCAGCTCGGGATTGCCCCCGGCGGCGCGGATGAGGTTCAGGGCGAGGCGGTCGCGATCCGCGAACATCGCCTTGACCAGGTGTTCGGGCAGGATTTGCGGATGGCCGCTGGCGAGCGCGCTCGTCTGGGCGCTCTGCACGGCCGCACGGGCCCGCTCGGTATAGCGTTCAAAGTCCATCAATTGACCCTTGTTTCAAGCAGTCTTCAGGCACGTCAGGAGACCCGAAACCGGCATCTCCATGGATCATATGAATGCCAAACGGCCACACATTGATCCCGGGCAATAGGTAGGTGCTTGGGGTCGCACCGCAAGGGCGGATGGAACCATTCCGCCTGCTTCGCAGTCGGCCCCTTCCGGCCCTTCGGGCCACCTTCCCCGCTTC
>JAOATF010000152.1 GCA_030158285.1 Hyphomonadaceae bacterium
GGCAAGTCGACCTCGACCAACTCGGTCGCCTCGATCTTCGCCTGGACGCGTGGCCTCGCCCACCGCGCCAAGCTGGACGGCAACGCCGAACTGGCCCGCTTCTCCACGACGCTGGAAAAGACCGTGATCGACACGGTCGAAGCCGGCTTCATGACAAAGGACCTGTCGCTGCTGATCGGGCCGGACCAGCCTTGGCTGACGACCGAAGGCTTCATCGAGAAAGTCGCCACGAACTTCCAGGACGCGATGGCGAAGGGCTGATCAGCCTCACGTCAGTTTGATCGACCGGGCGGGCGGAACGCGATGCGTTCCGCCCGTTTGCGTTGAGGCGGCAAAATTCTTGGCCCAGAAGTTACTCCCATTTAGCCCGCCCTTAACATCGCTGCGGCAAGAGTGCGCGAAACAGGCGCCGGATCAGGGACGGATCGGGCGCCGCCAGCGAGGAGCTCGCGCATGCCTTCCCTGTTTATCCGCACCGGCCTGCTGACGATTTCGGTGGCGGTTCTGGGGCTGTCGCTCGGGGTTGGATATGTCGCCTACAACGCCGCCGACACGCTGAACGGCGGCGCCAAGCGCCTTTATGACGATATCATGCCCGGCATCGAGGCGGCCGAGGAAATGAATGTCGCGCTGGGTGACATCCGCATCGCCACCGCAGAGCACATTGGCCACGAAGACCCCGAGGCGATCGCCGAGGTGAAGGAGCGGATGGACGCGGCCATCGGGAATTTCGAGGAATGGAGCGAGAAATACTCCAAGACGATCCCCGATGAGGCCACCGATGAACGCGCCGACTTCGATGCCATCGAGAGCGAATATCTCAAATTCATGGATGCCAACGAGCGGCTGATCGCGTTCTCCGAAGAGAACCAGAACGCCGAGGCCAACGCCCTCTTCCTGGGCGAGGCGAGCGAGCATTACGCCGAACTGTCCGGCAACCTGCACAACCTGATCATGCAGAACAATATCGACGCCTCGGACGTCAACGACGCGAATGGCGCGACCTACGCCTCTACTGTGTCAACAATCATTGGCGTGGTGGCAGTGCTGGCGTTTCTGTCGCTGACGCTGGTGGCCTATGCGCTGTTCGGCGTTGTGCGACCGATCGGGCGCATCGTGCGGTCGATGGGCGCGCTGGCGCAAGGCGACAAGACAACTGTCATCCCGTTCGCGGGCAAGAAGAACGAGTTGGGCTCCATGGCGAGCGCCGTGCAGGTGTTCAAGGACAACATGATCGAGGCCGACCGCCTGCGCGCCGAACAGGAACGCGCGCGCGAAGAGCAGGAAGCCGCCCGCGTTCGCGCCGCCGAAGAACGTCGCCGCGCCATGCAGGCGCTGGCCGACCAGTTCGAAAGCACGGTGGGCGATGTGGTCTCCTCCGTTTCGGCGGCCGCCGTGGAAATGCAGGCGACGGCCGAAACCCTCTCGCGCACGGCGCAGGATGCCTCGACGCGCTCTGTCGCGGTGGCGGAAGTCGTCTCCGACGTGTCGCGCAACGTGCAGGGCGTGGCGGCGGCGACCGAGGAGCTTTCAGCCTCGATCCGCGACATCGCCGGCCAGACCACCCAGTCCAGCCGCATGGTGGCCGATGCAGCGCGCCAGGCCGACACAACGACGCAACAGGTGAACACGCTCGCCGCGAACGCGACGAGCATTGGCGCAGTGATCACTCTGATCAACGACATCGCCAACCAGACCAATCTTCTGGCCTTGAACGCGACAATCGAGGCGGCACGGGCGGGTGAATCCGGTCGCGGCTTCGCTGTGGTGGCGAGCGAGGTGAAGACGCTGGCCAGCCAGACCGCCAAGGCGACCGAAGACATCGCGGCCCAGGTTCGCTCCATGCAGGAAGCAACGCAGCAATCGGTTTCAGCCATCGGCGGCATCCGCACCTCGATCGATCGTATGAACGAGGTGGCCTCGGCCATCGCGGCAGCGGTGGAACAGCAGGGCGCGGCGACGCAGGAAATCTCGCGCAACGTGCAGTTCGCCTCGGATGGCGCAACGCAGGTCACGGGCAGCATCGATGGCGTGACGCGCGCTTCGGAAGAAACCAGCCACGGTTCGGGCCAGGTGCTGAGCGCAGCGTCGGAGCTTGCCCGCAACGGCGAAGTTCTGCGCACGCAGGTGGACAAGTTCCTGCGCGAAGTGCGCGCGGCCTAGAAGCTAGCTTGCTGGAGAGGCGCCGAGGATCACATCCTTCAACGCCTGTTCCATCTCGGCCTGCAGCGGATCGAGGCCACGCACTTCATACGCCCCG
>JAOATF010000153.1 GCA_030158285.1 Hyphomonadaceae bacterium
ACAACCCCTCGATCACGCGCGACGTGTCGGGCGAGGGCGTGCAGCAGGCGCTGCTGAAGATCATGGAAGGCACGGTCGCTTCGGTTCCGCCGCAGGGTGGCCGCAAGCATCCGCAGCAGGAGTTCCTGCAGGTCGACACGACGAACATGCTGTTCATCTGTGGCGGCGCCTTCTCGGGCCTGGATAAAGTGATTTCGGATCGCGGCCGTGGCACGTCGATCGGCTTCGGCGCCAACGTGGTTGCGCCGGAAGATCGCCGCACGGGCAAGATCCTGGAAGAATGCGAGCCGGAAGATCTGGTGAAGTTCGGCCTGATCCCGGAATTCATCGGCCGCCTGCCGGTCATCGCGACGCTGGAAGACCTGGACGAGCCGGCGCTCATCCAGATCCTCACGGAGCCGAAGAACGCGCTGCTCAAGCAGTACCAGCGCCTCTTCGAGATGGAGAACGTGACGCTGACCTTCACCGACGACGCTCTCTCCGCCGTGGCGCGCCGCGCCATCCAGCGGAAGACCGGCGCGCGGGGCCTGCGCTCGATCATGGAGGGCATCCTGCTCGACACCATGTTCGAGCTGCCCAACCTGCGCGGCGTCGAGGAAGTGGCGATCAACGCGGAGGTGGTCGAAGGCCGGGCGCGCCCGCTCTACGTCCACGGTTCGGAAGGCCAGTCGGCCACCGCTTCGTAGGGTTTTCTCGTCATTGCGAGTGTCTGTGCGCCGTCGTCTTGATGGATGCGAGCTGTTGCGCGATCCGCCCGCTGCGCGGTCGGCCCCTTCCGGCCCTTCGGGCCACCTTCCCCGCTTCGCGGGGCAGGACCACATACCGCCAGCATCATGGGGAAGATGGCGCGACGCGACGCAGGGGCTTCCTGCGAAGCTGGCGGATGGGTGCGAGCTTGCAACCCGCTTGATTCGAAATCCGCAGTCGCAACCATGCGTGAACTGTGGACAACAGGTTTCGCTGCCCCATTTCAGGTTCGACGGCAAAATAGCCGTGCAAAATCATGCGTCACAGTCACGGGTTGAACACGGGCCAGTGACGGGCCATTTTCATCCTCAAGCGAATGTCCGGTCCGATCTTTTCGTATGGCCCGGCCTTCCTCCCGCTCCCGTGCTTCAGTGAAGGCGAGAGCGGCGATGAAAGGAGAACTACTCATGGCTACCATCCTCCCCGTCCTGCCGCTGCGCGATATCGTGGTGTTCCCGCGAATGGTCGCCCCGCTATTCGTCGGGCGCGACAAGTCGGTACGCGCGCTGGAAGAAGTTGAAAAAGGAGGCGGCGAGATCCTGCTCGTTGCCCAGAAGGAAGCCGGCGTCGATGACCCGGCCGAAGAAGACCTGTACGCCGTTGGCGTGGTCGCCTCGATCCTGCAGCTGCTGAAGTTGCCGGACGGCACCGTGAAGGTGCTGGTCGAGGGCAAGCACCGCGCGCGGCTCGATAAGCTGATCGACAAGGGCGACTACTACGCCGCCGAATTCTCGAAGCTCGAAGAAGGCACGGCGGACTCGGAAGAGTCGGCTGCCCTGATGCGCGCGGTGATCGAGCAGTTCGACGGCTATGTGAAGCTGAACCGCAAGATCCCGGCCGAGACTGTCGGCACGGTGTCCGCGCTGACCGACCCGGGCCACCTGGCAGACGCGGTGGCGGCGCAGCTGTCGATCAAGCTGGAAGACAAGGAACAGCTGCTCGAGCTGATCAACGTCACCGAGCGTCTGGAGAAGGTCTTTTCCCTCATGGAGGGGGAAATTGGCATGCTCCAGATGGAGCGGAAGATCCGCAACCGCGTGAAGCGGCAGATGGAGAAGACGCAGCGCGAGTACTATCTCAACGAACAGATGAAGGCGATCCAGCGCGAGCTGGGTGATGGTGACTCTGGCGGCGAGCGCGACGAGATCGGCGAGCTGGAAGAGAAGATCGCCAACACGCCGATGTCCGACGACGCGCGCACCAAGGCCGAGGCCGAGGTGAAGAAGCTGCGTCAGATGTCGCCGATGTCTGCCGAGAGCACGGTCGTGCGCAACTATCTCGACTGGATCGTCTCGCTGCCGTGGGGCCGCAAGAAGGAAGTCGTGCGCGATCTTCAGTTCGCTGAAGACGTGCTCAACGCCGACCATTACGGCCTCGAGAAAGTGAAAGAGCGCATCATCGAGCACCTCGCCGTGCAGGCGCGGGGCGACAAGGTGCGTGGCCCGATCCTTTGCCTCGTCGGCCCTCCGGGCGTCGGCAAGACCTCGCTCGGCAAGTCGATCGCCA
>JAOATF010000154.1 GCA_030158285.1 Hyphomonadaceae bacterium
CCGCCGCCGGAGATCGAGAATTTGCGGCGGGCGCCGAGGAGTTTCTGCGCTTCGCCGATGGCTTGGGCGGCAGACTCGGCCAGCTTGAGGCGCGGCTCGGAGCGGAGGGCTTCGAGGGCTTCGGTGAGGTAGGCGATGCCTTCGCGCAGCATCACCGGATCAAAGCGTTTCTCGGCCTTGAGGCGGAGGGCGCGGCCCAGCGTGATGTTGGCGGCGATCCAGCGATCGGGCGCGGCGGAGCGGTTGATCTCGCCCAGCGTGGAGCGGGCGATGTCGACCGAGCGGTCGATCCACGCATCATTGCCGGAGAAGGCGAGCTGGAGCGCGCCGGCGGAGCTATCGTCCACCATCTCGGCGAGCAGCGCCTGGTCGGCTTTCGGACGCTGGTGGAGGATGGAGAGGACGGACTCGACGACGGGCTGCAGACGCTCGGCGCGGAAATCCTGCGGGCGGCCGAGGGCGGGGCGATACTGCTTGGCGGCGGCGTAGGCCATCGCGCGGGCCAGCGGCTCGCTCCAGGCGGCCTTCTCGCGCGGCATCAGCAGCGTGATCGGCTGGCGCGGCGGATCGAACGTGTTGGACGGGCGGGCCAGCATGCGGGCGACGCCCTTCGAGCCCTTGGGCTCTTCGGCCCAGAGGATGAGGTCAGCCTCTGTGCGGGCCATCAGCTTGTGGGCGCGTTCGTCGCCCTCGAGATTGCCCGGATAGGTGGAGATGCGGAACGGGCCGCCGAACATGTAATCCTTGAGGTGGCCCTCGATGGACTTGCCGAGGAAAGCCGAGATGGCGCTGCGCCGGCCCTTGCCGCCGCGCACGACCACGATGCGGGCCCCGACATCATCGTCGCGCCGGACTTTGGCGGCCAGCGCGCTGCGGCGCATGGCGAAGCCGAGGCGGACAAGGCCGACCACGAGCGCCAGCCCGATGACCAGCACGGTGCCGGCCGCGAGAATCAGGCCGATGCTGGCAAGCGTCGGCGAGCCGGACATGGCTGTTTCCAGCGACGCCCACGCATCCGTCAGCGTTTTGAGAATGCCTTGAATAAAGTCCATTGACCTGTCCTGCCGCGTGTCATTGCGGCCCTGCAGCACGAATATGTACGGGGGCTGCAATTGTCGCGCAACGCCTCCTGGCGCCACAGGCTGCCGGGAAATGCGACTTACCGGTGTTTCATCCACCGGATGGGCAGGGGTGCAAAGGTTAATGGCGACCCCGGCAGGATTCGAACCTGCGACCTCCGGTTTAGGAAACCGATGCTCTATCCTGCTGAGCTACGGAGTCGGCGGGCGCGTTATGCCTGCAAATACGGCGGTTCGCCAGCATGGTTGGCGGGGCGCTCGCCTCACGCCTATGGTTCCCGCGGGAGGGGCGATGGCGGGGGTTTTCCACAAGACAGGTCAGCCGGACGGATGGTCGCGGCGGGGGGTCCTGCTGGGCGGGCTGTCCGGGCTGTCGGGCGGATTGGCGGCGTGCACGGCGGAGGCGGACCTCGCGGAAGGCGAGGCCGGGCGCGTGGCGCGGGTGCTGGATGGCGATTCGCTGGCGCTGGACACGGGGCTGCGGGTGCGGCTGGCCGAGGTGGAGGCGCCGGCGGCCGGGTATCGCGACCGGGCCGATGAGCCGGGGTCGGCGGCGGCGCGGGCGGTGCTGGAGCGGGCGGGGCTCGGGCGGGAGGCGCGGCTCTGGTATGGCGGCCTGTCGCGCGACCGGTATGAGCGGGCCATCGCGCATGTGATCGCCAAGGACGAGGTGGGGGCCGATGTGTGGCTCAACGGGCTTGTTGCCCGTCAGGGAGGCGCCCGCGTGCGGACCTATCCGGACAATGCGAAAAGGGCGCGGCGGCTTCTGGCGTTCGAGGCGGAGGCGCGGGCGGGCAAGCGCGGGCTGTGGGCGGAAGACCACTGGCGCGTGCGCGGGCTCGATGATCTGGAGGGCGCGCCGTATTTTTCCATCGTGGAGGGGGCTGTCGCTGGCGTGGGGACGCGTGTGGGAGATGGCGACGCCGTGCTGACGCGCGGCGGGATCAGGCTGGATGTGGGCGAGCGGTTGGGCGTGGCGGATGTTGAAGTGCGGGTTGGCGTGAAGGTGCGCGTGCGCGGGCGGATCGACATGCGGCCGGTGGAGGCGGGGAGCGACCCGCTGATCCGCGTGACGCACTGGGCGCAGGTGGAGGTGGTCTGAGCGCTAGACGCGTTTGGCCGAGGCGCCTTTCAGCTTGTGATGCGCGTGATCGTGTTCGGACTCGGTGGGGTGATCGCGGCCGTTGGCCTTGTCCACAGGTTTGGGCGTGGCGGTCTTGCCGATCTTCATTCCGTTGCTGGCAAGTTCGGGGGAGCGGGTCGCGCGCGTGTTGGCGCCGGGCGGCGGGGTTGGCTGTTCGGCCGTGCTGACGGGTGTCTCGTTGCTGGCGGTTGACGCGCCATCCTTGCGGCTGGGCGTGGGACGTTGGCTTGCTGTGGGCATGGTTGGTTCTTTGCGGCGTGCGCGTGAAGGAAGAACCGCTGCCGTGCGTGAAGGGTTCCGGGGACGGCTGTCTCGCGGAGAGAGATTCCAACCCGGGGAGAATCGTTGTTGCACGACAAAGCGCGCGCAACTTCTTGCCGCCGATCAGGGACCCGGTCCCAGGATCTCGTCCACCTTCCGCGCAATTTCCCAGCGCGGCGCGTCGTCCGCGTTGGTGAGGATGACGATGGCCCGGCCTTCATCCGGATAGGTGAGAACAAGCGCATTGAAGCCGCGCACCGACCCGCCGTGCTCGGCGATGCGACGGCCGTTCTCCTCGCGGAGTTGCCAGCCCAGGCCGGCATAGCGGTCGGAGCCGTCTGCCTCGGCCTCGCGGTTGAGCATCGCTGTGAATGAGCGGGCGCCCAGCAGGCGCTTGTCATGGCTCAGAGTGGCTTGTGTCCAGATCGTGAGGTCGCGCGCGCTCGTCACGAGGCCTTCGCTTGGCGCAAAGGCGATGTCGTAGGCGCGCGGTGTTGCGGGCCGCAAGGTCGGCTTGTTCATGAAGGGCGGGGCGACGCCTTCGCGTTGCGCGGGCGTGGGGAAGGCGGCGCTATCGGCGAGGCCGAGGGGATCGAGGAGGTTCTGCTGGATGTAGGCGGTGAATGAAACGCCGCTGGCGCGCTCCACCACGGCGCCGAGTACGTTGAAGTCGGCGTCAGTGTAGGCGTAGGCCTCGCCCGGCGCGCGCGATGGCGACTGTCTGGCGAGCAGGTCGAGATAGGTCTGGATACGCGCCGCATCGTCGGCATCGCGGGGCAACACGGCATCGCGCAGGCCGGAGCGGTGGATCAGCAGGTGTCGCACGGTGAGCCCGCGACCGGCGAAGGCTGGCAGCCAGCGGGAGATATCATCGTCCAGCGACAGGCGGCCGGCTTCCGCCAGCTTCATGGTCGCTTGTGCGGTGAACAGCTTCGAGATCGAGGCGGCCCTGAACCGGTCGTGTTCGGTCGCCGGCCGCCCGTTCACGTCGCCGAAGCCGCCGAGGAAGACGATCTTGCCGTCGTCTATGACGCCGATGCCGATGGCAGGCACCGCGCTCGCCGTCCGGATCGTCTCGACCATTTCGCGGAGTTGGGCTTCATGCTCGGGCGGCGCCGGCTCGGGTTTTTCTGGCGCGGAGGCGCACGCGGCGACCAGGGCGAGGCCCGCCAGCGCTATCAACTTCCACGATGTCATGCGACCGCCCCCAACCCTTTGGGCCCAGCCTATATCCGGTCATGGCAACAGGAGATGAACCGGGTTCATGGGGCGGATGTGGCCCTGCTGGCTGGCGCACCACGATTCGAACGTGGAACCTTCGGGATCAAAACCCGACACTCTACCAATTGAGCTATGCGCCATCGCGGCAGCGATGGTGGGCGCTGGAGGTACTGCCCCTCTCGCCGGCTTCTCCTCGGTTTTGGCCACGGGTTTACAATCCGCTGAGGAGGACAGCGCCCAGATCTGGATGCGTGATGGGGCGCAGGCGATCGCGCGCGACGCCGCAAGGGCGTGCGTTTATCGATCAGTCTGTCGATGGACGGGAAGCTGTTGCTTCTACCTGCGCCAGTGCTTTCGGTCCTCCGCCGGAACGCGGAGAGCAGCCGCTCTCACACGCTCAAAGCGAGCGGAGGACGGGCGTATATCGCTGGTATTCAAAGAAGCGTTTCATGCGCAGGGCTATCTCACACTTCGCGCGCAACTGCAATCGCAGATGTTCGCGAAGTGTGAGTAGCGGAGAATTCGTCTCTATACGGACGGAATAAGTCCCGCCTCTTCCGGATCGCCGACCATGCGGGTGAGGGCGTTGCGGAGTTTCTGGAGCGCCTGGTGCTCGATCTGTCTCACGCGTTCCTTGGAGACGCCGAGTTTCTGGCCGAGGGTTTCGAGGGTGACGCCTTCTTCGACGAGGCGGCGTTCGTGGATGATCATCTTCTCGCGGTCTGACAGGCGCGAGAGGGCTTCGCCGAGCCAGGCGTGGCGGGTGGCGCGGTCGTGCGCGATCATGGTGGCGTCTTCGGGCAGCGGGCCGGCGTCGGGCAGGAGGTCCTGCCATTCGGCATCGCCCTCTTCGCCGACGGGGGCGTTGAGCGAGCGGTCTGATGCGGAGAGGCGCGAGGCCATGTGTTCGACTTCGCGCTCTTCAACGCGGAGGGCGACAGCGATGCGGGTGCGGTTCTCGGGCGAGAGGCCGGTGTCGCTGGGGTCGTGCAGCAGGGCGCGCAGGCGGCGCAGGTTGAAGAACAGCGATTTGTGCGCGGCGGTGGTGCCGGTGCGGACGATCGACCAGTTGCGCAGGATATAGTCCTGCACGCAGGAGCGGATCCACCAGGTGGCGTAAGTGGAGAAGCGAAGCTCGCGCTCGGGCTCGAAGCGGGAGGCGGCGAGCATCAGCCCGACATTGCCTTCCTGCACGAGGTCCGACATCGGCAGGCCGTACGTGCGGAAGCGCGCGGCGATGGCCACGACAAGGCGCATGTAGGCGGTGGTGAGTTCGTGGAGGGCGCGCTGGTCTCCGTTGTCGCGCCAGCGGCGGGCGAGATCCAGTTCGTGGTCACGCTCAAGGAGCGGCGCGGTCATTGCGCGGCTCAGGAAGCGCTTGTCGGCAGTGTTCTGGCCAGTGTCGGCACGCGCCATGGTCGCTTCCCCTATGGGGGACAACTGCGCAGCGCCACACGAGCGAGCCTGCGGGCAGGGGTCCACGTCCTGCGATTAACTCGCCATCAGGGAATTGGTTCCCGCCGCCCCCGCGTTGCGGAGAGTCAGATGGCCAGGGCTTCGCGGGCAAACAGGCCCGCAGAGGTGGTCAGCTGTTCCGCGCGGGCTTCCTCTTTCGCGGCCGCAAAGGCGTGGATCTTGCCGATCTGCACATCAGCCTCTTCGCGGGTGAAGACGGCCTCCTCGACAAGCCAGTTGATCTTCCGGATTTCGAGATAGGGCTCGTTGGCCAGATTCAAGGGCGCGTAGAGTTTTGCGAGCTGGTCGCGGCGGCGGCGGTCGATCTCGGCGACGATCTTGCGCGTGGACTTGTTGTCGATGATCCAGAAGGGATCGCCGTCGGCTTTCAGTTCGAGATAGTGGCCGCGGACGAGGACGAAGGCAGAGACCAGCAGCAGGCCCGGAACGAGCCACAGCGCCATCCACGGATTGGCGCCGAGGACGACGAGCTGCGCGGTCATGGCGGTGAGACCCGCAAGGGAGAAGGCGATGCCCGACCTGAGCCGGCCCCAGTCGCGATGCGACGTGTGGCGGCGGCCGCGCTGGATCTGGAAATAGTCGACCACAATCTCGTGGACCGACGCGCCGAATCTCATTGAATAGGAGAGCTGCGTATCGCCGAACGCAAAAGCGGTTCGGGCAGACACACGCTTCTGCGTGTACTTCACCATGACTACCCCCTGGGCATTCAGCCCATACCGATACTTATCAACAACCCGGCTGTGAGCCAATTCGAGAAGCGAGCACCGAGCAACCCCGCTCGCGCCGCGCTTGAATTTGGTTCAATGTGTTACACCGGATCGCACGCATCATGAGCAGAGCGTAACGTCAGGCTCACCTGACGCGGGAATTCCGTAACGGAGTCATCCGTGTGAGTTGCGACTCCTGCCCGAAGAGCGGGCGCGGACTCGCAGCGGAAATTCACAGGGGTGGAAAACAAAAGGGGCGCTCGACGAGCGCCCCTTCCGAAAAAGTGATGTGTGTTGCAGATCAGGCTGCGCGCTTGGCGAGCGACTTGGACAGTTTTTCTACAGCTTCGGCGTGTTTGATGTTCTCCACCGCCGCGAGTTCGCGGGCCATGCGGTCCAGCGCCGATTCATAGAGCTGACGCTCGGAATAGGACTGGTCCGGCTGGTCGCCGGCGCGGTGCAGGTCGCGCACGACTTCGGCGATCTGGATCAGGTTGCCGGAGTTGATCTTGGCTTCGTATTCCTGGGCGCGGCGCGACCACATCGTGCGCTTGATGCGCGCGCGGCCGCCGAGCGTTTTCAGGGCATCGCCAACGATGCGGGTCGAGGCGAGGGCGCGCATGCCCGAGGACGCGGCCTTGGCGACCGGCACGCGGAGGATGAGCTTGTCCTGTTCAAAGGCGACGACGAAGACTTCCAGCTTCATGCCGGCCACTTGCTGCGTCTCGACGCCCGTCACACGGCCGACACCATGGGCGGGGTAGACAACGTGCTGACCGACGTTGAAAAGTCCTTCGATGAGTTTCGCAGGCTGCTTCTTCGTCATGCTTCGATCACCTCATTTACTCGCAACTAGTGTCACGAACTCTGTCGCGCTCACCCAGAGGGCGTGCGGCATGTGTCGTGACCTGATGCGTTTCTTGGTTCGCCCGTCGGCGATTGGAAGCACTTAGCACAATTGTAAGAAATTTCAACTCGTTGACACAGCGCATCGGCCACGATTCGGCCAGTTTCCGCAGGGTGTCGCGGCAATACGCCTCAGCTTCCGGTGCCCGGCTTGGTCGAGAACAGGGTCGCCAGCTTTCCCTTAACCTTAGCGTAATCGTCAGCGTCGGCCGGGGCAGTCCCCTTGGTTGTAATGTTGGGCCAGACTTTCGCGTATTCCGTGTTCAGTTTCAGCCACTTACCGTCCGCGTCATCCTCCGTGTCGGGGACGATCGCCTCGACGGGGCATTCCGGCTGGCAGACGCCGCAATCGATGCATTCTTCGGGGTGAATGACGAGGAAGTTCTCGCCTTCGTAGAAGCAGTCCACCGGACAGACTTCCACGCAGTCCATGTATTTGCACCGGATGCAGGCGTCGGTGACGATGTAGGTCATAAGCGCGGTCTCTGGCTGGAGCCGCGATGTGTGGCCTCGGGCCGTTAAAGTCAATTGAACGGCACGTTCAGGAGGCCTGAACCCCGCCGGATGCCACATCGCCACCAAAGAGAGCCAGCCAGGCGACCACCGCCCCCCAGTGGATGACGACGGCGGGCCAGATCGAGCCCGAGCGGACCCGGGTGAGGGTGCAGGCAAAGCCCAGCGTGGCGACGACCATCAGGAAGCCCGGGTCCATGAAGACGGGGCGGGCGGAGGGCAGGTTCAGCCAGACCTGCACCGGATGCCAGAGCACGAAGGCCAGGAACGAGGCGACGGCGGCGAGGGCCGCGCCGCGCCCGCCGATCCAGCTGCGGAAGACGAGTTCCTCGATCAGGGCAGGCATCAGGAAGGCGGAGAGCCAGAGCGTCTGCTGGTGGCTGCGGTCGAGCGGGTTGAGCGTCAGGACGCCGTCATTGGCCGCCCAGGCGCCGGCCAGCAGGACGAGGATGAACAGGCCCAGCGCCTCGAGGGCGGCGCGCATGTCGGGCAAGCGGCGCAGGGAGGCCAGCGTCTGGGCAAACGGTCCGGGGGCGCCGGGGCGCTGTTCAGGTGGCTGGGTCACGCAGGTCCTCGGTGCGGTCAGCTGCCCCCGCTGATCGCCTCATAGCATAGCGCCGCCTCGGATGGGGGGCCACGGCGCAGCGGAAGCGACAGGATGCGGATGAGTTTCGATCCCGAGGGCGCGGCGAAGGCGAGGATGTCTCCCGGTTCCACGGGCGTGGCGGGCTTGTCGACGCGGCGGACCTGCCCGTCACGCTCGATACGCGCGCCCTTGGCCTCGATGGCCTCGGTGGCGGAGGTGCGGGCCTTGAAGAAGCGGGCGCGCCAGAGGAACACGTCGAGGCGCATGCGCTCGTCGGTCATGAGGCGGCCTTTGGCGCAGCAGCGGTTGCGGGGCGGCGGTGACGGCGGCGGCGGCGCGGTTTGTCGGCGCGGGCGGGCTGCGGCTGCATGATGATCAGCTCGGCGAGCGCGGCAAAGGGACCGGTGGGGATGGGCCTGGGCGGCGGCGGGGGTGTGGGCTTGGCTTCGGAAGCTGCGGGGCGCGCAGGCTTTGCTTCGCGCTGGGGCGTGCGCTGGGCGGGGAAGCGCCAGAGTTTGACGGCGCCGGTCTCCTTGTCCTTCTCGGCGGGCTTGAGGCCGAGGCCGCGCAGGATGGCGGGGAAGTCGGCCTGCGGGCAGCCGACCTGTGCGGAGAGTTCCGGCGGCACGGCGAAGGCGGATGTCTCCGAGCCGCGGCGGATCTGCGAGAGCATGACGGCGAGGCGTTCGGCAAGGTCCGCGCGGACGGCGCGGGGGCCGAGGCGGAGATAGCCGGCGGTGTGGAGCATGGCGTCGGTCCAGCTGCCTTCGGTGAGGGGGGCAGCGAGCGGGAATGAGCTCTGCGTCGGGGCTGTGGGCGCGGGCTTGCCGGAATGGACGGCGCGCAGGGCGAGCATCAGGCGCGCGGCGGCGGGCTTCAGCAGGCCGGGCATCCATGCGGCGACGCGGCCGCTCTTCACGCCGGCGGCGGCGAGAGCGGCGCGGTCTTCGCCGGTGAGCTGGAAGGCGGGGCCGGCATGGCGGCGATCGAAGGCTGCACCGGTTTCGAGCAACTGGTAGGCGGCGCCACGCGCCGCGCCGCGCAGGTCCTTGCCATCGAGCACGGTGCGCAGCTGGTGCAGGGCCGGGAGCAGGGCCGTTGTATGAGCGGTGAACCAGCGGGTGAGGCGGTCCAGCGCGGCATCGCGGCCGGAGGTGGAGGCGTCGCGGGCGCCGATGAGCTCGACGCGCGGCGTGTGCCAGTCGGTGGCGGCGCAAAGTTTTGCGACGGGGGCGTTGGCGTGGATGATGGTTGCGGCGGCGGCGTCGAAAGTGAGATCGGCGTCGGGGGCATCAACGATGGCGGTGAGACGGCGCTCGATGATGGGGCGCAGGGATTTCAGCGCGGCGCCGCGCAGGGCGCGCCCGGCCAGCGTCTCGCCGGCGGCTTCGACATGAAAGACGAGACCTTCGATGCGGCCGACCGGGTGGCCGCCGACGATGACTTCGCCAGCGGGGCCGATTTCGGCCGGGGCGTCTTCTTCCGAGTTCAGCGTCTTCAGCAGCGCCGAGGTGCGGCGGTCGACGAAGCGGCTCATCAGCGCCTGGTGGAGCGCGTCGGAGAGCTTGTCCTCGATCTCGCGCGTGCGGCCGCGCCATGTCTCGGCGTTCCTGAGCCAGTCACCGCGGTTAGCGGCGTAGGTCCAGGTGCGGATCTCGGCGAGGCGGTGTTGCAGGTTGTCGATCTCGCCCTCGGTGCGGTCGAGGCGTTCGACCTGCGCGTACATCCATTCGTCGCCGATGCGGGCGGCGGGATCGATGATCTTCTCGACGAGGGTCTGCACCAGCTTGAGGTGCGCGTCGGGGCCGTATTTGCGGAAGTCAGGCAGGGTGCAGAGATCCCACAGGCGGCGCACATGGGCGGGCGTGGTGACGGCGCGGCGGACATCCTCGTCCTGCGCCAGCGCGGCGAGGGTAAGTTCGTCCAGCGCCTCGGGCGCGCGGCGGAGGATCACGTCAGGCGATGAGCGTCGCAGGGAATTGAGCAGCCCGTCGATGCTGGACCAGTCGAGGCGGGAGTTGCGCCAGTTGAGGAAGTCGACCGGCTCGAAATGGTGGTTGACGATGCGCTCGACGGTTTCCTCGTCGAGCACTTCGCAGTCGGCTGTCTCGCCGAACGTGCCATCGTCGCGGAAGCGGCCGGCGCGACCGGCGATCTGTGCGAGTTCGTCGGCGCGGAGATAGCGGCGCTGGCGGCCATCGAACTTGCGGCGCGAGGCAAACGCGATGTGGCCGACATCGAGGTTGAGGCCCATGCCGATGGCGTCTGTGGCGACGATGTAGTCGACCTCGCCGCTTTGATAGAGATCGACCTGTGCGTTGCGCGTGCGGGGGCTCAAGGCGCCCATGATGACGGCGCAGCCGCCGCGCTGGCGCTTCAGCAGCTCGGCGATGGCGTAGACCTCTTCGGAAGAGAACGCGACGATGGCCGAGCGCTTGGGCAGCTTGGTGATCTTGGTGGGGCCGGCATAGCTCAATTGCGAGAAACGCTCGCGCCGTTCGCCATCGATGTTGAGGTCGAGGCGTTCGAGGGCGGGGCGCATGGTGTCGGCGCCGAGCAGCATGGTTTCGTGGCGACCGCGCGCGTGGAGGATGCGGTCGGTGAAGACGTGCCCGCGGTCGGGGTCCTGCGCGAGCTGGATCTCGTCGATGGCGATGAAGTCCGCGCCTTCGGAGACGGGCATCGCCTCGACCGTGCAGGCGAAATAGCGGGCGTTGGGCGGCTTGATGCGTTCTTCGCCGGTGATGAGCGCGCAGGCCTTCTCGCCCTTCTCGCGCACCATGCGGTCGTAGATCTCGCGCGCGAGCAGGCGCAGCGGCAGGCCGATCATGCCCGTCCCGTGGGCAAGCATCCGCTCCACGGCAAGGTGCGTCTTGCCGGTGTTGGTGGGGCCGAGCACGGCCCGGATACGCTGGTTGTGGTCGCTGGCGGCCAGAGGTGGCGCTCCCGCTAGTTGGGAAGATCAGGCGGTGGCGAGAAGGCGCGCAGAAGCGCGCTGTCGTTTCGCTGCGAGGGGACTGGCTTCCAGGTGGGTGTCAGGGCGCCAATGCATGTCCGTCTTCCCAGTGGACCCGTCCGGTCCTGATGATGAGGGTGGGGGCGAGGAGGCGTTGGGTCAACCATGGAGGCTGTGGATTGACGCCAGGAGCGCGTTGGCGAAGGTGTGGGTCGTGCGCGGAAGCCAGGTCAGCGAGGCTGGGCGTTCCGTTCTCCACAATAGCGCCGCATGGCGGTCCCGTGTGGCGAAAAGCGATCGACCTCTTCCCATTCTCCGACGTTTCCATCCTCTCGAAGGGGCTCCATCAGGTTCTGTCCGGAGAATTGCTCCTCCAAGAGTTGGCGGCTCGTCAGGTCGTCACAGCGCACTTCAAACAGGTAGCGTCGCGACCGCCAAGTCTCGCTTTCATATGTCATCAGTCGCGTTTGCTCGTGCCGCAACCATATCGTGTGCGGCTGCGGTCCGGGCATCCAGTAGAAGATGTGCCGCCCGCGCGACTGTATGTGGTCCCACTCACCACGCTCGGCCGGCTGGGCGTACGCCGGCGATGCAATCAGCAGCGCCGTCAACGCAAGTCGCAAGCGCCAGCGCATATCCGCCTTCCCAGTGGACCCGTCCGGTCCTGATGACGAGGGTGGGGTCGCGCGGGCGCGGGGTCAACGGGTCAGGCTGTGGATTAACGCGGATGCTTGCGCCAGATGGAACCCGAACCTAACCCTGAGCCGCGTTTGGTGTGAAGGAGTTCCGCGTGAACCGTAGGCACGTGTTGATGTCGGGGTTGAGTGTCGCTGGTCTGGCGGCGGCGGGATGCGTGAGCGCGCCGGAGGTGGATGAGGGGGATTTCCTGCAGCAGGCGCATGCGTTGCTGACGGCCAATCCGGCGATCGACATTCACGCGCATCCGGGGCGGACGTTCGGGCGGGACGCGGAGAACCTGTCGCCGGCGCTGAAGATGATGTCGTCGGGCGGGGCGACCGAGGATCGCGCGATTGCGGACATGCGTGCGGGGCAGCTTGCCGGCGCGAGCTTTGCCGTGGTGGCGGACGTGCAGGTGCTGAACGTTGTCGCGGGTGGCGGGCTGGGCGCGGCGCGGGAGTTCATGCCGGGCGAGGCGCGGGCTAGCTATCAGCGGCAGATCGCCAACATGCAGCGCGTGCTGCCGGAGATGGGCGTCACGTTCGTGAAGGAGCCGGGGGATTTTCGGCGCATCAAGGCGAAGGGCGGGATTGCGGGGCTGCTGACGGTCGAGGGTGCGGACTTTCTCGATGGCGACATTGCGAATGTTGGGAAGGCGTTTGCGGATGGCGTGCGGTCGATCACGCTGGTGCACTACAGGCCGAACGAGGTCGGCGACATCCAGACGGCGCCGCCTGTGGCCAACGGGCTGCCGCCGTTTGGAGCGGAGGTGATCCGCGAGATGAACCGGCTCGGCATGGTGGTGGACCTGGCGCATGCGTCGGAGGATACGGCGAAGGCGGCGCTGGCGGTGAGCAGCGTGCCGGTGATGTGCTCGCATACGCATGTTAACGGGCTGAGTGCGGAGCATCCGCGCTTCATCAGCCTTGAGTTGGCGAAGGAGATCAGCCGCCGGGGCGGCGTGATCGGGGCGTGGCCGGCGGGGATCGGGATGAAGACGCTGGAGGAATATGCCGCCCGGATTATCGACCTCGCCGATGTGCTGGGGCCGGAGCATGTCAGCCTCGGCACGGACATGGACGCCAACTTCATGCCGGTTATGACGAGCTACACGCAATTGCCGGAGTTGGTCGCGGAGCTGTTGCGGCGTGGGTACGGCAAGAAGAACGCGGCCGCGTTTGTCGGCGGCAACTTCCTGCGGGTGCACGAGAAGGTCTGGGCGGGGCGGAAGCGGTAGGTCGCTTTACTGCGGGCGCGCAGGCGGTGGCACCGACGTCGAGTGGAAGAAGCGGATGCGCCAGCGCTGGCCATCGTGCTTCAGCGTGGCGGACTCGAGCCAGGTGCGCGGGCGTTTGTCGCCAGCCTGTGTGACGGAGCCGGTGTTGACGTAGGTGACGAGCGCCACGTTGCAATCGACCTCCACCTTGGGATCGTTGACGGTCCATTCGAAGACGACGCCCTCGGCATGGCGGACCTTGATCAGCTCCAGCAGCGCGGCGCCGTCGAAACGCTGGCCGACGTCATAAGCGAAGAAGTTTTTCGTGGTGACGGCTTGCCACGCGTTGAGGTCGTCGGCCTGCAGGGCGGCGTACATGTCGCGCATGGTCTGGCCGACGTCGGCGTTGGCGGGGCAGGCGGCCGGGGCGGATGCGGGGATGTGTGCGCAGGCGGGGAGGCTGAATGCAGCCAGAGCCAGAAGTGCATACCGCATCATGTGTCCCCTGTTCCTGCTTATTCCCTGTCTGTTCGACCTTATCGGGTCAAGCTGGTTGGAAATGGCGTCCGCCACCCCCGGGTTCCGGCCTGTGGGCCTTGCGCGCATCGGGAATGACAGGAATGAGGGTAAACCGGCGGCGGGACGGGGTTTTCCAGCCAGAACTTGACAGCCCGGCCTCACCCCACTAATCACCCGCCTTCGCTTTCAGCGCAGGGCCGGAAGCACCCGTTTTACGGGGTTTTTGCCTTGCTGACGACCTAGGAAAGGTGGGCCATGTCCCGCATCTGTGAACTTACCGGCAAGAAGCCGATGGTTGGCCACACTGTCAGCCACTCGAACATCAAGACCAAGCGGCGCTACCTGCCGAACCTGGTGAACGTGACCGTTCACTCGGACGCGCTGGGTCAGTCCTACTCGGCCCGCGTGACGGCTGCGGCCCTCCGCTCGGTCGACAAGCGTGGCGGCCTCGACGGCTACCTCGCCAAGGCCAAGGATGACCAGCTCTCGCCGAAGATGCTGAAGATCAAGAAAGAGATCGCCAAGAAAGCTGCCGCTGCTGCGGCCGCCTAGGCTTTCCGCTCTTTCGATAGACCGCTAAACCCCTCGCTGGAAACGGCGAGGGGTTTTTCTATGCGCGCACTGTTGGCTGGCGTTGCCTTGCTCGGGCTTGTGGCGTGCGAGCAGAAGCCTGCGGGCCCCGTGCCTGATGCGATCTTCCATGGCGGGACGATCTATACCGGCGTCGATGGCCAGCTTCCCGCGACAGCGGTGAGCGTGAAGGACGGGCGCATCGTCGCGGTCGGGGCGGCGGAGGAGCTGCTGAAGACGGCGGGCGAGGCGACGCAGAAGGTCGATCTCAAGGGCGCGTTCCTCTACCCGGGTTTCACGGATGCGCATGCGCACCTCTATGGCATTGGTGAGCGTGAGCAGACGCTGGACCTTGATGAGGTCGCCTCGATTGCCGAGCTGGTGAAGGTGGTGGGCGATGCGGCGAAGGCTGCGCCTGCCGGGCAGCCGCTGGTGGGCCGTGGATGGATCGAGACACACTGGCCGGAGAAGCGCTTTCCGAACCGCGCGGACATTGATGCGGTGACGGGCGACCGGCCGACTGTGCTGGAGCGTGCGGACGGCCATGCGCTGCTGGCGAATACGGCGGCGCTGAAGGCGGTGAGACTGGACGGGAAGCCAGATCCGCAACCAACCGGTGGACGTATCGAGGTGGGCGCGGATGGTCTGCCGACGGGTATGCTGGTCGATGCCGCGATGACGCCGATCGGCGCGTTGCGCACGGCCCCGAGCGAGGCGCAGGTGAAGGAGACTTACGCCAAGGGGATTGCGCGCGAGGTCAATCTCGGCTGGACGGGCGTACACAACATGGGCGTTTGGGCGGAGCACGTGCCGCTGCTGAACGCGATGGCGGATGCGGGCGAGATGAAGCTGCGGCTCTACAATGCCGTGGATCGCGCGGACTTCGACAAGGCGACCTATGGCGAAGCGGCCGGTGGGCTGGTCATCACGCAGGCGGTGAAACTCTACATGGATGGCGCGCTGGGGTCGCGCGGGGCGCTGCTGTCGAAACCCTATTCCGACAAGCCGGAGATTTCGGGCCTGCTGCAGACGGACGAGGCATCCACGCTGGCGCTGATGAAGGCGGCGATCGCGAAGAATATCCAGGTCTCGTTCCATGCCATCGGCGATGAAGGCAACCGGCTGGTGCTGAACTGGATGGAAAAGGCGTTCGCGGAAGCGGGCGTGAAGGGCCAGGATAAGCGCTGGCGCATCGAGCATTCGCAGATCCTGCATGTGGAGGACATTCCGCGGTTCAGCGCGCTGGGCGTGATCCCGTCGATGCAGCCGTCGCACGCGATCGGCGATCTCTACTTTGCCCCGGCGCGGCTGGGCGAGGACCGGCTGGCGGGGGCGTATGCGTGGCGGGCGCTGATCGATGCGGGGTCGATCATTGCGGGCGGGTCGGATGCGCCGGTGGAGCAGGGCGATCCGCGGATCGAGTTCTATGCGGCGGTGGCCCGGAAGGACCTGAAGGGCAATTCGGCGGCGGACTGGCATCCCGAGCAGAAGGTGACGCGGGAGGAGGCGCTGAAGATGTTCACGCTGTGGCCGGCGTACGCTTCGTTCCGGGAGAAGGACCTCGGCACGATCGAACCGGGCAAGCTGGCGGACTTCACTGGCTTCTCCGGGGACATCATGACTGTGCCGGAAGCGGACATCCTGAAGGTCGAGCCGGCGATCACCGTGGTCGGCGGCAAGGTGGTGTTCGCGCGCCCGTAGCGCGGAAACCTCGCAATTTCACGGAAAGTGAGGGGTCGTGGGGATGGCGACGGCTGTTCCCCACCTGACAGCCGTCGCCGGACCCATGCCCCACAGGCCCCCACGGGGTGAGATGCAGCAACTCCCGGACCATGGCGGACGCCGTGGCGACCAATCCGCCCGGGCTTTGCCGGTAACTTGCGCTTCAGGTCCGCCCATGTAAAAGGCCCCTCCTGCGCTGGTGAGGTGGCCGAGTGGTCGATGGCGCACGCTTGGAAAGCGTGTTTACGGGAAACCGTAACGTGGGTTCGAATCCCACTCTCACCGCCAGCCTTCGCTCCTCTGGAGCTTCGGCTGGCAGGCCAGCCTGGCCAGGGCGCAATGGCATTTCAAACCAATTGAACGGCGAAGTCATTCTCGGGCAAGCGAAGCGCGACCCGGGAATCTTTCTTTGTCTGCAGAGATGGCGTTTGGCGTTTTGAAGAAAGGTTCTCGGGTCAGGCCCGAGAACGACTCCAGCGCTATTCCGGCTTCTTGAGCTTCAGCGGGCCTTCGGCGCCGAAGAGGAGCTGGAGGGTTATGCGGTTGTGCTGGGCGAGGGCCTCGCAGGCGGCGTCGGCTTTGCGGGCGAGGGCGAGGTCGGCGAGTTCCTTGTGGGCGTCGTATTCGCCCATCTTTGCGCGGGGGCTGCGCTTGATCGACATGATGCTGCGGTAGCGGCGGGTCTGTTCGAACAGGTTGCGCTGCATGGCGATGAGGCGGGATGAACCGCAGGCGGCGATCAGCGCGTCGTGGAAGTCGCTGTTGACCTTCTCGAAGAGCGTTGTGGCTGTGTCGGTATCCGCCGGGCGGTGTTCGCAGAAATGCTTGATGCGGTGGAGGGCGGAGACGATGCCGGCTTCCCAGTCTGCGTCGCCGTTGGCGATCGCGAGGCGCAGCGCGCCGGTTTCGACAATGGTGCGCGCGGCCATCAGGTCGTTGAGGTCTTCGCGGCTGACGGGGGCGACGCGGAAGCCTTTCTGGCCTTCGGCCTCGACCAGGCCACGGCTGACGAGGCCGGCGAGCGCCTCGCGGATGGGCGTGGGGCCGAAGCCGAATTCTTCCGAGAGTTCGCGGATGCGCAGCTTGTGACCCGGCAGCAGCACGCCCGACATGATGGCGCTGGCGATGGCGGCGCCGGCGGCTTCGGTGCGCGTCTTCTCGCTGGCGGGGAGGTTGGACTTCATCGTGTGGCCGTGTGCTGACGTGATCGACCCTAGCGCGGGGGCGGCGGGCGGAAAATCGATCTCCGGCGGAAAGCGCTGGATTTCAGGAATTATACCGCTCGCGCTATAAAATCGATAAAAATATAAAATATCGATTTTATTTGGCGCCGTCGATTTTGGGCGCTAAGCCTGCCGGGCGGGCGACACAGACCCGTTTCAGGTTTGGGGAGACGGCGATGCGATCACTGGTTCTGGCGGCAGGCGCGGCTGTGGGCCTGGCGGCGTGTGCATCCGATGCGCCGCAGGACATCAATCCGTTCAGCGGGGAAGCGACGCCGCTCTCGATCAGCATGCTGCCGCCATCCGCCGGGCTGACGCTGGCGCAGACGCGCAATGGCAGGGGCGAGGCGGTGACGCTGCTTGTGACGGCGATGCGGGAGGGCGGGATCAGGGCGATCGATCTTTCCAGCGCAGGCGCAAGGCCCGGCGCGGATATGTTCGAGGCTGTGGCGGCTGTTGGCGCGCAGAAGCTGTCGGAGCTTCAGAAGGCGGGCGGCGGGCGTGACTATGCGATGAAGGATTTGCTGTCGCCGGCGGGGACGGGCGAGCGGCATATCGCGTCGGGCACCAACTTCCGGGAGCATCAGGAGGAGGCGTCGATCGCGTCGGTGTTCAACTTCCCGAAGTTTGGGCCAGCGAGTCCGGCGGTCTCGACGGTGAAGCTGAAGCCGCGCGTGCTGCTCGACTATGAGGTGGAGATCTGTGTGGCGTTCGATCGCGCGATTGCATCGGTGGCGGATTTCGATGCGGCGAAGAAGGGCTTCTTCGTGTGTGGGGATTTCAGTGACCGGGCGATGCTGGTGGAGCGGATCGACCGGGCGAACATGGCGTCTGGCGTGGGGTTCAGCGATGCCAAGAGCGGGAGCGACTTCTTCCCGACGGGTCCGGTGATGGTGATCCCGAATGACTGGGCGAGCTTTGTCGATGCGGAGCGGATCACCACCAAGGTGAATGGCGCGATGCGGCAGGATGCGCGCGGGGGCGAGATGATCCTTGATTTCCGCGAGCTGACCGAGAAGGCGCTGCGCGACCGCGATGACACGCGGTATGTCTATGCGGGGCAGCATGTGACGCTGTTCGGCGGGCAGGCGATCCCGCGCGGCAGCGTGCTGATGTCGGGGACATCGGAGGGTGTGATCTTCCGTCCGCCGACGCCGGAGGATTTCGCGGAGGGTGGCAAGCGGACCAGGGCTTCGGGCGCTGCGCCGTCGGAGCAGGCGGAGGTTCGCGCTGTGCTGGATGTGTTCATCGAGCGCGAGATGGCGGCCAAGCGCTATCTGCAGCCGGGCGATGTCGTGCAGCACGCGGGGTCCAGCCTGGGCGCGCTGAGCGTGACGGTGGTGGACGGGCGGTAGGCGCCTCCTCCGGCAGTTTGCCGCTTGACCTTGGGCGCTGGCGCATCAACAAGGTCGGGCGGGGCGCCTGGAGTAATGCGATGACATCTATCCGGAAGGCAGCTTTCTCGGGCTTGATGACGCTGGCGGCGTGCTCCCCGGCGATTGCGCAGACAGCGATGACGATCGTGTCTGGCGAGGGCTGTGGGTGCTGCAAGGAATGGGTGAAGCATCTCGAGGCGGCGGGGTACAAGCCGACGATCAGCTATGTGCCGGCGCAGGCGCTGAATGAGCACAAGCATGAGGCGGGCATCAGCGCGGATCATTCCTCGTGTCACACCGGCAAGATCGGCGGGTATGTGATCGAGGGGCATGTGCCCGCGAAGGAGATCGCGCGGCTGTTGCGCGAGAAACCGGAGGCCGTGGGCCTGACCGTGCCAGGGATGCCGTATGGCTCGCCGGGCATGGGGCCGGCGTCAGAGGCCGAGCCGTACCAGGTTCTGCTGTTGAAGAAGGACGGTACGACGTCGGTCTATGCGAGCTATCCGTAAGCCTTACTTCGCGCGCCAGTCCGAAGCGGTGGCGACGTAGAGCGCGGCCATGTCGGCGCGCATCAGCGCCTTGGCTTCGATGGTGGCGAGTTCGGCGCGTTGCGACTGGCGCTGGGCGTCGATGACGGAGATCAGCGAACCGGCGCCGTTCTCGTAACCGAGCGAGGCGAGGCGGGCGTTCTCGGCGGCGACATCGCGGGCGCGGGCTTGTGCGCTCAGGAGGTCCTGATCGGTCGAGAGGGCGGACAGCAGATCGGAGACCTGCGCGAAGGCCGAGAGAACGGTCTGGCGGTAGGTCGCGTCGGCTTCCTTTGCGGAGGCGACGGCGGCGCGCTGGCGGGCTTCGAGTGAGCCGCCATTGAAGAGTGGCGCGGTGATCGACGGGCCGATGCTCCAGCCGGAGCTGTTGTACTTGAAGAGTTCGTCCGGCTGCAGCGCGGTGAGGATGAAGGAGCCGTCGAGCGACAGGTTGGGATAGCGCGCGGCTTCGGCGACGCCGATGGCGGCGGTGGCAGCGTGGAGATCGGCTTCGGCGGCGAGGATATCCGGGCGTTTGCGCACAAGCTCGGAGGGCAGGCTGACGGGGATTGAGTCCGGCAGGGTGAGGTCGGCGAGCGTGAGGTCGGGCGCTGCCCAGCTGGAGGGCGCTTCGCCGGCGAGCAGGGCGAGGGCGTGGCGTGCGGTCGCGATCTTGCGGACGATGGCGGGGCGGCGGGCCTGGTCTTCGGCGAGCTGGGCTTCGGCCGGGTTGACGGCGGAGGCGGGCGCGCCGCCGGCGGCGATGCCGCGCTTGATCATTTCGATCGTGTCGCCATCGACCTTGATGATCTTGTCGAGCGCGTCGAGCTGGTCGCGCAGGGCGGCGAGTTCGATGGCGCGGGAGACGACGGCGCCGGTGAGGTTGAGATAGGCTGCGTCCGTGCGGTTGCGCTGGGCCTCGGTGCGGGCGACTGCGGTCTCGTCGGCGCGGCGATGTCCGCCGAAGAGATCGAGGTCGTATTTCAGCACGGTGCCGATCGAGAAGACGTTGATGGTCGGGCTGGGGAAGCCCTCAATGCCGAAGGCGGCGGTGTTGATCCGTTCGCGCTGGGCGTCGCCCGCGAGGTTGGCGGAGGGGCCGCTGTCGCCGCGCTGGGCGCGTTCGAGTTCTTCCACGCGCGTGAGGGCGGCGTCGGCGGCTTGCAGCGTCGGGTTGCCTTTGAGGGACTGGGCGACGAGCGCGTCGAGCTTCGGCGAGTTGAACGCTTTCCACCATTCGCGCGCGTCGGTGTCGGTCGCGCCGAGCGTTGCTGGAGATGCGCCGGAGGGATCGCCGGCCATGGCGTAGCCCGCGAGTTGCGACGCATCGGGGCGCGCGAAGTCGGGGCCGACGGTGGTGCAGGCGGACAGCGCTGCAAGGCTCAGGGCAGAGAGAAGCGCGCGTTTAGACATTGGGGGCTCTTTTTGTGCGCAGCAGGAGAAGGAAGGGGAGGATCAGGACGCACATGACGAACAGCATGTGGAAGTTGTCGACATAGGCGACCATGGCGGATTGCCGGTCGATCATGCCGCTCATGATCGCCTGTCCGCTGGCGGTGTTGAGATCGATGGCGGCGGGCAGTTCGGCGATGTTCGGGTTGTCGGGCGTTGCGTGCTCGGCGAGCTGATCGCCGACGATGCGCATGTTGTAGATCTGCAGCGCGCCGACGATGGAGATGCCGAGGCTGGAGCCGATATTGCGGATGAGCGTGTAGAAGGAGGCAGCTTCCGTGCGCAGGCTCGGCTGGATCGTCGTGAAGGCGATCGACATCAGCGGGATGAAGACGAGGCCAAGGCCGAGGCCCTGGAAGAGGCCGGAGACAACGACGGGCATCTGGTCCATGTCGAGCGTGAAGCCGGACATCAGCCAGTAGGACAGCCCGGTGAGGCTGATGCCGACGAAGATGATCAGGCGGTTGTCGAACTTGCCCGAGAGGCGGCCGACGAGGAACATCGAGACGAATGTGCCGACGCCGCGCGAGGCCTGCGTCATGCCGGCGGTTAGCACGGGATAGCCGAGCAGGCCCTGCATCAGCGTGGGCAGCAGCGCCATGCCAGCGAACATCAGCACGCCGATCACCATGATCATGCCTGAGGCGAGCAGGTAGTTGCGGTCCGCCAGGATGGACGGGTGGATGATCGGGCGTTCGCTGGTGAAGATGTGGACGATGAACACGTAGGCGCCGACCACGGCCATGGTGGCGTAGATCCAGATCTCGGTGGACGAGAACCATTCCGCGCCGGGCCCGCGGTCGAGCAGCATCTGCAGGCCGACCAACGAGATCAGGATGGCAATGAAGCCGAAACCGTCGAAGCGTGTGGTATCCCGTTTCACACGCTTGGGCAGCGTGGCGGCGAGGATGAGGAAGCCGACGAAGGCGATCGGCACGTTGATGAAGAAGACCCAGTGCCAGCTCAGGTTGTCGGTGAGCACGCCGCCGAGGATCGGCCCGAGGATGGGGCCGAGCACGGCGCCCATGCCCCACATCGACATGGCGCGGGCGTGATCCTTGGGCGGGTTGATGTCGAGCAGGATGGCCTGGCTCAACGGAATGAAGACGGCGGCGGTTGCGCCCTGCACGACGCGATAGAAGACGAGTTGCACAATGTCGGTCGCGATGCCGCAGAGGACGGAGGACGCAGTAAAGCCGATCAGCGCGCCGAGCAGGAGGTTACGGCGGCCAAGGCGAAGCTCAAGCCAGCCGATGGCGGGCGTTACGATCGTGCTGGCGAGGATGAACGAGGTCAGCACCCACAGGATCTCCTCCTGCGAGGCGGAGACCGAGGCGCGGATCTGCGGCAGCACCGTGTTGGCGATGGTGCCGTCGATCGACGTCATCAGCGTGGTGAGCACGATGCCCGCCGTGATGAGCGCGCGGCGTCCCGGCTCGGGATAGTCTCCGTAGGCCGGGGCGCCAGCCGCCGGTGGAGTGATGGGGACCGCGTCGTCCATGACTAGTGTGCGCCTTCAGCCTTGTTGCGCGTATCGACAGTCGCCGTGGCGCTGAGCCCGATGGCGAGTTGTGCTTCCGGCGGCGGGTTGTCGAGATCGACGCGCACGTTGAGACGTTGCACGACGCGCACCCAGTTGCCGGTGGCGTTCTCGGCGGGGAGGACAGCAAAGCTGGAGCCGGTGCCGGGCGAGAAGCTGGCGATGTGGCCATGCAGCTTGGTGTTCGGGAAGGCGTCGACGTGAACTTCGACCGGCTGGCCGACGCGCAGGTCAGCGAGCTGGTTTTCCTTGAAGGCGGCATCGACCCACGGCTTGCCGGAGACGATCCAGAACAGTGTCTGCGCCGGCTGGACGTAGGCGCCGGGTTGCAGCTGGCTCACGCGCGTGACGACGCCGTCGGCGGGCGCGCGGATCGAAGTGTCGGAGAAATCGCTCTTGGCCTGGTCGAGGGCGGCCTGCGCCGCCATCACCAGCGGATGCTTGTCGGTCGCGATGTTGGCCGAGCCGAGGCTGGCGAGCGCGTTGGCGAGCGCTTCGGAGGAAGCGGAGCGCGAGCGTGTGGCGACGTCGGAGGCGTTGCGCGCCTGGTCGAGCGCCTGTTGCGAGATCAGGCCAGCCTTGAAGAGATTGTCCTGCCGCGCGAGCTCGCTGCGGCGGAAGTCGGTTTCGGTGGACGCGGTGTTGAGGTCGGCTGCGGCCTTGCGGTAGCTGGCGCGCAGGCCATCGACCTGCAGCTTGGCGGAGGCGAGGCGGGCTTCGGCCTGGGCGACGCTGATGGCGAAGTCGCCGCCATCGAGGCGGATCAGCTCGTCGCCGGCTTTGACCTGCTGGTTCTCGGTGACGAGCACTTCGGTGACGCGGGCGCGGACGCTGGAGCTGATCGGCGCGCGGGCCGAGGAGATCTGCGCGTTATCGGTGGAGACGAAACCGGCGGTCAGCGAGATCCACACGGCGGCGACGGCGGCCAGCACGGCCGGGGGCGCGACCATCAGGGTCAGGCGCTTCTGCTTGGGCGAAAGGCCCTTCTGCTTTTCCGGAGTGGGCTTCGTCTCCGGAGCGGGCGCGAGCACAGTCGCTGATGCGCTGTCGCGCTCAAATGAGCCGTCCATTGTGGTGCCTCGTGGTGAAAGCGGCCGTGAAAGCGATTTGGCGGGAGAAGTCCCCGTCTCGGCCCATGTGCCCGGAGATAGGTTGACATATGACTTGAACAAAATGATATTTGTGCAGGTGCAGCATGAATTCTATTCAGTTCAAGAATTTCGACCTCAACCTGATCCGCGTGCTGCTGGCGCTGCTGGAGCATCGCAGCGTGTCGCGGGCGGCGGAGGAGCTGGCGCTGACGCCCTCGGCGGTGAGCCACGCGCTGGGAAGATTGCGGTCAGCGCTGGGAGATCCGCTGTTCGAGCGGCGCGGCGGGGGGCTGGTTCCGACCGCGTTTGCTCTCGAAACCGGGCGGCGGATGCGGCCGTCGATCGACCGGCTGCGCGATGCCATGAACCGCGAGGTGTTCGATCCGGCGACCGCCGACCGTGAATTCGTGGTCGCGGCGGGCACTTATGTCGCGGCTGTTTTCATGCCGGAGATCATCGAAGCCGTGGCGCGCGTGGCGCCGAGCATCCGCCTGCGTATCCGCCGGGTGGAGGACCAGTCGGTGGACGACGTGGAGCACGGGCGGCTGGACATGCTGTTCGGCGTGCAGGCAAGCCCGTCGGGAAAGCTGGAATTCCAGCCTTTCGTGACGGAGCAGATGGTGTGGGCCGCGCGCAAGGGACACCCCAGCGTGCATGCGCCGCTGACCATGGAGATGCTGGCCAATGCGCGCCACATCATCATCGAGAAGATCAACCGCGTGCTGACGACGGGCTATCCCGAGCTGCAGCGCTTCTTCGACGAGAGCCGGGAGCTGGGCGATGCCACGCGGGCGGCGGCGGGGCAGGGCCGCAGGAGCGGACCGGCGCCGGCCGCCTCCACCATCGTCAGCGATCCGATGCAGGCCATCGCCATTGCCGCGCGGACCGACCAGGTGACGCTGACGCTCCGTCGCCTCGCCGAGCAGTTCGAGCCGGGGGTGCAGGTGCTGGAACCGCCGCACCCGACGCCGGGGGTGCAGGTGGGGCTGCTCTACCATCCGGACAGGGCGCGGGACCCGGCGGTGCGCTGGTTCATCGACTTCACGCTGGGCCTGCTTCGCAATCGCGAAACGGGCTGACGGCATCCGGGCATTTCCTGTGGCGCCGGAACATGCTCTAGCTTTGCCGGACGAGCTGGAGGGATTTCATGAAGTACCTGTTTGCCGCGGCAACGGCGGCGGCCATAGCCGCGCCTGCAGCATCCGCGCAGATCGACAGCGTCCGCCTCGGCGTGATGCAGCACAATATCTGCGTCTCCGACTGCAAGAACGCCGACAAGGAAAACGGGCCGAACGTTGCCGCCGAAGTGCGCTTCGCATCGCCGGATTTCCTCGGCTGGGCAGGCTCGCCGCATCCTTACCTGATGGCGTCGGTCAACACGCAAGGCAACACGTCCTATGGCGGCGCTGGCCTCGAGTGGGATTTCCAGGTTGCGCCGGGGTGGCGCATCGAACCGGGGTTCGGCTACGTCGTGCATGATGGCGAGATCAACAATCCTTTCGCCAACGGGACGCCGCAATCGGCCGACTTCGCCGAGCAGCATGTTCTCCTCGGCTCGCGCGATCTTTTCCGCACGTCGCTGGCGGTGACGTGGGACATGTCGGAGACGTTTGCGATCCAGGGCATCTACGAACACCTGAGCCACGGACAGATCCTCGGCGAAGGCCGTAACCAGGGCCTCGACGAGATCGGCGTGCGCGCTGTGTGGAGGTTCCAGTGATCCGTCGCTTCGCTGCTGTTCTCGTAGTCTCGCTTGGGCTGGCAGCGCCGGCCTTTGCCGACACGCTCGGCACGCTCAAGGAAAGCACGCTGATCCTGCGTGAGGAGAGCGGCAAGTTCTACACGCTGCTCATCAGCGATGCAGGCAAGATGGAGCAGGTGAACTCGGCCGGCACGTGGGCGTCGGGTAACTGGGGCACGCAGGACGGCAAGTTCTGCTGGACGGCGCGCGGCGCGGCCACGTTGTGCATCCCGATGCCGGCGGACAAGGGCGTGGGCGACACGTGGGAGATCAAGAGCCCGGTGGGCAAGCTGGTCTGGGTCGCCGAAATCCAGGAAGGCCGGGCCGACCTGACCACCGTCGCCGAAGCCATCAACGGTGGGGAATCCGGCCAATAAAGGCTTCTGGACAGGGCGGCCGGGACGGTTTGAAAAGTCCTTGAAACAGGCCCTTGAAACCCGGCGGCGGCCCCTGTATGACCCCCGCCTTGCTATCTGCCCAGATGGCGGAATTGGTAGACGCACTGCTTTCAGGTAGCAGCGGGTAACACCGTGGAGGTTCGAGTCCTCTTCTGGGCACCATTTGTTCTTTTGGGGGTTGTCACTACCACACCCCAAACCGGCTTCCGGTCCTTATAAATCAGGCAAAATTCGCTCTGTTGGCGGTTCGCCGCTAGCCCCTTCGCGAGCCGTCGGGTGCGCCGTTTACGGTATCAGGCACGGTATCGGGCCCATTGCTTGCAAGGGGATACCGTAAATGAAGCTGAATCCGTCCGACATCGCGCGGCTGATGCCGCAATCCAAGCCGTTCAAGGTGAGCGACGGCGGCGGACTCTACCTGTTTGTGGCGCCCAGCGGCGGGAAGCTCTGGCGCTATGACTACAACTTCAACGGCAAGCGGAAGACGCTGAGTCTCGGCGCCATGCCCGCCGTCAGCCTAGACGACGCCCGCAAGGCTTGGCGGGTCGCGAAGGATCAGGTTGAGCAGGGGAAAGACCCCGCCGCCGAAAAGCAGGTCGCCAAGCGCACCGCCAAATTCCGGGCCCGCACGACATTCGCCCATGTCGCCGCCGAAGTGCTTGTCCGGCTCCGGCAGGAAGGGAAGGCCCGCACGACCATCCGGAAGCGCCTTTGGCTGCTCCGGACGCTGGCGAAAGACCTCCGCCCCCGCCCCATAGCCGACATTACCGCCCCCGAGATTCTGGCCGTGCTCCAGCAGGCCACGAAGCGGGGTAAGCTTGAGTCGGCCCGCCGCCTGCGGGCGGCCATCGGGCAAGTCATGCGGCTGGCCGTGGCGACCAACCGCGCCACCATGGACCCCACGCCCTCCCTTCGCGGCCTGATACCGGCCCCGAGGGTGAAGCACCGCGCGGCCGTCACGACGCCGGAAGCCGCTGGGAAGCTGCTGACGGCCATTTCCGGCTATGACCAGAAGGTCATCCGGCTAGCCTTGCTGCTCTCGGCTTACACCTTCCCCAGACCGGGCGAGTTGCGCCTAGCCAAATGGGACGAGGTGGACACGCGGAAGCGCGTCTGGATCATCCCTGCCGAGCGGACAAAGATGCGGCGGGAACATCGCGTTCCCCTCTCCCAGCAGGCCCTCACGCACTTTCAGGCCCTTTGGCGGATCACGGGTCGCAATGGCGACGGCCTTTGCTTTCCGGGCCTTCGCGCCGGCCGCCCTATCTCAGAGAACACGCTGAATGCCGCCCTGCGGACTCTGGGCTTCGACGGCGATACGCACGTCGCGCACGGCTTCCGCGCGATGGCGTCCACCATCCTCAACGAACATTCCGACTTCTCGCCAGACGCCATCGAGAAGGCGCTGGGACACATGGAAATGAACGGTGTTCGCCGCGCCTATCATCGCGCGGAGCACTGGGCAGAGCGCGTCGAGTTGATGGACTGGTATGCGAACTTCCTCGACCGGCAGAGTTTCGGTGTCTGGAAAGAACGCATCCTCGCCTAGTCTCGCAACGCCCGGTTTTCAGCCGACACTCGCCTATTGAGTAACCTATAAAGGTTCGCGCTTAAGGCGCTGCTGCCTCGTTTCCCATCCACGCTTGGATCATCGCTGCCTCTCCAACGCGGAGGCAGACATGTCCGAGAGGGACAAACTAGGGATCGCAGACGTTGCACGGCTGGCCGCCGTGCCCGGTCGATCCGAAACGCAGGCGAAGTCGCGGCTCAACCGCTGGAAAGACCTCGGCATCATTCCGCCCGACGGGGAAATCCCCGCGCGTGGCGGTAAGGCTTACGTCTATCCCCAGACCACGGGCGCCATCTTCGCGGTTCTCTGCGACCTCTTCGACGCAGGCATCGTCGTAGATCACGAGCGCCTTCGCGGCATGTGGGGCTATCTCGCAGAGCCGCACGCCGAAGGCTGCCATCCGCACATCACGCACGTTCTGGACGCCGTCGCCAAGGGCGAGGCGTGCTGGCTCATCCTCACACTCTGGCGCGATCCGCAGACGGGCGACTTCAAAAAGACCTGCTGCACCCGGTTCGAGGATCAGGCGGACAAGCCGATTGCGCCGCCGACGCCCGACTATGAGCCGTTGGGCGAATACATCGTCTCTTTCCACAAGCTGCTTGATCGCTTCACGAGCGCGGAATCGAACGTGCGGCCGATCCGGGTTGAGGGCTGACCATGGCCCGCGCATCCGCACTTCGCAATTTCCGCCGGGCGCTCGCCCGCTTCATCGCGCCAGAGCAGACGCGCGGCTATGACGCCGGCCGCTGGGACAGGTTTCCGCGTGAAGCCCGCATGGGCCGCACATCGCTGGAAACGATCCAGGCTGCGCCGCTGATCCGCAGCAAGGCTCGCTATTTCGCCGCCAACGATGCCCACGCATCGGCGGGCGTCAACGCGCTCGCGACCTACCTCTGGGGCGCCGGAGCCGTTCCCGCTCACACCAATGCCGCTTTAGTCGCGGCCTTCCTGCAATGGTGGGACAACTGCGACGCCGATGGCCGAACGAACTTCGGCGGCCTGATCCGGCTCGCCATTCAAGCCCTCGTGGTGGATGGCGAATGCTTCCTCATCTTCCGCCAGCGTGCGGACGGTCTGAAGCTCCAGCTTATGCCCGGCGAGCAGGTGGACGAGTCCGTCACGCGCGAGCTTGGCGGCGGCGCCTTCATCGCAGCCGGTATCGAGTTCAACGCGCAAGGGGAGCGCGTCGCCTACTGGATTCGTCCCTACCTCCCGACTCAGCAGTTCGAGACGTGGGCAGCGCCGATCCGGGTTGATGCGGCGGACGTGCTGCACCTGATGCGCCCCGATGGCGTCGGCCAGATTCGCGGCGTGTCGTGGCTGGCGCCCGTCATGCTGAAGCTAGCCGATCTGGGCTTGCTCTCGGATGCTTTGCTGAAGGGCTTCCAAGTCGCGGCGATGCACGCGGGCTTCATTGAAGACGCCAATGGCGTCTCTCAGCTTCCGTTCGAAGGGGAGAAGAGCGGCGACGCGCTGGACGTGTCGCTGGAGCCCGGAGTCGTGCGCCGCCTCCCGCCGGGCCACAAGATCACTTTCAACAACCCGCAGGCTGCCCAGCAGTCGGGCGAGTTCCTTACGGCCATGATCGAAGAGATTGCGGCCGGGTTGGGCGTGCCGGCCTTCATGGTGTCGGGGAACGTCAGCCGCGCGAACTACTCCAGCCTCCGCGCGGCGCTCATCACGTTCAAGGCGTCGCTGGAAGCCATCCAGTTCAACGTCATTGTTCCGCAGCTACTCGCGCCGATCTGGCGCCGGTGGATGCTGACGCAAGAGCTTCGCTCTCAAGGTCGGTCTGGCGAAGAGGATGTCGGGGAGGTTGCCGAATGGCGCTTCCCCGCCATGCCTGAAGCGGACCCGTTCAAGGCGCTGCAAGCCGTCAAGCTTGCGCTCGACTCCAAGCTGATGAGCCGCCGCGAAGCCATCGCCGCGCGCGGTGAAAGCATCGAGCGCGTGGATGCGGACATCGCCGCCGATCCGAACGCGCAAGAGCCCAGCGACGAACCCAACACCGAAGAGGACGACTCCAATGCCGAATAGCATTCAACTCGAATTGCGCGCGGCATCGCTCGCGCCGACAACGTTCAACGCCGATGAGAACACGGTTGAAGCCGTCATCTCGACCGGCGCCGACGTTGTGCGCGGTAGCTTTGTTGAGCGCCTGCCTGTGGGCAATGCCGACCTTCGCAACATCGCCGGAGCGCCCGTTCTCGACGCGCATAACCAAGGCAGCACGCGCGCCGTGCTCGGCGTGATCCAGAAGGCATGGCGCCGCGAGGGAGAAATCCGCGCGCTCATCAAACTCTCATCGCGCGATGATGTCGCCGGCCTGGTCCGCGACATCGCTGACGGCATCGTCCGCAATCTTTCCATCGGCTACCGCGTCACGCGCTGGGCCGACTCCACCGACTCCAAAGGCCAGCGTGTTCGAACGGCGCTGGCGTGGTCCATCCATGAGGCTTCGTTCGTTCCCATCGGCGCTGATCCCCACGCCAAAGTCAGGAGCATTCCCATGCCCAAGAAAACCGGCGCCAATCCGGCGCCCGAAGCGGACGTTATCGACACGCCCGCGAACGAACCGACCGTCGCGCAAACGCGCGCGGAGATTCGCGACATCATCAAGCGTGCTGGCGGTACGCCGGAAGATGCGGATGAACTCATCGACGCAGACGCCAGCGTGGAGCAAGTCCGCGCCGCCGCCTACGATCTCATGACGGATCGCAGCAACCGCGCTCCGGCTCCGGTCATCCGCACGCGGGAGCTTGGTCCTTCTCCGGAGCAGACGCGCTCGCTTCGTGAAGAGGCGCTGGCCGTTCGCATTGGCGGCGGTACGCCTTCGGAGCAAGCCCGGCAGTTTGTCGGCTTCTCCATCGTGGACCATGCCCGCGACATGCTGGAAGCGGCGGGCGTGCGGACGCGCGGCCTCAACAACGAGGCTATCCTCACGCGCGCCCAGCACACCGTCAGCGACTTCCCCGAACTGCTAACGGGTGCGGGCGCTCGCGTGCTGAAGCCTGCCTATGAGGCGGCGGCTTCGCCGCTCGTGTCGCTGGCCCGCAAGGTCACGGCTTCCGACTTCCGGACGCAATCCATGCTGCAACTGGGCAACATGGGCAATCTGGAGAAGGTCTCGGAGTCTGGCGAGATCACCGCCACGACGCGCGGCGAAGCGAAGGAATCGTGGAGCCTCGACACCTACGGGCGCAAGTACGCGATGTCCCGCAAGGCGCTCATCAACGACGATCTTGGCGCCTTTGCCGACTTCGCGACCGAAGCTGGCAGAGCGGCGGCCAACACCGTTGCGGACCTGCTGGTCTCGACCCTGACGCAGTCGAACGGCGCCGGTCCCGTCATGGGCGATGGCGTCCGCCTCTTCCATGCGGACCACGCCAACATCAGCGCCGAAGGTCTCGCTATCGACGAGGGCAGCGTGAGCATGGCGCGTGTCGCCATGATGACGCAGACCGGAGTCGACGGCCAGACGCTCGTCAGCGTGAAGCCGGATACGCTCATCGTTCCGCCGTCGCTGCTGACGCTCGCTGAGAAGTTCGTGGCGAGCATCCAGCCCATCGACACCGACTCGGTGAACCCGTTCAGCCAGAAGCTCACCATCGTCTGTGAGCCGCGTCTGGACGCTATCAATCCGTGGGATTGGTATCTGGCCGACTCCCGCCTTGCGGCGCTCGTGCTCGGCGGTCTCGCCGGGAACGAAGGTCCGCAAATCGCTTCGCGCGAAGGCTTCGACATTCTGGGCCGCGAGTTCCGCGTGATCCTGGATGTCGGCGTCGGCCCGAACGATTGGCGCGGCTGGTTCCACATGGGCGGCCACACCGACTCCAACAGCGTCGGAGGCTAACCGCCATGAGCGCGCTGACTCTCGCTGACCTGCAATCCTTCCGTGATGCGCTCGTGCGCGGCCTCGCTTCCGGCGAACGCCGTGTGCGCGACGCATCGGGGGAGGAAGTCGAATACCGCAGCGTTGGCGAGATGCAGCGCGCCCTTGGCGTGGTCGAGTCCCGCATCGCCGGAATGCAGACCACGGCCCCCAACGTGATCCGATTCAACACTTCCAAATTTGGAGACTGAAATGAAGAACTTCGTTCAAATGGGCAACAACCTGACGCTTGCTGCCCCGTATGCCGTTGAAGCAGGCCAAGGCGTGCTCATCGGCCAACTCTTCGGCGTGGCTGCTGGCGACGCGGGTAACGGCGCGGAGGTGGATATCTCCACCGTCGGCGTGTTCGAACTCGCGAAGTGGAATACCGCCGTCTTCACCGTCGGCGCCCCGGTCTACTTCGACGTGGCGACGAAGTCTGTTCGCAGCGGCAATGACGACGACTCGAACTCGGCAGGCGACAACGAAGCCCTCATCGGCGTCGCGGTCGCGGCGGCCGGCGTCGGTCAATCGACCGTGCGGGTGAAGCTCGGCACGCCTGTCGCTCTGGTCTAACGCCATGACGTTCAAGCGTGGTTCGCTCGTGAGCTACGGAGGCCGGGCGGCAGAGGTGCAGGGCGTTCAACCCTTCACCCTGCCGTCGGGTCGCTCCATTGACTGCCTCGTGCTGCTTTACACAGCGCAGCCCAGAGGCATCGCCCGCATCCCCGTGGAGCGCGTTGCGGACAACGTGCAGCGCATCACGGCGAAGCAGGCAGCCGCCATGGATGCCAATCCCGTTAGCCCCGTGTTCCGCATCCTCTCGAAGGCGCAACGCGCCAAGAGCGAAGCGGAGCGCCTGCAACGCCAAGCCGACTTCGGGCGCAACGGGGGTCTGACAAAAGCAAGAAACCGGAAGCGCGCCGCCTGAGAAAGAAACGGCGCCCACCGAAAAATCGGGAGCGCCGCAGAGGGATCAACTTCAACACCGCAACCCCGGAAAAGGTGCAGTATGAGAACGCCTGACCTAGCCTCCCCGAAAAGACAACCCCCCACTTCGACGAAGCTTGGAGACTGGCGGCGCATTGCGGAGCCGCAAGCCGCGCTGCTCTTCGAGCTTGCCCGCTATGAGCGTAGCGAGCGCGTCCCTGAGCATCGACGGCCGATCCGGGCGATTGCCAAGGCCATCATTGAAGGGCGCCGCGCGTGGCCGCGTGAGCTTCTGCCGTGGAAGCTTTGGCGTGAGCTTCGAGGCGAAGACAACGCATGGGAGGACGCGGCGAACCTCACCCGGCCGCAACGCGACCGGCTCCGCGCCGAAGATGAGGCGTGGGAACGTGACGGCCAGCGCCGCAACCGCATCGCGGAGCTTCTGGCATGACACGCGGAGAACGAATCCTCGCGGAGATCGAGGCCAAGCGCGCCGCACGCAGACGGCGCGTCGCCTTCACGGTCCCGACGATCAAACCCCCGCGCCCATTCAAGGGGCTCCCTCAACGTAGGCCGATCCAGCCTGTCAGCCTGCGAGCGTTTTCGAAGCGCGTCGTCTTTCCAAGTAGCTCGAAGGTGTATTGGCCATGAGAACGCTGGAAGACATTCTGGGCGCCGAGTCCGACGCAGCCGAGATAGAAGAGCGCGACGCGCGCATTGATCGCATGAACCGGCGTCATGCCGTCCTGTCGCATGGCGGGAAGACTCGGATCATGCGCTTCGGCGCTGATGGCGATTTCACCCTAGAGACGCCGCAAGACCTGCACACATGGTACGCCAATGATGTGACGTGGACTCGCTCGCCCAACGGGACCGACATCGCGACTCCCCTCTCGAAGGAATGGCTGCAACACCCCGACCGCCAGCAATACAATCGCCTTGGCTTCTGGCCTGGCGGGCGCGCCCCGCGCGGCGCGTACAACCTCTGGCAGGATTGGGGAGTCGAGCCGAACCGCAAGGCATCGTGCGACCTGATCCTGAAGCACATCCGCGAAGTGGTGGCGGCGGGCGATGAAGACCTGTTCTGGTATAACGTGAAGTACGACGCGCACATGGTGCAGCGTCCGCAGGACAAGCCCGGAGTCGCTCGTGTGCTTCGCGGCGGCAGGGGCGCGGGCAAAGACACCTATGGCGAATTGCTGGTCCGCATCTGCGGTAAGCGTCACTCCGCCATCATAGGCGATAGCAACCGGCTTACGGCGCGGTTCAACTCCCTCTTCGAGTCGGCGCTCTTCGCACACATTGAAGAGGCATTCTTCAGCGGCGACCCGCGCGCACGGGGCAAGCTGCAACACATCATCACGAGCCGGGACATCACCATTGAGCGCAAGGGGCTGGAGCCCTTCAGCAACCCGTCTTACCTGCGGGTGTTCATGACCACGAACGAGGATTGGGCCGTTCCGGCTGGAGCCGATGAGCGGCGCTATCTGGTGGTCGATGTGTCGGAGCGGTTCAAGCAGGACCACGATTACTTCGCAGCCCTGCGGGCGGAGATCGAAGGCGGCGGAGCGGGCGCCTATCTCGCCTACCTGTTGTCGCTCGACATCTCTGACTTCGACGTGAGGGACGTTCCCCAGACCGACGCATTGGCCGACCAGAAACGGGAAACGCTCGACCCGCTGGCGCGCTGGTGGGAAGGCGAACTGGATGATTGCGCGTGGTGGGAAGGGGAGGATGATCGTTCGCCCACAACCGTCAACAAGGCGAGCCTGTATCGCTCGTATGAGCAGTACGTGCAGTCCCTCCGCTTCGGCGGCAATCCGAAGCCGCGCGCGGTATTTTACAAGACGTTGCGGCGGATGTGCCCCGGCGTCGAAGAGCAGCGCGGCAACAGAAGCGCCAGCCGCTCGCGCATTCTGACAATCCCGCCCTTGGACCAGTGCAGACGCTCATTCGCGCACTTCACGGGCGTCAGTCACGCACGTTCTGCCGGGGAGTTGCTGTCATGAGCGCGTTTACTTGGACCACTTGGACCAGCTTGGGCCACGAAAACACCAGCATTTGCAGGGGTGGTCCAGGTGGTCCAGGTGGTCCAACAACATCTGTAGTTATACGCACGCATACGCACACGCGCACACGCGCGCACATGAGACGTGGCGAAGTGCGACGCACCTGGACCATTGGACCACCTGGACCAGCGGGTCCTTTCCCATGGCGCCGCGCCGGGGGTCCACCGAGCCCCGGTAAAAACCGCTCTCCCGAAAAACCACATTCAATTCGAGTCCCATTTTCAGTTACAGGGAGAAGCCCATGAGCCGCCAAAGACGCTCAATGGCCGATCTGCTTGGCGACCCGACTCCGCCCAAACGCGGACGCGGCCGGCCGGTCGAAGATCATCGGCAAAAGCTGGTGCTCGCGCAGGCGCAGCAGGTCGAACTCAAAAACGCGAAGATGCGCGGCGAACTCATTCCCGCCGCCGACGTGGTTGCGACCTGGTCGAACCTGGTGGCGGACGCGCGACAACGCCTTCTGGCGATCCCGAGCCGCCTCGGCGCCCAGCACGCACTCTCCCGCCAGCTTGTGGCGGCCATGGATGCGGAAATTCGCGCCGTGCTGACGGCGCTGGCGGGCCAAGGGAGCGATTCCGATGCTGGATGACCTCGTCACCCTCGCGCCCGGATCGGCCGCCACGGGCCGCCGGGAGCCCGCTTCCCCGCTTGCGCGAGCCGTGGCGGAAACGCTCTCGCGTTGGGCGCCTCCGCCCAAGATCAAGCTCGCAGACTGGATCGAGGCGAACGTCACGCTGCCTGCGGACGTGAGCGCGACGCCGGGCGCCATGGTGCTGTTTTCCTACCAGCGCGGAATCTGCGACGCAGCCGACGACACGACAATCTCGCGCATCAGTTTCATCAAGCCCGTGCGGATCGGCGCCACCGCCCTGATTACCGCCATCGTCGGCGCGTATGTGCAGAATGATCCCTGCAACATTCTCGCGCTCCAGCCGACGTTGGACGATGCGCGCGACTTCATGGTCTCGACCATCGAGCCGACCTTCGCCGCCAGTCCGCCGCTGGCAGGGCTGCTGACGCGGGAAAAGACGAAACGCGACACGATCTTGAGCCGTCGCTTCCCCGGCGGGTCGCTGAAGTGCGTTGCTGCGGCTTCACCGCGCAACCTGCGGCGTCACACCGTCCGCATCCTGCTCATGGATGAGGTGGACGCATACGAGCCCAGCGCCGAAGGGTCTCCGATCAAGCTGGCGGAAAAGCGGACTCTCTCGTTTGCGAACCGGCTGATCTTTCAGGCCAGCACGCCGACCGATGCTGCAACCTCGAACATCCAGAAGGCTTACGCCGAGTCGGACCAGCGCATCTTCGAGCTTCCCTGCCCGCATTGCGGGGAGCACTTCGAACCGCTCTGGCGCCATGTGCATTGGGAGAAGAGCGAGGACGGCGACCATCTGCCCGAAACCGCGCACATGGTCTGCCCGGCGAACGATTGCCGCATTGAGGAGACGAGCAAGCCCGCCATGGTGGACGCTGGCCGCTGGCGCGCAACCCGGCCGCATGTGAAGGGCCACGCGGGCTTCAAGACATCGGCGCTCATCTCGACGCTCGCGAACGCTAGCTGGGTGGAGATCGTGCGCGAGTTTCTGGCCGCGCGCAAAGACCCCGACCTGTTGCGTGTGTGGACCAACACGCTGATTGGCGAAGCGTGGATCGACAAGGCGGGCGAAGGTCTGGACGACTCCGAACTGCAAGGCCGCGCGGAGCCGTGCAGCCTCGAAGCGATCCCGCCAGACGTGCTCATGCTGACGGCGGGAGTCGATGTGCAGGACGACCGCTTGGAAGTGGTGACGTTGGGCCACACCGCGAGCGGCGCTATCGTCGCGCTCGACTATGAGACCATCCACGGGCCGCCGACTTCGGACGACACCTGGCAAGACCTGGATGACACGCTGAAGCGGCGCTTTCCGCATCCGCACGGCGGATCGCTTGGCTATGACGCGGCGGGCATCGACTCCGGCTCCGGCTCGCATACCGACATCGTCTACCGCTTCACCCGCCCGCGTTTCGCGCGGCGCATCGTCAGCTTGAAGGGCGACGGCGGAAACCGGCCGCTCATAGATCGGTCCACCAAGCCCGGTCTCTACATCATGGGCGCCGACACCGCGAAGAGCCGACTCTACGGGTTGCTTGGCCGACCGGGTCTCATCCGTTTCTCGCACGATCTGCCGATGCGTTTCTATGAAGAGCTTTGCGGCGAGCGTCGCGTGACGTTCTACAAATCGGGACAGGCACGGAAGCGTTGGGAGCGCATTCCCGGCGTCCGCAACGAAGCGTTGGACGCAACGTGCATGGCGATAGCCGTGCGCCAGCTAGTCAGCTTGGATCTGACACGCCGCGAAAACGAACTGCGGCAGGTCATCAAAGCCGCGCCGACACAGACGGTTTTCAAATCAGCTTGGATGGAAAGGGGCGGGCGATGAAACGCAAGCCTGTCAAACACCGCGATTGCGCCATGTGTGGCGAGCAATTCGAGATTGTCTTCCGGCAGAATACCAACGCGAAGACATGCGGTCCCGAATGCGCGAAGGAATATCGCAACCAATACCTTCGTGGTTGGAAAGCGGACTCCTACGCGAAGAATCCCGAACCGTGGAAAAGCTATCAGGCGGAATGGGCGAAGAGTCATAGGCCGTCGATCAACGCGCGCCTTCGTGCGCGCTACGCCGAGAAGAAGGGCGGCGCGCCATGAGTTGGGCGATTGCACATGTGGAAGGTCTGAGCGCCCGTGAGACGCGCAATTATCGGCGCCGCCATGCACGCCGCGCACGTCGAAAGAACGAGACGCCGGACGAGCGTGAGGCGCGTCTCAAGGTGGAGCGCGAGTATCAGCGACGGTATCGAGAAAAGAACGGAGACCGAGTGCGAGAGACCGGCGCAGCCTCTCGGGAGCGGAACCGCGACGAATACAACGAGAGAAGGCGAGCCCGCTATGCCGCGTTGACGCCCGCGCAGCGCGCGGAGCGACGCAAACGCTGGAAGGCAAAGCCGAAGAGCAGGAAAAAGTATCAGCGCGCCTGGCGCGAGACGAACCCCGACTACGCAAACCAAGCCGCCCGCGACCGCTACGCGCAAAACCCGGAGCCGATGAAGGCGCGGAGCCGGGCCTACTACTGGGCCAACCGGGAGCGGATCAACGCGGCGCGGCGCGCGGCACGCCGCTTGCGAGGCTAGCTTGGGGAAATGCGTGTTTGAACCGTTTTAGGACGATTGTTCTTGCCCTCTGCCGCTCAGCGGGTTGCGCCCGCAGTTAAGCCGACCCGCCTGACGCGGGCTCTCATCATTCGAGATCGCCTGCTGGCGTGGATGCCCGGAAAAATGCGCTCCGAGCAAATCGGGGATGCCGCTAAGACGTTTGCGCTTCGTGTGCAGACTGCCGATGTCGGGCGATACGGCATCATGTTCCGGACGCCATTCTCCGGCGCAATTCCAGCGCCTTCGTTCGCCGACTTCGAGACTGCCGCGCTTTGGCAGGGACAGGGGAAGGAAAACCTGTCTTACGGTCTCGATGTCCATGAATCGCATGAAGAGGCTGGGCGCCCGCGCGTGCGGAAGCTCATGAGCCTTGAATGGGGGCACAACAGCGAAGTCGCGCTGGTGAGCTTCTATAAGGGCGACTGGGACGCTTCATTTCTGGAGGTTTTGAAGTGACAGAGAAGATCAAGAAAGGCGACCGTGTCGTGCGGAAGGCGTTCGGTAATCCGGACGTTCTGCTGGTTCACAACCTCAACGAGGATGAGACCGTCGCGACCTGCGGAACAGAGCAAGGCTCCAAGCTCACGATTGAAGACATTCCGGTTGATGAGCTTATGCAGGCGCCACCGCGCCGCGACGGCTGGATGCAATGACGGGAGAGATCGCCTGTCAGGCCGTCGCAGCCGTGCTGACGTGCTGGGCGGGCATTCTGGCCTTGCGGGCCGCAATGCCGCGAGCCGTGTCGGATCATCTCCACCGCCTGCGGCGGCAACCCACGTCTTGGACCGGCGGGGGCTCGGCAGACCCTGACATGATAGTTGCGCGCCAAGCCGCACTGGCAATCGGTGAGGCTGACGCGATGAATGCCGAGCAAGACAGGGCCGGTCGGCTCAACCGATACGCGGCATTGCTGGGGATCGCTGCGGCGGTCGCAGGCTTAGCGGCATCGCTGCTGGGCTAGGTCTTAGCAATCAAGGAAACCACTCATGCGGCCATCGCATCCAGAGTGGAAAGTGAATTACAGGGTATAGGTGGTAAAGCCCTACCCAGATTGCCACGAGCACAACCACAAAGGCGATTCCCGCGACAATTTTCGGGGCGCGAAGCTTCTCGCGAAGCACAATATACGCGCCGGCCGCGATGAAAAACGGGACCGTGATCGTGAGCCAATTCAGCGTTTCTAGCAGTTGCTCAAGCATGTGCTAGCCGAGACGGATTAGCGTTTTGCCATCAGGACCGACAAGCAAGAGCCCAGCCTTTGGGAGTTCTCGCCGTTCGCCCGTGCGCGTGTTCTCATAGATCGTCTCTCCGCCTTTAGGCGTCTTGAGAAGCCGCCAGCGGCCGGGGTGCTGCGGGTGTTCGTAGAGTGCTTCCGTCATGCTGAGATCACCGGAATGCTGACCTCGCGGATAAGCTCGCCTTCCTGAAGGCCAATCGCGCGCAGAAAAACAACCTGCACTTCGGGGTAGGTCTCTTTGAATGACTCATCCAGCGGGGCTTGAATCTCTCCCCATTCCAGAAACATGTGCTCGCCGCTTCGGCCCTTGAAGCGGTAGAAAGTCAGCCCGCCGCCAAATTCCAATGGCGTATCTGGATCGCAGCCCTCAAGCATCCGCTGCATGTCGCCGACCGTGAACTGTGTCACGCATTCCCCCCTCGGTTTGGTATGACACGGAGATGCTAGAGCGAGTCGCTTGACGGTTCGATCAGTGTCGATACCGTGAACGAATCGGGCATCGAACCTTGCCGAAAGGCCGGTTTTTACGGTAGTCCGACGGTAGTTTTCTGAGGGGCTTCTCTGCGAACCCCTGATTTATAAGGCCAGAACGACTCTGTGAGTCCTCTTCTGGCACCACTTTTCCCGACACAATCAGACTAAGGTCTGACAGACAGGCATGTCTGGCGGCGCGATAAGGTCGCGCGGCTTTCGGGAAAGGATCGCGTCATGAAGGACGTTGCAGTCGTCAGCTATTGCCGGACGGGGATCGCGCGGGCGTTTCGCGGGGCGTTGAACCAGACGCACGGGATCCCGTTGGCGGCGCATGTGCTGAAGGGCGCAGTGGGGCGGGCGGGCATCGAGGCGGGCGAGGTCGAGGATATCATCCTCGGCTGCGGGCTGCCGCAGGGCGCGACCGGTCACAACATTGCGCGGACGGCGGCGCTTGAGGCCGGGTTCGATGTGCCGGGGATCACGGTGAACCGGTATTGCGGGTCGGGACTATCGGCGGCGTCGATGATCGCCACGCGGATTGCGACGGGCGAGATCAGCTGCGGCATCGCGGGCGGCGTCGAGAGCATCAGCATGGTGCAGATCGGCATTGCGGTGGAAGGGTTCTTCTATGCGCCGCTGCAGGCGCGCCTGCCGGCCGTGTGGTGGACGATGAACGAGACGGCCGATTTCGTGGCGAAGAAGTATGGCATCAGCCGCGAGGCACTGGATAGTTACGTCGTCGGCAGCCAGCAGCGTGTGGAGGCGGCGCGCGCGGCGGGCAAGTTTGCCGAAGAGATCATTCCCTTCACCACCATGATGAAAGTCACTGACAAGGCGACGGGGCAGGCGAGCGAGCAGCAAGTGACGCTGGATCACGATGAAGGTCCGCGTGCCGACACGACGCTGGCGGGCCTCGCAAAGCTGAAGCCGGTCTATGACGGCGGCACGACGACGGCGGGCAATGCCTCGCAGCTGTCGGATGGCGCAGGCGCCGTGGTGATGATGGATGCAGACCTCGCGGCGAAGCGCGGGCTGCCGATCATCGGGCTGTTCCGGGGCATGCAGCTGTCGTCGGTGGCGCCGGAGGAGATGAGCATCGCGATCACGCCGGCGATCCGGAAGCTGATGAAGCACCACGCGCTGAACACCGGCGATGTCGACCTGTGGGAGCTGCACGAGGCCTATGCCGTCACCACGCTCTACAACCAGGCGCAGCTGGAGACGCCGTGGGAGACGACCAACGTCAATGGCGGGGCGATCGCGCTGGGCCATCCCTATGGCATGTCCGGCATCCGCTATCTCGGCTCGACCCTGATGGAGCTGGGGCGGCGCGGGAAGAAGAAGGCGGTGGTCGGCGTCTGCACGGCCGGCGGCATGGCGACGGCTGCGTATCTGGAACGGGCGTGATCCCAATAGAGCGGTCCGGGTTGTGTTTCTGGCCGTTTCCCGCCATTGCTCCCGGCAATCAAGGAGATATCCGTGGCCATTCACCACCATGAGGGCGACCTGCCGGCGAACGTGAAGTTCGAAGGCTCCGTGGCCATCGATACCGAGACGATGGGTCTCAATCCCTACCGCGACGCCCTGTGCGTGGTGCAGCTGTCGGACGGGAAGGGGGACGCGCACGTCGTTCGGCTGGTGCGGCCGGACTACAACTGCCCGAACCTCAAATCGCTGGTGGCCAACCCGCGCGTGCTGAAGATCTTCCACTATGCGCGGTTCGACGTGGCGATGATCCAGCACTGGCTGGGGGCGCCCTGCTTCCCGGTCTACTGCACCAAGATCGCCTCGCGGCTGGCGCGGACCTACACCGACCGGCATTCGCTGAAGGAGCTGTCCAAGGAGCTCCTCAACATCGACATGTCCAAGGCCCAGCAGAGCTCCGACTGGGGCGCCGAGAAGCTCTCCGACGCTCAGATGTCGTACGCCGCCGCAGACGTGCTCCACCTGCACGAGATCAAGGCCCGGCTGGACATGATGCTGGAACGCGAGGGCCGGATCGAGCTGGCGCAGGCCTGCTTCGACTTCCTGCCGGTCCGGGCGGCGCTCGACCTGTCGGGTTGGGCCGATCAGGACATTTTTGCACATAGCTGAGGAATTCAGCCGGGCTGGGCCTCCCGGCCGCCCAATTTATGCCCATCTGGGACGTTTCGCTGCGAGGCGCTGGTTTCCCCGCAGCGCCGCCCGTTCTAGGCTGAAAGCCATGAGTCCTGCCGCCCTCTCGCAGAGCAACATGGCCCTCTGGGGGCCGCGCCGCGCCACCTCGCTCAAAGAAGCGCGGCGGCGGACGGCGCTGGTCCATATCCTGCGGCTGCTTTTCACGATCGGGGCGGTGCTGTCGGCCGGCTGGCTGGTGGGAACCGTGATCGAGAGTTCGTTTCGCGAGCGGCATGCCGATCCGGCCGCGGCTGGCGTCAGCGTGACGGTGCACGGCCCGCGGTTTGACGGGTACGACGACAATGACCGGCCCTATAACCTCACGGCCCTGACGGCCCAGCGGCGCCGGGACAATGTCGCGCTGGTCGACCTGGTGAACCCGCGCCTGAAGGATGCGGCGTCGACCACGGTGGAGGCGCGCACCGGGGTCTGGAATGCGGAACTCGAGGTGCTGGATCTCGAGGGTGACGTGGTGATGACGGACGCTGGCGGGTATACGTTCACCTCGCAGAAGACACGTATGTATGTGAAGGAAAACCGCGTCGAGGGTCAGGAACCGCTTACGGGCGTCGGTCCCATTGGCGAGGTCAAGGCGGACTCGTATGAGGTGTTCCAGAACGGCGAGCGGATCGTGCTGAAAGGCAATGTCTGGACGCGGTTCACGCGGAAGAAGAAAAAGGCGCAATAGTCTGTGCGCGCGGTTGATGGGATGACGGTGATGGCAATGTCACGGCTTGCTCTGGTGGTTCCGGCGATGGCGGCGCTCGCTGTCGTGACGCTGCCCGCCCTTGCGCAGATCGGGCAGCGGGATGCGCCGATCGAGATCACGTCGGCGCAGAGCGAGTACCTGCAGAACGAAGGGCGCGGTGTTTATACCGGCAACGTCGTGGCCACGCAGGGCGATGCGCAGATCAAGACGGAAAAGCTGACGGCCGTGTGCTCCAAGGGGCCGGCGGGTAGCAATGGCGAGCCGTCGTGCGACGAGCTTGAGCAGCTGATCGCCGAAGGCAGCGTGTTCTACATGGCGCCGGACGTGCGCATCCGTGGCGATCGCGCCCAGTATGATTTCCCGAGCGACACCATCACCATCACCGGCGACGTGATCCTGTCGCGCGGCGAGGATGGCGTCGTGAAGGGCACGCGCGTGGTCTACAGCATCGGCGAAGGCCGCACCGTGATCACCGCCGGCGAGAAGCGCGTCGTGACCCTCTTCAATACCGCGAAGAAAGCGACGCCGGCCGAGTCCACTACGCCAGCGCCCACCCAGCCTGCGCCCACCACCCCGAACTGAGACCAGCATGGACGCGCGCAACGAAACGGCTCCCATCGCCTTCGAGGCTGACGACCGCGACGGACTGCGGGCGAGCAA
>JAOATF010000155.1 GCA_030158285.1 Hyphomonadaceae bacterium
GCGCGGGTGGCCTACCTATCCGGCCATGGAATCGGACGATCCCGCCCCCGAAGACGACCTGCCGGAAGACGCCGCCGAAGACCTCGAGGATGAGGTTGCGGAGGAGCTGCCGGCGGAGATCGAGATGGAGCCCGAGGAGATATCCTCGGGCGTGGACGTGCTCGCGTCCGACGGGGCGAAGAAGAAGCGCGTGGCCGGGCCGGATGTGATCCGCGACCAGGTGAGCCGCCTGCCGGGGAAGCCGGGCGTCTATCGCATGTTCGGCGAGACGGGCGAACTGCTCTATGTCGGCAAGGCGCGGAACCTGAAGGCGCGGGTTGGCAGCTATGCCAAGATCGGCGGGCAGACGCAGCGCATCGCGCGGATGATCTCGCTGACGCGGAGCATGGAGTTCGTCGTCACGGCGAGCGAGACGGAAGCGCTGCTGCTGGAAGCGAACCTGATCAAGCGGTTGAAGCCGCGGTTCAATATCATCCTGCGGGATGACAAATCATTCCCGCACATTCTCATCCGCGAGGACCATGAGGCGCCGCAGGCGCTGAAGCATCGCGGGGCGAAGCGGATCAAGGGACGGTATTTCGGTCCCTTTGCTTCTGCAGGAGCTGTCGATCACACGCTGGACACGCTGCAGAAGGCGTTCCTGCTGCGGACGTGCACGGACAACATTTATGCGACGCGGTCGCGGCCGTGCATGCTGCACCAGATGGGGCGGTGTTCGGCGCCGTGTACGGGGCTGATCCCGCTGGATGAGTATCGCGACCTGGTGCGCGAGGCCGAACGCTTTCTCGATGGCGATGCGGAGACGCTGGTAGAACAGCTGGCGGCGCAGATGGATCGCGCGGCGCAGGGCATGGATTATGAGCGCGCGGCGCGGTTGCGCGACCGTATCCGGGCGCTGTCGGCTGTGCGGCAGTCGCAGAGCGTCAATCCGGACGGGCTGGTGGAGGCGGATGTGTTCGCCATTCACAGCGATGCGGGGGCGTCTGCGGTGCAGGCCTTCTTCTTCCGGGCGGGACAGAACTGGGGGGCGACGGTCTGGTATCCCAAGCATGATCGCGATGACACGCCGGCGCAGGTGCTGACAGCATTCATCGCGCAGTTCTATGACGACAAGCCTGTGCCGAAGCTGATCCTGCTCAATCACGAGATCGAGGAAGAGGAGCTGCTGACCGAGGCGCTGGAGCTGAAGGCCGAGCACAAGGTGGAGATCCGTACGCCGCGCCGGGGCGAGAAGCGCGGCATCGTGGAACAGGCGGCGCTGAATGCGCGCGAGGCGCTGGGCCGGAAGCTGGCGGAGACGCAGAGCCAGGCGAAGATCTTCGCGGCGGTGCAGAAAGTGTTCGACCTGGCCGAGCTGCCGAAGCGCATCGAGGTTTACGACAACAGCCATATCATGGGCACGAACATGGTGGGCGGCATGGTTGTGGCGGGGCCGGAGGGCTTCGAGAAGAACAGCTATCGCAAGTTCAACATCAAGAGCGACGACATCGAGCCGGGCGATGACTACGGCATGATGCGCGAAGTGATGACACGGCGGTTTGGACGGCTGAAGAAAGAGTGGGAGGAGTTGAATGCTCCGCCGGCTGTTGAGGCAGGCGACGGTACGCCCGCTGAGACGCCGCCTGCCCCTGCCCTGTCCAACATTGTTGAGGGCGTGCAGGTCGCCGGCGTCAACGGGCGGCGGCCTGATGCGTGGCCGGACCTTGTGTTGATCGACGGCGGGCTTGGCCAGTTGAGCGCGGTGCGCGAGGCGGTCGCGGCGGTGGGGTTTGCGCCCGGCGATCTGAACCTCGTCGCCATCGCCAAGGGGCCGGATCGGAATGCGGGGCGGGAGCAGTTCTTCCGGCCGGGGCGCGCGCCGTTCCAGCTGCCGCCGAACGATCCGGCGCTGTATTACCTGCAGCGGCTGCGTGACGAGGCGCACCGGTGGGCGATTGGCGCGCATCGCGCGAAGCGGTCTGCGGCGCTGGTCGGGCAGAATCCGCTGGACGAGATTACGGGCGTCGGCGTGCGGCGGAAGAAGGCGCTGCTGCATCGCTTCGGTTCGGCCAAGGGCGTGAGCAATGCGACGGTGGCGGACCTGCAGACTGTGGAAGGCGTCAACGCGGCACTGGCGCAGCGCATCTATGATCACTTCCGTGGGGGATGACGGGCGTGGCGAATGATCGCGAAGCCCGGCGCGCGGACGCTACGCAGGTGACGCTGGCGTCGCATGATCCGCAGTGGGCGGAGATGGCGGCGCGGGAGTGTGCGCGTATTGCGGCCGCTGTGGGCGCATCTGTTTTGCGGGTCGAGCACATCGGATCGACTGCTATTCCGGGCATTGAGGCCAAGCCGACGATCGACCTGATGCCGGTCGTGCGCAGCGAGGCCGATCTTGATGGCTGCCGCGCACCGATGGAGATGCTCGGCTATCTATGGCGCGGCGAGTTCGGGATTGCGGGGCGGCGCTACAGCGTTCTGGAAAAAGACGGGAAAAGGTTGTTCCACGTCCACATCTTTGCCGAGGGGCATCCGAACATCGCAACGCAAGTGCTGTTCCGCGACTACCTGCGCGCGCATCGCGACGAGGCGCTGGCGTATGAAGCGATCAAGCGCGAGGCGGCGGTAGCGAACCCGTGGGATTCGCTGGCGTACAACGATCACAAGTCTGCCTGGATATTGGCGTGCCAGCAGCGGGCGCGGGTGTGGGGCGGCAGCCGCTAGGCTTTTGTGGGTGATGGCGGCAGCATGCTCGCGCCTTGGGCGGCGAGGTCGTGCGCGAGAGCCTGGGCGCGGTTGCGTGTGATGCCGTGGCCGATGCGGACGGGTGGGAAGCTTTCGACGAGCAGCTTGGTCTCGGCGAGGCCCCAGCCGGTGTATTCGCGGATCACCTTGATGACGTTGATCTTGTTCGGGCCGGTGGCGAGCATGAAGAGATCGACGCGTTCACCGGTGTCGGGCGCGTCTGCTGCGGGCATGGACGGGGCCCAGCCGCCGGTGACGGGTTTTTCGGAGAAATCGCGGATGGCGTCGGCGAGGCTTTTCTTCGGCGCCGCGCCGCCGGGGGCAGTGAAGGAGCGTAGCAGGTCCGTCGTGGTCGCGTTTGCATCGGCCCACGGGATCTGGTGGCGGACGCCGAGATAGTAGCGAAGGTCCGGCCCCGGCGCGCAGCCCGCGACGATCACCGGGGCGATGGTCTTGCGCGCGGTGGAGGCGAGCTGGATTTCCTGCAGCACATCCGGGCTGTCGTTCGCGGCGGGCGTGACGATGAGGACGAGGCCAGCGGATTGTTCGATGGCTGTAACGATCTGGCCCGGATAGGGCACGCCGGGCTTCACGTCGCGCGGGGCGATCCAGCAGCGATGGCCAGCTGATTCCAGCGCGGCGGCGAGCGGCTGGGCGATGGTGGCGCCGTCGCGGCTGGAATGCGAGATGAAAAGGTGGGTCATCGCGATCTCCCCTGCTTTACCGACAAGCAGTCCAGCACGAACCCCATAGCCGAGCCTTGGAAAGATTTGTTACTTACTCAAAAGATGATTTAGCTCTCGCATTGCCCGCTCCGCTTGCTTCACCGCATCGACGTTCAAGCTCTCGTCGATCTCAATGAAAATCTCCTTGTCGTTATCTCGCGCTTTAAAGCCGACCAAACGCAATTTCATCAAAGCCTGCACATCAAAGACGCCATTTATTCTTTGCGCTCCAAATTGGATGATTCGGTCTTTGATCAAGTGTGTTGCCCAGAACCTGTATCCATCGGCAGGTCCCGGTATCCCCCGCGGGTAACGGTTGCTGGGTCCACCGGACACCACCTTAAGCTTTAGACGCCTCAGCAGGTCGTGGGCCTTTGTCGCACCAAGCGAAGTAGGCGCACCACTTTTAGGCGGTCGATCAGTTGTGCCTGGAACAAGGCCCTTCATCGCCGTATCCAGTTCTTGCTCAAGCGCGTGAATCTCGGATTGGCTTTGCTGCAACTCTTGGAGCACTACGGCAGGACTTTCATGTTCAACCTCAGTCCGTAGACTCTTGTCGGGAACATGAATTGGCATTGGAAAAGTTCGCAGCAACTCCAATGCGGTTTGGCCTGCGTCGCTCCACCGAATTTGGTGACGGACGGCGAGATAATAGTCTAGATCATCGGTGGGCGTGGTATCGTCGACCACGACGGGCGCAATTACCCTTCGATGTTTGCTGGCGCGTTGAACTTCTTGCAACACGTCCTGACTTTCATTGGCGGCGGGGGTGAGTACGAGGATGAGACCCGCGCAATCACGAATCGCACCTACGATCTGTCCCGGATAAGCCACGCCGGGCTTCACGTCGCGCGGGGCGATCCAGCAGCGATGACCGGCTGATTCCAGCGCAGCGGCGAGCGGCTGGGCGATGGCGGCGCCGTCGCGGCTGGAATGCGAGATGAAAAGGTGGGTCATCGCGGTCTCCCCTGCACTTTGGTTAGCAACCGGCTGGGCCGGTGTCACCGCGCAGATCCAATTGGCGTGCGTATCCGTATCACCCCTGGAACCACAACGGGGGCAACGCATGCAACGCACCGTCTACAGCGCCGCGATCGCTCTTCTCTGCGGCGCATGCAGCGGCTTTCCTTCGCAGGGCGCTCCCGTGGTTGCGGCGAATGACCTGCTGGTCGCGGTGGGTGATGACTGGAGAGGCACGCTGACTTACCGGGACTACAGCCCACCTCATGGCGACGTAACGCTGCAGGTGGAGGCCCGTGTGAAGGCTGTCGCCGACGGGCTTTCCATCTCCCTGCATTATCCGTGCGAACCCGGCGCCGATGGAATCAGCGAGCTTCTGCTGACGGAAAGCGGCCGGGTTTTTGATGGCGAGGCCGTCATCTCCCGCGTCCGCTCTGGGGATACGCTGGAGATCGTCACGGAGGCCGCCTGCGAGGACGATGACCGGCCGGCCACGTGCCGCCACGTCTATACCCTTGCGCCGAAACAGCTGGGCTGGCGGAAACTGGTGCAATTTGCGGGGGACGGCGAGGCAGTTCGCCGGAACGAATACACCTTTTCCCGCTGAACGACTGCGCCGGACGCCTTGCCTCTCGCGGTGGCCCTGCCACATTCACGGCGCATTCATGGGCGATCCGGCTAGCATCGGCATTGCTCCGGAGTCGGGGAATACATGCGCCGCGCTGCGATGCTCTTTCTGGCCTCTCTTCTCACGCTCGCCCCCGCCGGGGCGCAGACGGGCGCCAATACGGCTGCCGTGAGCGCCGTCGTTCCGCGTCGCGTGGAACAGCCGGTGCAACCTGCCCGGCCGCAGAGCGCGGCCTATCTAGAGTTTGCGAACTTCACGCGCGGCTTCATGCAGGTGCAGAGCCAGTACAGCGCCAACCTGATCTCCGAGACGCTGGCGTCGGCGCTGCAGCGGTCGCGCAACATGGTGCGAGCGGATTCCAAGCCGATCCCCGACGCGGTGAAGAAGGAGCTGATGCCCTTCTATTCCGAAGAGCTGCTGAAGGATGTTCGCTACACCATCGGCGACACAACGCAGGCGGGCCTCGCCGGCTTTGCCATCCGCAACGGAAACGCGGCGGCGGTGACGCTGATCGACACGGTGGTGTTCAAGGACGAGAAGTATGTGAGCAGCCTCGCCCTGTGGGCGCACGAGCTGCATCACGTCGAGCAATACAAGGACTGGGGCCTTTCCGGCTTTGCGGCGAACTATGCGTTCGGCTGGAAGGAAGTGGAGGCCGAAGCCAGCGCGCGGGCGGCCGCCTATGTCGCCTGGTATCGCGAGCGCAAGGGCACGCACTAGAGGCCCGCTTCACAGCCGACGTTATTTGCAGGATGGTCACTCACAAAACGGGAAGCGAAACATCCATGCCTGAAGCGATCATCGACCCCGAGCTGCCGATCATCGATCCGCACCATCACCTGTGGGACAGGCGGCCGGTGATGCACCTGATCCCGCCGCCGCAGCATCCGTTCGAACACATCAGCTATCGCAAGGGGCACTACCTGCTTGACCAGCTGCTGGAGGATACCGGCAGCGGGCACAACATCGCGGCGACGGTCTATCTCGAATGCCGGTCGATGTATCGCGCGGAGGGCCCCAACGAGCTGAAGCCAGTGGGCGAGACGGAGTTCGTCAACGGCGTGGCGGCGATGGCGGCGAGCGGGCTCTATGGCAAGACGCTGGCGTGCGCGGGGATTGTGAGCACGGCGGAGCTGTTGGCGGGCGCGGATGTCGGGCGCGTGCTGGATGCGCATGCGCAGGCGGGCGGCGCGCGGTTCAAGGGCATTCGCCGGTCGACGTCGTATGATGCGGATCCGGGCGTGCTCGGGCCGCTGAACCGCAATCCGGCGGGCGTGATGATGGAGCCGAAATTCCGCGAGGGCTTTACGGAGCTGGGCAAGCGCGGGCTGTCGTTCGACGCGTGGCTGATGGAGCCGCAGATACCGGAGCTGATCGACCTGGCGGGCAAGTTTCCGGGCACGCCAATCGTGCTGGACCATGTGGGGACGCCGCTGGGGCTGGCGAGTTATGCGGGCAAGCTGCCGGAACGGTTTGGCGTGTGGCGCGACAATATCCGCGCGCTGGCGAAGCATGAAAATGTGCATGTGAAGCTGGGCGGGCTTGCCATGCCGTTCTGCAATTTCCCGTCGATGCTGTCGGAGACGCGTGCGCCGTCCGAGCAGCTGGCGAAGGAATGGGGACCGTATGTCGAGACGTGCATCGAGGCGTTCGGGGCGAAGCGCGCGATGTTCGAGAGCAACTTCCCGGTGGATGAAGTCAGCTGCGATTACCTGACGCTGTGGAATGCGCTGAAGCTGATCGCGAAAGGCGCGACGGCGACTGAGAAGCACGAGTTGTTCTTCGGGACGGCGAACAGGTTCTACCGGCTGGGGCTTTAGTCGCCGGACCGGTCCTGTCGCATTCCGAGTTGAACGAGATGGTACACGATGGCGTACAGCAGGGCGCCAATGGCAGCCGCACCCGTCATGAAGATGGCCGACACCAGAACAAGGCCGCTGGCATCCGTTTCATCTGGAGGCGGCGTCTGCAGCACAATTGCCACGATAATAATGGCGCCCACCAGAAGCACGAAGCAGAATGGCAGGAAGCCCGGCAAGGTGTCCGCGAGCTTTCTTGCCGTTCGCGGCGCGAGCCTGCGCAGCGCGTAAATCGCTACGATCACAGGCAAGGCGACATAAAGAGTTGCCAGCGCGATTTCCATCGAGCGCGATCATGAGCCTGGCGATTCCGCTCGTCAATCGAACAGATTCGTCACTGACCGCGAACGAGCGTCAGGCCAGCAGAAGACGGGACAAGCAATGCGCACTCGATGGCTCGCACCCCGGTCATTCGTCACGGCGGACAGGTTCTATCGGTTGGGCTTGTAATCACCCCAGCGGCTTGCCGAACTCGCCGCGTTCGAAGGCTTCGCGCAGCTTGAACTTCTGGATCTTGCCGGAGCCGGTGAGCGGCCATTCGGTGACCCAGATCCAGGCCGCCGGCGTCTTCTGCGGCGAGAGATGCTCGCGGATGAACGCCTTCAGGCTGGCGTCATCCGCCTTGGCCCCGTCGCGGCCGCGCAGGAAGCAAACGACCTGCTCGCCCCATTTTTCGTCGGGCACGCCGACGACGGCGACTTCCACGACGGCGTCATGTTCGAGCATCACGTTCTCGATTTCGGCGGGGAAGATGTTCTCGCCGCCGCGGATGATCATCTCCTTCACGCGGCCGGTGATCCGGACATAGCCGCGCGCATCCATGCGGCCGAGATCGCCGGTGTGCAGCCAGCCTTCGGTGTCGATGGTCGCTGCGGTGGCCTGCGGATTGTCGTTATAGCCCAGCATGACGAGATAGCCGCGCGCACAGATTTCGCCCTGCTCGCCGACCGGCGTCACGTCGTTCGTGCGTGGATTGCGGATCGACACATCGACGAAGGGCGATGGCTGGCCGATCGTGCCGGTGAGGTCTTCCAGCGTGTCCTCGAACCAGGTCTGCGTGATGACGGGGGAGGTTTCGGTCTGGCCGTAGACGATCTGGATCGGCGCGCCGAACACTGCTTTCGCCTTGCGGCACAGTTCGGGCGCGACCATGGCGCCGCCCGACATCATGCGCTTCACCGAGGAGACATCCCGGCCTGATTTCTCGACTTCCGCGATCAGGGCGACCAGCATGGTGGGCACGCCGAGGATGAAATCGGTGCGCTCGCGTTCGATCACCGACACGACGACTGCCGGATCGAACATCGGCGCCAGCAGCATGGTCGCGCCGTGCGACAGGCCGCCGATCACGAGGACGGCGCAGCCGGTGGTATGAAACAGCGGCATGTGGTGGACGAAGCTGCTGCCATCAGTGACGCCCCCGCGCCGCATCGTCTCGATGCCGTTGCGCACCAGGTTATTGTGGCTCAGCAGCGCGCCCTTGGGAAAGCCGGTGGTGCCCGAGGTGTACTGGATCTGCACGGGATCATCCGGCTTCGGCGAACGCAGCGCGCCCTTGTCCTCGCCAGCATAGAGGGCCGCGTGATCGGTGAGCACGATGCGATGGCGGATCGCCGGGATTTCGTCGCACACGGCATCGGCAATCGCCTTCATCGGATTGCCGCGAAAGCTCTCGACATAGTAGATCGCTTCCGAGCGCGACTGTTCGAGCACGTATTTCAGCTCGCGCTTCTGGTAGGCGGGGTTGACCGTTACCAGCGTCAGGCCCGCAAGGCCGCAGGCGAGTTCGAGCAGCACCCATTCCGGAACATTGTTGGCGTAGACCGCGATGCGGGCCCCCTCCGGATGGCGGCTTGCCAGCGCGCGCGCCAGGCATTCGGCGTCGTCGCGGAGTTGCGCATAGGTCCAGACGCGTGTGACGGCGCCATCATAGTCGAGCGCCTTGAGCGCGGGACGACCCGATGCGCGCGCGGTGGAGGCCTGCAGCATATCACCGATCGTCATCGGCGCAGGCGTCGGCCCGCCCTGCGCCGGGAACAGCGATTCCGTGAGCGTGACCTTGTACATTTCCGTCCCCTCGTCTCGTCGTCTTTTGCCCACCATGCCGCATTTCCAATTCGAGCGACATGGGATTTCGGCGCCGGATTCCAGGGCAGGAGAGCTTCCCTCGTCCGTCAACCGGGTCCATCCTCCCGCATCGGCGTGAGACCGGCGGGAGATGGGATATGCACTTCGGGCTCGATGAGGAGCACAAGCTTCTGCAGGACCTTGTGGCGCGGTTTGTGCGCGAGAACCTGTTGCCGCTGGAGCAGAAGGTGCTGGAGCGGGATGCGCATGGACAGGGGGCATACCTGTCGCTGGAAGAGCGCGACCGGATCGACGCGGTCTCGCGCGAGATGGGGTTGTGGGGCCTGGATGCGCCGGAGGATGTCGGCGGGGCGGACCTGCCGACGGTGGCAATGATCGGCGTCAATATCGAGATGGGGAAGACGTGCGTTCCCTACTACCTGCCGCCGGACTCGCCGAACCTGCGCATGCTGATGGCGACCGTGAACGAAGACCAGCGCGAGCGGTATCTGACGCCGTATGTGCAGAAGGGCACGGTTTCAGCGATCGGCATTTCGGAGCCGGGCGCGGGGGCTGATCCTGCGGCGATGATCACGCGCGCCGTGCGCGAGGGCGATGAGTGGGTGATCAACGGGCGCAAGATCTGGATCAGCCGCGCGCAGGAGGCGGACTTCACCATCCTGATGGCGGTGACCGACAAGCAGAAGGGCGCGCGTGGCGGCATCTCGGCGTTCCTGGTGGATCGCGGGACGCCGGGGTTCAACGTCTTGCGGCGCATCCCGATGCTGGGCGGGCAGTTCACGTACGAAGTGGCGCTGGAGAATTGCCGGGTGCCGGCGGCGAACCTGCTGGGCACCGAAGGACAGGGCTTTGCGCCGATGCAGGTGCGCCTCTCCACACGGCGGCTGCAGATGGCGAGCTGGTCGATCGGCATGGCGCAGCGGGCGCTGGACATGATGCTGGAGTATGCGCCGCAGCGCGTGGTGTTCGGCGAGCCGCTGGCCAACCGGCAGGCGATCCAGTGGTGGATCGCGGACGCCTATACCAAGATCAAGGCGGCGACGCTGATGACGTATGAGACGGCGTGGAAGCTGGACCAGGGGGCGGATGTACGCACTGACATTTCCTCGGTGAAGGCGTTTGCGACGGAGATGTCTTACGAGGTGCTGGACCACGCGATGCAGATGTATGGCGCGATGGGCGTGACCAAGGAGCTGCCGCTGTCGCTGATGCAGGCGCAGATGCGCACGATGCGGATCTATGACGGCCC
>JAOATF010000156.1 GCA_030158285.1 Hyphomonadaceae bacterium
GACACTTCCTCGAACTTGCCGTCCACCATCCGGTATTCGGTGTAGACGAACTTCGCCCCGCCGCTGCCGCCCGTCTCGCCGAAGATCACGCTGGGAAGCGCATGGATATGGATTGGCTCCACCGCGCCCGGCGGCAGGCGGATATCCAGCACGCGCACGTGTTCGTCCTCGAACACCACACGGTGGGAATAGGGAGCGGCCGCCACCGCATCGTTGGGATGGCTTTCCGGATGGCAGAACATCGGGTCAGCGGGCAGATGCTGCTGCGCCGAGGCGGCAGGCGCCAACGCCAGAAGCCCAAGCATCGCAAGCATACGCATGTCAGTCTCCCTGCTGCAGTTTCGGGGGACCAGACCATGCCAACCGAGTTGCCGCAATCGCCAAGCCGCACTTCGCGCTTGACCTTGTCCCGTCGCCCTTGGATAGCCGCAGGGCTGGAGACGCCCATGTCCGATCTTTCCTTCCGCTATGCCAGGCAGGCCGACGCGACCGCCATCGTCGACCTGATCGAGCGCGCCTATCGCAGCCCCGACACGGCCGGCGCATGGACGTCGGAAGCGCACCTGCTGACAGGTCCACGCACCAGCCTCGAGGAAATCTCCGGCCTCATCTCGCGCGAAGACACGCGCTTTGTGGTCGCCGACCGTGAGGGGCGTATCGCGGGCTGTTGCCTGGTGCAGGGCCTGAGCCCTGAAGGGGTCGCATCCGCAGACGGCAAATCCGCCTATGAGGATTCCTTTGGCATCCCCGGCCATCGGGGCATGAACCCGGCGCGCCCGGTGAACGCAGCCTATTTCGGGATGTTCGCGATCGATCCCGGCGGCCATGGCGGCGGGCTGGGCAAGATCATGATCGCCGAAGCCGAGAAACGCGTGCGCGAGCTGTGGGCGGCGAACCAGATGGTGATGACCGTCATCAACCTGCGCACGGCGTTGATCGAATGGTATCAGCGGCGTGGTTATCGCCTCACCGGCGCGACACTACCCTTCCCGTTCAGCGACACGACGGGGGAAACCACGCGCGATTTTCATCTGGTTGAAATGCGGAAGGATCTGGCCTGAGCGCAGGCCCGCTTCGTTCAGGTCAGCTGCAGCGCCAGCATGCCGACCGCGATCGCGGCCATGATCAGCAGGGCAAGGTAGCTGGATACCGGCGTCGGATGAGGGTCAACCTCGGCGGGGCGGGTGATGTTCTGTTGTTCCGGCATCGCCATGACTGGTCTCCTGATCAGTCCAACGGCGGCCTCCGGCCTAAGTTCCCATGCCCCTTGATTTGAGCAGAAAACTCCCGGTTCCGGGCTTTCGCCATGGAACCGGGAGCCTCCCTTACGCCCGCCTCACACTCAGGCGGTCTCCGTCACGATGCCGGCGCCGACGGTCCTGCCGCCTTCGCGCATCGCGAACCGGACGCCCGGCTCGAACCCGACCGGCTTGTTCAGCTCGAAGCTGACTTCGGCCTGGTCGCCCGGCTTGACGAGGTCGCCCTCGCCCACGCCGATCACGCCGGTCACATCCGTGACGCCGAAGAAGAATTGCGGGCGATACCCGCTGGCGAACGGCGTATGCCGGCCGCCTTCTTCCGCGCTCAGCACGAAGATCTGTGCCTTGCCCTTCGTGCGCGCCTTGATGACGCCCGGAGCGCTGAGCACCTGACCACGCTGCACGTCGTCCCGCTTGAGACCCCGCAGCAGCAGGCCGACATTCATGCCCGCACGCGCCTCCGGAATGTCCTTCCGGAAAGCCTGCGTGCCGGTCACGACGACAGCAGCGCCATCATTGTCGAGACCCACGATCTCGACCGGATCGCCCACCTTGAGGACGCCCCGCTCAACCCGGCCCGACACAACCGTGCCGCGTCCGGGAATCGTGTGCACCGCCTCGATCGGCATCGGGAACGGGCTGGCGTAATCCCGCACCGGGTCAGGAATGCTCTCATCGAGCGCCTTCACCAGGTCGAGAATGCACTGCACGTCCTCGCCGGCCGTTTCGCCCAGACCTTGCTTGGAGCCAAGCCGGACCGCCTCAACCGCCTTCAGGGCGCTACCGAACACGAAGCGCGCATCGGTGTAGCCGTGCGCCGCGAGCAGCGCGCCGGTTTCCATCTCGATCAGCGCCTTCATGTCGTCGCGCTCGTCAGGCGCCAGCATGTCCATCTTGTTCACGAACACGACCATGTGCTTCACGTTCACCTGCCGCGCCAGCAGCACGTGCTCGACCGTCTGCTTGGCGGCGCCTTTCGTGCCGTCGACAAGCAGGATCGCGCCGTCCATCTGGGACGCGCCGGTGATCATGTTCTTCACGTAGTCGGCGTGACCGGGACAGTCGATGTGCGCGTAGTGCCGGGTCGCGGACTCGTACTGCACATGCGACGTGTTGATGGTGATGCCGCGGGCCTTTTCCTCAGGGGCCTTGTCGATCTGGTCGAACGACAGGGCCTCGCCGCCGAACTTCGCGGCCATAACCTGGGTGATCGCCGCCGTCAGCGTCGTCTTGCCGTGGTCGACATGCCCGATGGTGCCGACATTCACATGGATTTTTGGCACGTGCGTCTTGGGCGTATTCATTTCGAGCTCCTTTCAAGAGCTATGAGCGCCGCCGCATTCCGCTGATCAGGCGGAATCCGGACGGCCATTGGCTTGGCGCGCCAATTCTGGAGGACGGAACGCCTGCGGCTCCGTCCGAAACGGTTGAGGAAATGCGGGAGGGGCTAGCCCTGTCGGTCCGCAGCGCGCGCACGTTCACATTCACGCTTCAGCGTGTTGCAGGCGGCATTGACTGTCAGTGCACGACACATCGCGTGCTCCTTCCGACGTGGCGCCCGCTGTCGCAGGCATGAAAAAACCCTGGGCGGCGGGGCCATCCAGGGTCATCGGAAGAGGACACAAGGAGAGGCCCACGCCTCTCCAGCAGGAGAGACGAGCTAGAAGTCGATTGCGTAGAGCTCGTTCGACATGGTGGTCCTCGGATTTCGCGGTGCACATAACATCGCGCACGCTTCCTTTCAAGGCGCCGCCTCGCTAGTCTCCCTGCCGCACGCGGGAGGGCATCATGATCCTTGAAACGATCGAAGTCGGCGGTTGCCGGTCTTACATCATCGGCTGCCCCGAAACCCATGTCGCCGCCGTGATCGACCCCGAGATCAGCGCCATCGAGCGCTATCGTGGCCTTGCCTCCCGTCACGGCCTGGCCCTGCGCTATGCGATCGACACCCACACGCATGCCGATCACTTCTCCGCCGCACGCGAGATTTCCCGCGCGCTCAATGCGCAGGTGGTGATGAGCCATCTTTCGGTCGCGCCCTATGTCGACCTGCGCCTTGACGATGGCGATCTCCTGCTGATCGGCAACCTGCGCCTGCAGGCGATCGCCACGCCCGGCCACACGGCGGACTCCACCACGCTTCTGGTTGCCGGCCACGCCTTTACCGGCGACACGCTGCTGATCGGCGGCACGGGCCGCACGGACCTGCCCACCGGCGATCCGGAACAGCTCTACGACAGCCTGTTCGGTCGCTTGCTGAAGCTCGACCCGGCAACCGAGATCCATCCCGCGCACGAGTACAAAGGCCGGACCGGCTCCACGATCGGCGAGGAGATCGCCTCCAATCCGCGCCTGCAGAAAACCGATCGCGCCGAGTTCGTCGCGATGATGCGCTCGCTCGACATCAAGGCGCCCACCCATCTGACCGAAGCCCTGCGCGTCAACATGAGCGGCAAGAAGTCCGTAGCCCAACTGCTGGCCGAAGCCAGCGGCGCAACGCCGTTCATGGCAATGACTGAACTCTCCAACCGCATTGCCGCACGCCAGAACAATCTCGTCATCCTGGACGTGCGCGAGAAGGATGCGTTTGACCTGGGCCACCTGCCCGGCGCCATGCACCTGCCGCGCGGCCAGCTGGAGCTGCGCATCAACGAGGCTTTCCCCGACCCGACCGTGCGCATCGTGACGATCTGCGAGCTGGGCAAGATTTCGACCCTCGCCGCCGCCACGCTCCGCTCGCTCGGCTTCATGCATGCTGCCGCCCTCGACGGCGGGATGAAGTCATGGCGCGAGGCGGGTCTCGCTATCGAGACCTAGTCTGCGGGCCTTCCCCATCGTTGACTGGTCCCACGGCCGCTGGACAGCTATGCTACGCGGATGACGAACACCCTGCTCATCGCCCGCCGCTTCAACGGACCAAATAATTCCGGCAATGGCGGCTATTCCGCAGGACTGGGCGCACAGCTGCTTCCGGGCGCGGACGCCGTCGAGGCGACGCTGCGCGCGCCGATCCCGCTGGACCGCGCGCTGGATGTTCAGACCACGGACTCAGGCATCGACATCACTGCTGACGTCGATGGCGTGCCGACCCTCATCATGGCCCTGCGCCCCACGCAGCTGGCGACGCCCGACGTCGAGTCTCCCGGCCTCGAAGCGGCCAGCGTTGCGGCGGCCACCTTCCGCGACATCAACGATCACGTCCTGCCGCACTGCTTCGTCTGCGGTCCTGCACGCGCGGAAGGCGATGGCCTGCGCATCTTCTCCGATTGGCTGAAGGATCCCGCCGGGATCGAGAACCCGAATGCCTTCCCTGTCGTCGCCGCGCCATGGCGCCCCACGCCCGATCTGGCCGACGCAGCCGGCAATATCGCGCCCGAATTCATGTGGGCCGCGCTCGATTGCCCCGGCGCCTTCGCCATCAATGCCGAGCCGATCCTGCTCGGCCGCATGTCGGCCCGCATCCTGCGCCGCCCGCGCGTCGACCAGCCCGTCGTCGTCATCGCCTGGGCCAAGGGCCGCGACCGCCGCAAGCACTTCGCCGGTTCCGCCCTCTTCACTCCCGAAGGCGATCTTCTCGCCTTCTCCGAACAAACCTGGATCCAGATCGACGCTCACGCTCCGCCCAAGGAGCTGTAAGACCAGACCATGGCCGTCGCTCTTCTTGTCACCATGGGCTTGCTCGGCATCGCCGGGATCGTGATGTGGATCCTCGCGATCCGCCTGTCCTATCGCATCGAGCAGCAGCGCGATGGCGACAAGCCTCGCCCGGGCCTCGTGATGACCAACATGTTCCGCTCAGCCTTCTATGCGCCGCCGGATGACAAGGCCGACCCCAGGCTGCGCCGGCAGGCGCAGGTCTACATCTACGCCGCGCTCGGCTGCATGATCGTGATGGCGGCCAGCAGCTTTGCGCTGCCAGTCATCGCCACGCAGAAAGCAACCGCCGCCACGCAGCCTGCTGCGCCGCCACCGGACCCTACCGGCACGACACTCGCCTACATCCGCTCCAATCAGGACAGCACGCTGCCCGAATTCATCTACATGCACGTCGTCTCGCCCACCGAGATCCACGTCGTAAAGATGGTGAAACCCTGCACGGATGCCGCCTATGTCACTGCCGTGTTCGACTCCGCCACGCGCGAGGCGACCCGGCTCATCGGCGGCCGCCTCAACCGCGACGGCGGACAGACGCCGCAGGCATGGCTCACCTTCCTGCCAGAGACCCGCAGGCTGGACGTCCGCTTTAATGGTCCGGACGGAAAAATCGCCGAAGCCTACGACGCCCCGCCCGCGCCGTGGCGCATGTACGATTTCGATCTCGCCGAATTCGCCCTGTTCGGCCCGCACGAGCCCAAGGATTTCAGTTTCGGCTTTGCGATGGCCTGGCCCGAGGATGCCGCACCTACGCTCCGTATTCTCGGCCGCGTCTACGCGAAATTCCTCTACAGCTCGGACAAGGCCACGCGGAACCATTTCCGCTTCAGCGGCCCCGCCTTCACCGATCCCGTCGCCGGCGATCGCGGCGGCGAACTCATCACGGATGCAAAGCTCGGCCACGTGATCGAAGCGCGCTTCGGCCGCCCCAATCACCCAACCTACGCCAACTTCATGCTGAAACTCATCGCCGTAACGCCGGCGCCGGAGGGCGAAACCGTCTGGCGCAAGGCGCTAACGGATCACTGGGCCAACTGCCCAGCTGAAAAGCCAAGCAGATGATCTTGCGATGCATCGCCCGTAGTTGCAAATTGCAGTGTCGGGGGACGTCATGCATTTGCTGCCATTTGCCGGTCTTTTGACTTCGCTCGCCACATTCTTGCTGAGCACGAGACAGTTCAAAATTCCGCTGCGCTTGCTGATCTGGATCACCGGAGCTTTGCTTCTGGCCGGATCAGTCTGGGCCATGCTGGCCGGACCAGACGCGCATAGTCTCACGCAAATCGCGCTTACCCATCCGCAAGTGCTGTTGGGGGCCTTTGAAGGCAATTGGCGAACGATCAGCGCCGCTTTTTCGCCGCTGCTCGACATACTGTGTATGGCGACGGCGCTGGTCGCGCTGGTCGGCTTGGCGGCTTTCACACCCGGCGAGCAGGTGGAACGCACCCTTCGGCCGGTTGTGATCGCGCTTGTCGGTGCTGTCGTCGGCGCAACCACAGCGCTGGCTATCGTGGGCATCGGCTTTGGCAGCCTGGCAAAGCGGGAGATCTATATCGGCGTCTTCGACGCGACCAACATCCATGATGGCGACACCGTATCAATGGGAGATGTCTCGCTCCGCATCTGGGGCATCGACGCGCCGGAACTCGCACAACCCTGTGAGGCGCCGGAACAGACTTCCGGTTGCGGCATCCTTGCCAGACAAGCGCTTGCCGAACTTGCTGCGGGTCAGCTGGTCGTCTGTAAGAAGCCGAACACGGCCGGGGGCGTTCCACGAGAGAGCTTTGGCCGCCCTCTCGTGAAGTGCGTGCGGCAATCGGATCAGCGCGATATCGGGCAAGAAATGGTTCGTGCAGGCTGCGCCAGCGTCTTTCGCGACAACGGAAAGCCAAAGTCGAGCTATGAGGCGGAAGAAAAAGCCGCCGATCAGCTTGGGCCTGATCAACGTGCCTGTCCGCACTTCTTGCAACCCGATACCTGGCGCAGGCAAAGCTGAACCGCCCGCTCTGCGCTTGCCCGCCCCGCCGGATGCTCTATTCTGCGCCGCATCCGAGGGGCGCGAACGGACGTTCGCTGAGATCGGCGCCATAGCCGGACGGCGACAAGCCAGACGGCGTCCGCGCGAGCACCCTTAGAACCTGATCCGGGTCATGCCGGCGAAGGGACAGGAGAAAGAAACGTGGATACGCCAGTCTCATCATCAGACGCGCCCGCCCCGCCCGGCGCCATCGCGCCCGAAAAACTGTATCCGGGCCTACGCGGACAGCTGCAGAAGAACGAGCATGTGCTGTGGCAGGGCCGGGGCAGCGGCCGCGCGCTCACGGCGTTCAACCGCGCGCTGCTCATCCGCTTCGGCCTGCTGGCCATCGGCGCGGTGTTACTGATCGTCCTGATGCTCGACAACCGCAACCCGTCCTACAACTGGGTCGCCTGGCTTCTCATCACCCTGCTGGTCGGGCGTGTTGCGCTGTTCGTCTGGCAAAGCTCCGCCACGCCCTCGCGCCAGGTCGCGATGCTGACCACGCAACGCCTTGTCTCGATCGACATGCTCCGCCCCATCACCAACTGGCAGGTTGACCTGAAGGGCGAAGGCCGCGCCGACGGCAAGCACTTCGCGCCGCAGCCCATCATCATCACCGGCACGAAGCAGCGCGGCCACATCCGCTTCAACACCGCGCCACAGAACACCCGCGCCTACCCGCCCTTCATCCTGTTCAACACCGAGCGCCCGCTCGAAGTCGCCGAGAAGATCAGGAAGGCGCTCAGGATAGAGCAACCGATCGAGGACCGGACGAAGTGACCGACGCGATCTGGTCCCCGCACCTCCAGCCAGGCGAGCGCATCCTCTGGAGCGCCACGGCATCGGCCGACCTGCGCCGCGCTGACATCTCCCGCCAGCGCCTCATCTACGGCGCCGCCGGCGCCTTCTCCCTGCTGGTCGCCGTTCTGCTCGCCGCGCGTTTCCTGGAATCGCTGGCCAGCTTCACGGCCCAACCTTCGATGCTCGCCGCCTTCATGCCGCTCTACCTCGTCTTTGCCCTTGCCATGGGCGCGCTGGCGCTGTGGGGCTTTCGTCGCATGTCCGTGCGCGGCCCGGCCGCCATCCACTATGCCGGCACCGCCACACGCCTTCTAGCGCTGGATATGGCCGGCCAGCTGATCGCCGAGATGCAGGGCGCAGACATCGACAGCGTTCTCGCCTCCGGCCGTCGCAGGACGCCAGACGTCTACGTGCTCCGCAAGAACGATCCGAAGGAAGAACACGTCTTCGCCATCGAATACATCGACCGCCCAATCGATGCGAAGTCCTTCATCGAGGAGACGTTCATTCCGGAGCCGCCCGCAGACTTTCCCTCGGCTGCAGAGGCAACGCCATGAGCGCTGCCGCCGCAACCGGGGTCATCGCAATTCCCGCCACGCCCGCGGATCAGATGCGCGTCCGCGCCGACCTTCCCGATGCGGTTCGCGAGGCGCTGCTGCCGCACGAGCACGTTGTCTGGGCCCAGCGCGGTCAGGGCTTCCGCTGGCCACTGGTCTATGTGGCCTTGCCGTTGCTTCAGGTCGCCTTTCTGGCATTCGCGGCTTACCTGTTCATTCTCAAATCAGACATGAACGTTGCCGGCCTGCTGTTCATGTCGATCTTTCTGATCGTCGTGATTGCGATCACGCTCCTGGTTAATGCGCGTATCGTTTTCGGCCCGCCATCTGAAACGTACGTGCTCACCAATCTCCGCGTGATCCACTGCAATGCGTTTCTGGCCCCGGTCGTTCGCTCACTGACGCAGACCTCCGTGACCGGTCACGAGGAATTTCTGATGACGCACATCGCCGCCTGGGGCCGCCGCGACCGTGGCTGGCTCATGCTTCGCACTGACAGCGAGGGTTCCGGACGCCTCACATTCACCGCTCATCCGCCCATCACGAGCCTCGTCGGCGTCGCCCGCCCGCTTGAACTTGCGGCCTTGGTCAAGACGACATTGAAGCTCGATTTCGAGATCGAGGATCACACCCGGCCATGACCTCCCTCCTCGCCGTCCACGACCCGCTGACGCTGAAACTCGCCCTGCTCATCGGCGCGTTCCTCGTCGCCGCCTCCAGCGCGCTGATCCGCCCATCCGTCGCCGCGCCGCTGCTGACCAGCATCCAGAATTCTCCCGGCATCATGCACGCCACTGCCGCCGTGACAGCTTTCGCCGGCGGCGGCTTTCTCGTCGCGCATTTCGATTTCTCCAGCCTCACCGCCAGCCTCGTCACGCTCACCGCCATCTGGTGGGCGATCGAGGGGCTCGGCCTGCTCGCCATCGGCCACAAGCTGAAGATCGACAGCCCGTCCTCCGTCCGTACCTACGCGCTCAGCAACATCCCCGCGCTGCTGGTCGGCATCATCCTTCTCACCGCCGGCCTGCTCGGCCTGTTCCTTCCTTCGGAGCTGCTCCCATGAACAAGCACATCGACCCCCAAAAACAAAAGGGAGAGCCGCTCGAGCCGTTCCGCGTCACCACCGGCCCGCTGCCCGCCAGCGAGAAGCGCTACTCCCCTGCGCCCGGCTTCCCGGATGTGCTCGTCCCCTATCGCGAGATCAGCGTGCACCCGAGCGCGAAAGAACCGCCCGTGCGCGTCTACGACACCACCGGCCCCTACACCGATCCCGCCGTGCAGATCGACGTGCACGAAGGCCTGCCGAAAATCCGCGACGCGTGGATCGCCGCGCGCGGCGACGCAAAACCCTATGGCGGCCGCCAGGTGAAGCCCGAGGACAACGGCCATGTCACCGGCGACAAGCTCGTCCCCGAATTTCCCTACCTGCATGTTCCGCAACGCTGCCAGCCCGGCAAACGCCTGACGCAACTGCAATACGCACGCGCCGGCATCATCACCGCCGAGATGGCCTATGTCGCCCACCGCGAAAACCTCTGCCGCGAACAGATGCTCGATGGCGCAGAGGCCCGCCGCGCCGACGGCGAGGATTTCGGCGCCGAAATCCCCACCTTCATCACCCCCGAATTCGTGCGCAGCGAGATCGCGCGCGGCCGCGCCATCATCCCGGCCAACATCAACCACCCGGAACTCGAGCCCGTCATCATCGGCCGCAACTTCCTGGTGAAGATCAACGCCAACATCGGCAAC
>JAOATF010000157.1 GCA_030158285.1 Hyphomonadaceae bacterium
GCGTTCAGGAGCGTGCCGGTGCTGGTGATGCATGGCGCGGAGGACAATGTAGTGCGCAAGGAGAGTTCGCGTGCTGCTGTGCGGGAGCTGCAGCGGGTGGGAGCGCAGCATGTCTATCTGGAGTTTCCGGGGCTGGAGCACGAGTTCTTCATCCGGCGGGGGCGCGAGAACATGGAAAAGGTGTTCCACTTCTTCAATCTCGTCTCGCGGCGCACAAATGTGAGCCCGATCGCAAGTCCGGCCGTGCAGTAAACATCTGGCAGGCATTAGACGACTGGCGCAGTGGGGGGACATGCCCTTATCGTGCCGCTGCCATCCTTTCAGGAGACGACATGGCGACGCAATTCGACGAAGGCTTCTATGCGCGGGCCGACGCCCATATCCACCTTTCAAATGACCAGAAGAACGATGCGCAGGCCGTGCAGGCCGGCGCGACGCCGGAAATGGTGAATGCCTCGATGATGTTCGCCTCGGCGCGGTTCTGCGCCTGGATATCTGCGGGCGGGTTTGCTTCGGGCGGTGCGATGGCCTTGGGCAAGAAGGAGATCACCGACTATTTCGTCGAGGGGTTCAAGCAGATGCTGGAAGCGCATCTCGACGACTATGCCCGGAATTTCGACGCCTACATGAAGCCGCAACCCTAAGGGCGCGACGGGGTCGGATCACAGCAAGACATAATCAGGGAGATCGGCATGGTGGGACGTCTGGCGGGCAAGGTGGCGGTGATCACGGGCGCGGCGAGCGGCATCGGCCGGGCGACCGTGGACCTGTTTGTTGCGGAAGGCGCGAACGTGATCGCGGCGGACCTGCAGGAGGACAAGGGTGCGCAGATCGAGCACGAACACAAGGGTGCGGCGAAGTTCGTGCGCTGTGACGTGATGGAAGAGACGGACATCGCGGCGGCGGTGAATGCGGCGAAGGCCAACTTCGGCAAGCTGGACATCCTGTTCAACAATGCGGGCACGGGCGGCGCGCGCGACATGGCGGATGCCGTGACGGCCGAGGGATTTGACTCGGTGATGCATCTGCACATCCGCGCGGCGCTGTTCGGGATGAAATACGCCGTGCCGATCATGCGCGAGCAGGGCGGCGGCTCGATCATCTCGACGGCGTCGATTGCGGGGCTGCGCACGGGCTATGGGCCGCTGCTCTATTCGATCGCCAAGGCAGGCGTGGTGCACATGACGCATGCGGCTGCGGCGCAGTTGAGCCCGGAGAACATCCGCGTGAACTGCATCTGCCCGGGCATGATCGCGACCAATATCTTTGCGGCGTCTCTGGGCATTCCGCGGCAGCTGGCCGAGACGCGCATCGATGCGCTGGCGGAGGCGAGCAAGAACACGCAGCCGATCCCGCGGGGCGGGCGCGGTTCCGACATTGCGGAAGCGGCGCTCTATCTTGGGTCGGACGGATCGGGCTTTGTCACCGGCCACGCGCTGGTGGTGGATGGCGGGATCACGCTGGGGCCGAACGATGCGATGCGGATGGCCACTTTTGGCCCGGTGTTCGGCGCGCTGGGCGTGGACGCCGAGACTGTGGCCGCGCTGTTCGTGCCGCCGAAGGCAGGCTGATGCACCGCCCTTGTTCCGACCAACTCCAGACCCAGATCAGTCCCATGGTTCCAGGTTTTCTTCGCAAGCTGATGATGTCGACCGGTCATGCCGAGCTGCAGCCGGAGGATGCGCGCCTTGCGATCGCCTCCGTGCTGGTCATGGCGGCGCGAGCGGACGACCAGTATGAGGATGCCGAGGCGGCGGTGATCGACCGTGTGCTGATGACGCGCTTCAAGCTCTCGGCGGATCAGGCGCGGGGCCTGCGCGAAGAGGGCGAGACGGCGGAAGCGGAAGCTATCGACATCTACCAGTTCACCAAGGCGATCAAGGAATCGATCCCGCTGGAAGATCGCGTGGCCATCGTGGAGGAGCTGTGGCGCGTGATCCTGTCAGACGGCGTGCGCGACCCTCATGAGGACACGCTGATGCGTCAGATCGCGGACCGGCTGGGGCTGTCGTCGATGGACTCGGCGCTGGCCCGGCAGAAGGTGCAGGGCGGCGGGAGTATTCAGGTTTAGGTATCGGGGCTGGCGGCTCTTCGACGCCATTCCGAGGTTGGAATTATGTACCGCTCTGGCCACGATCGGGACTTGGCGATCTCACTCAATTCCGCGATCGTCAGGTGATCAACGCAAATGACTTCCATGTCGGTCTTGAGGAAGAAAAAGTCCCACAGGAAGTGAATCGCGCCGCGCGGTCGCGTTTCTGCGCCGGGGGTCATATCTCTTAGCTCGCGATGTGTGATCCCATAGCGTTTGATGACCTTCCGCAGAAAGTAACCGAACTCTTCCGGGTCGTGATTCCCAAAGACGACCGCGATATCCGTTTCCGGCGTCAGGGTGACCTTGGGAAAATCGAAGTAGTCGCGGACGAGATCGGTGATTTCGTCCGCGAGGTTCATCGTTACTGCGCCGGAGCCGCAGGCGCTGCCGGAGCGGCCGGTGCAGCAGGCGCTGTCGGCGAGGCATACGCGCCTTCCGGTGGCGCGATCCCCTTCAGGTGTTGGTTGAGGAAGGCGAGGTAGGCGTTCGACGCCGTGATGCGGTTCTGCTTGCGCAGGAAGCCGTGCCCCTCGTCGGGGAAGATGATGTATTCGACGGGGACGTTGTTCTTCTTCACGTTGGCAACGAGTTCATCGCTCTCGACCTGCAGCACGCGCGGATCGTTGGCGCCCTGGATGACCAGCAGCGGCTTCACGATGTTGGCGGTGTGGAAGAGGGGCGAGATGCGCTGGTGGCGCTCTTCGTCCGTGGCCGGGTCACCCATCTCATCATATAGCGAGTCCTTCTGGGCGCCCCACCATGGCGGGATCGACTTCAGCGTGCGGACCCAGTTGGTGACGCCGAAGATGTCGACGCCGGCGGTGAACTCCTGCGGGCGGAAAGCGAGCGCTGCAGCGACCATGTAGCCGCCATAGGAGCCGCCCATGATGGCGATCTTGTCCTTCTGCACCCAGTCCAGCGACTCCAGGTACTTCTTGCCGTAGACGACGTCGTCGAGATCGACCTCGCCGTGCTTCTTGTCGTCCATGTGGAAGAAGGTCTTGCCGTAGCCGGACGAGCCGCGGTTGTTCACGCGCAGCACGGCGAAGCCGTGATTGACCAAGTGCTGGTATTGCGCGGTGTAGCCCTTGCGGCTCTGCCCGCCGGGGCCGCCGTGAACGTCGACGATGGCGGGCACGGGCGTATCCGCGCTGGCGGTTTTCGGCTTGAACAGGATGGCGGGAATTTCGAGGCCGTCGAAGCTCTTGTAGCGGACGACTTCCCCATCGACGAGCGCGGTCTCGCTGATCTCCGGGTTGAGGTTGGTGGTGAGGCGCTTGGCTTCGCCGGTTGCGAGGTCGGCAACGAACACGTCGGCGGGCGAGGTGTCTGATGCGACGGTGAAGGCGATGGTCGTCTCGTCGCGGTTGAAGCGGACGCCGTTCACGTCGCCGGCGGGGATCCCCTTAATGACGATGGGCTTGCCCGAGGTCTGGTCAAGGATGGTGAGCACTGTGGACGCGTCCTGGTTGACGCCCGAGACGCGGTAGCGGCCGGTCGCCGAGTAGGTGACGAACATCACGTCCCAGTCGGCCTTGATGAGTTCCTTCTTCTCGCCGCTGGCAAGGTCGTGCGTCCAGGCTTGCGTGTATTCGCCGAACTCGTCGGTGCCGTAGATCAGCTGTTTCGAATCCGGCGTGAACTCGTAGGGGCTGTAGGCGATGACTTTATCATTCGGCGTGACGAGCACGGGCGTCTGTTTTGCGGGCTTGGTGAGGTCGGCGAGATAGACATCGCTGTCGGCGGCGGTGGTTTCCTTGGCGAGGGCCACCCACTTGCCGTCCGGCGAGACGGCGGCGGGGAAGAAGCCCGAGTTCTGGAAGACGAGCTTCCGCGCGAAGGTGGCGGCGTCATAGGCGTAGACGTCGAACATCTGCGGGTCGCGTTCGTTCGAGGCGAGCCAGAAGGTCTTGCCATCGCCGCTCCAGCCGACGAATTGCGCGATGTGCTTGTCGCCCGGCGTGAGGTCTTTCAGCGTGCCGTCCGCTTGGCGGACATAGATGTGGCTCAGCTCGTCGCCGCCGCCATCCGACGAGACCAGCAGGCGATCATCGCCCGGGAAATAGCTGATCGCGAAGACGGCGTTGGTCGTGGATTGCGTTAGCGCGGTAGGATCGCCGCCCGCGACGGGCAGGGCGTTGGCGTTGAACACGCCGGACTTGTCGGTTGCCAGCAGCACGTTCTTGCCGTCCGCCGAGAACGCATAAGCCGTGGGGTAGGACATCGAGACGGCGGTGGTGTTGAAGAATGCCTCCGCGCTGTATTCGGGATGCGGGGCGGGCTTGGCCGCCTCTTCCGTGGGCGAGCAGGCGGCGAGCGCCACTGCCGCGAGCGAAGCCGTTAGTGCGAGCCTGACCATGTCCACCTCTCCTGACCGTGGCCGGGAAGATGACTGGCGTTTGTGACGGGCGCAACCCGCGCGTTATTCGCCGCTGGCGTTGGAGGGGGTGTTGGCCGCCTCGGTGATCTCGTTGAGGCGGAACCAGTCGGTTTTCGCGAGGCCAAGCTGGTAGTCGAGCCAGGTGGGCATGATCTTCGCCGCACGCGAGCCGCGCGTGTTGGAGAGGATGACGATGCCGGTGTCTTCATCCGGTAGCCAGGCGATCTGGGCGATATAGCCCTCGACGCTGCCGGAGTGGGTCATCAGCGTCTTGCCGGCGTAGGTGTAGGTGCGCCAGCCGAGGGCGTAGGATGTGTCGGTGACCGGCGTCTTCAGCGAACGCTGGCGCGAGGTTTCGGGCGGCGTGGAGACGCGGCGGCGGTGCGCCTCGTCGAGCACGGCTTGCGGCAATACATCCGTGCGGTGGCCCATCTGGGCGATCAGCCATTTCGAGAGGTCGGTGATCGAGGCGTTGACGCCGCCGGCTGCCGGCACCTTGTAGTACCAGTCGGTGACCGGCACCGGCGTCCAGCCGAGGCCGACGCGCTTGTGGGGCTTTGCCCAGTTGCCGGTGGCCTGCAGTTCGCGCAGGCCGATGGAGGCGGTGGTCATGCCGAGCGGCTGGAAGATGCGGTCACGCAGTTCGTTCGGATAGGCGTGGCCGGTCGCCTTCTCGATCTGCGTGGCGATCATGTTGAAGGCGACGTTCTGGTAGGTGTAGCAATCGCCGGGGCTGCAGGTCTGTTTCACCTTGCCGTATTCGCTGAGGATGGTGGACGGCGGTGTGCCGGCTTCCAGCAGGTTGTCGTAGGCGTAGGGCGGCAGGCCGGTGCGGTGGGAGAGCACGTCCTCGAACGTGACGCGGGCTGCATCGCCGGGACGCTTCAGCTTGAACTCGGGGAACAGCTTCGAGACCGGCGCGTGGAGATCGAGCTTGCCTTCGGACTGTTCGAGCACGGCGAGCGTCGAGGCGAATCCTTTCGACAGCGATGCGATCCGGAACACGGTGTCGGGCGTCACGCGCTGGTTACTGCCGGCTTCACGCACGCCATAGGTGCGCATCAGCTCAACGCGGCCATCCTTCACGACGGCGACGGCTAGGCCGACGAAGTCTGGCGCTTTCGCCGCCTCGTCCAGTTCCTCGGCGAAGTTACGGAGCGCCTGCGCTTCCTTTTTCAGCTGCGCGGACGCCATTCCGGGCGCAGCAACAGCCACGAGAAGCGACAGGGCGAGAGCGAGACGTTTCAAGCGTGTCCCCCGGGAGGTCGGGCAAGCATATCAGAAATCGAGCGCAGCAGAATCCGATCCCCGATCCTTGTCCAGAGAAGTTAACCCCGAACTAGGCGGGAATTTGTCGGATGCCGGGCCGGCTGGCGTTGGCGCAGGGTCTAGCGGTTTGCGCCGGGAACCCAGAGCACGTCCGCAGCGCCGTTTTCATTGGCGCGGCGGGCGGCGACGAACAGGAAGTCCGACAGGCGGTTGGCGTAGGCGAGGGCCGGGGCGGAGACTTTCTCGTCCGGCGTGGCGGCGAGCTGGGCGATCAGGCGCTCGGCGCGGCGGCAGGTGGCGCGGGCGACATGAAGATGGGCGGCGAGGGCCGAGCCGCCGGGCAGGATGAAACTTTCGAGCGGCGGGATGGCCGCGTTCATCTGGTCGATCTCGGTTTCGAGGCGCGTGACCTGGGCGTCGACAATGCGGAGCGGCGTCCAGCCGAGGGGCTTGTCACGCTCGGGCGTCGCGAGGTCAGCGCCGAGATCGAAGAGGTCGTTCTGGATGCGGCCAAGCATGGCGTCGAGGGCAGCGTCCGCAGACGCATGGAGACGGGCGACGCCGAGGGCGGAGTTGGTCTCGTCGATCGCGCCATAGCTTTCGACGCGCAGGTTCCACTTTTCGACGCGCTCGCCCGTGGCAAGGCCGGTCGTGCCGTCGTCACCGGTGCGCGTGTAGATCTTGTTCAGGACAACCATGGCGCATGGTCTCGCACCCGGCGGGCGCGGCGGTCAATGCGTGTCCGGGGGGCGAGAGCTGGGGCCGAAGATCAGGCGTAGGCTTCGTAGAGGCCCGAAAGTGGCTGCGACAGCGAATCCAGCGACGGGCGCGGCGACACGCGGAACGGGATCCGGTGGCGGCTGGCGTGGTCGTCCTGCGTGAAGCACCAGCCGGCGAGGGCCGGCGCGACGGACAGCATGGCCTGGACGGCGTGGTCTTCGCCCGACAGCGTCAGGTGGCATTTGCCATCCAGCGTACGGACAATGTCGGCCTCGAGCGAGGCGTGGAAGCGGCGGAGACGGGAGTTCAGGCTCTCGAACGCCCAGTCGGTATCGGCTTCGCCGCGGGACAGGGCTTCGAAGGCGTTGGCGATGCCCTGGGCTTCGTTCTCGAACCAGGCCCAGAAGCGGCGGGGGCTCATGTCGACTTCGCGCTTGCCAAACATCGCTCGCTCCCACGTCCGGGCCGGCATCACCGGCTTTGAAGATCATCGCAGCCGGAAATTCAGGTCTGGATAATCCGATCGGACAAATTTCGCTGATTCCACCCGAACGCAGGATGAATGCAGGAAAATTCCGATCGTTCCCGTGTACGGAGGGTTTGCTAGCGGAACGCGCCGGCAGCTGCGCCGAGGGCGACCAGCAGGATGATGGCGATGAACTGGACCAGCACGCGCAGGCGCATCAGCTTGTTGGAGCGCGAGCGGGCCTGGCCGTCGGTGCGGACGAGGTTCGCGACGCCGAAGGCGAGGACGACGAAAACCGCCCCGATCGCGATATAGACCCCGAATGCCAGGTACTTTTCCATGAGGGGCATCCTACGCCTGTTCCGGCGGGGCCGCCATCCGGTCTGGACGCCGCAGGGCAGCTCCCCTTAGCGGCTGCCAGCTACCTGCTTCCATCCGGGGCAAAACGCTCGTCCGTCCAGACGAGGGCATCAAATTGCAGGGCGGCACGCAGGGCTGGGATCAGGTTGCGGCCTTCGGTTCCCCCACAGCCGGGGCGGTATTTCAGGGTTTTCTGCCGGCCTTCGGCCGTCCGCCAGGTGATCGAGGCGGTGGGGGTGCCGGGCTGGCAGGAGGGCTGGTCGCTTGAGGTCTGGTCCGGCGGGAGATGCCAGAAGCCGGACGCCTCAAGCGCCTGTTCGGCATTGGCCCACGCGTCCGTCCCCAGCGCGCCTTCACTGACGCCCGTGGTTTTGACGAAGCGGACGCCGTTGAGGAGGTAGGTCCCGTCCGGGTGGAGCGTCATGTCGTAGACGGGGCAGGTGACGTCGCACTCCCCCTCGGACAGGACGATCACCGGGTTGCCCGCGCTGGCGGTCGTGACGCCCTGTTCGCCGCCCGAACAGGCGGCGAGGAGTGCTGCCATGACTGACGTGGCAAGCCATCTGGCCGGCGCGCGGAAAGCGGACGTTTCCATCATGCCGGCCAGTCTAGAGTGCGTCGTGCGCCGTGGCGAGCGTTTGGCGGCGAGAGTCTGCTGATCAGCCCGGCTTGCGGAATTTGAACAGGAACTGGTCCGTATGCCGCCGGATGGTGGCGTCGAAGACCATCTTGGTGCGGTCGTCGGTGGGGTTAGCCAGAACATCGCTCTTGCTGACCATCTGCAGGCCGACCGACTGGGCGGACGAGACCACGATGGACGGATCGATGCGGTGCAGGGTCTGCGCGATGGTGGGCGGGGCGCCCTGTTCGGCGGCGTGGTCCATGGCGATGAACAGGCCGCCCGGCTTCAGGACACGGACAATCTCGGCATAGGTCTTGTCGTCGGCGCCCAGACCGTTGGTGTTCGGCGGCTTGTAGTAGATTTCGTGCGGTCCGAGGATCCACAGCACGCGATCAACCGAGCCGGTGGCGATCTGCTCGAGATCATCGAAGTGCGATTTGACGATCACCGCGTTCTTGAGACGGCCGGCATCGGTGCGCGCCTTGAAGGCGGCGTCACCATACGCGAATTCGGACGGGTACTGGACGATCAGCTTGCCGTTCGCGCCGATGGCGGTGGAGATGATGTCCGAATACCAGCCGCGGCCAGCTTCGAGTTCGAGCACGGTGTCGCCGGCGCGGAGTTCGGCGAAGGCGAGGACTTCGGCGGGCTTGCGCGCTTCGTCATCCTTGCGGTCGGCTTCGGGGCGGGCGGGATCGGCGAGGGCGGCGGCATAGTCAGCCGCGACCATGCCGGGCGGGCCGGCAGGGGCCGCCGTGGTGCCGCAGGCGGCGGCGAAGAGCGCCAGCGCGCTGGCCGCGAATGTGATCGTGCGTTTCATGTTTCGTCCCTCTGAGTGCTGTCTCAAGCAAGTGACAAGGCGCGAACCGCTTTGCGGTCCGCGCCTTTCCCTATCTAACGTTCTAGCCGTCTACTTCTTGCGGTAGCGCAGCAGGTATTGGTCCGTCGTCCCCTGAATCGACTTGTCGAACACGTTCTTGGTGTGATCGTCAGCCGGATTGGCGAGCAGGGGGCTTTCCTCGTCCAGCGTGAAGCCGGCTGCTTCGATCAGCGGTTTCACGATGGCGGCGTCGAGCCGGTGCAGGTCGTTGCCCGTCGTGTCGGGCGCGCCCGGCACAGTGGCGTGGTCCATGACGATGAAGTAGCCACCCGGCTTCAGCACGCGGGCGATGTCGGCGAAGACGGCTGCGGGCGCGCCCATTGGGAGGTCGCCGCATTCCTTCTTGCACCACAGCTCGTGCGGGCCCTGATACCAGGTGACGACGTCGACCGACGCATCGCCGGCGTCGAGCTTGTCGAACATGGTGTTGGAGACCGTGACGTTGGGCAGGCGGTTGTCCTTGAGGCGGACGTCGAGCGTCTTCTTGTAGAAGCTCTCGAATTCCTTGGGCGACTGCATGATCACCTTACCCGTCGGTCCCACGACGCGAGCGAAGAGTTCGGTGTAATAGCCGCCGCCGGCTTCCAGCTCGAGCACGGTCTGGCCGGGCATCAGCTTCGAGAAGGCCATGACCTCGGCAGGCTTGCGCGCGGCATCGCGCGCCGCGTCATCCGGCAGGCGCTCCGGCGTGAGGAACGACGCATAGTCCGGCGCGACAGGCGCCGGCGGTTCAGCCGGCGTTTCGGCGACGGGCGTTTCCGGGGCCTTGGCTTCGCCGCCGCAGGCCGTGAGCATGGTGAGGGCGAGCGCCGAGGCGCCGGCCAGCATCAGGATGTTGCGTTTCATTGTTCTCTCCCAGTGCGGCTCGGGGCCGCTGAACCGCGCGACCATACACCCGCGCCAAGCCGGAGCCAGCCTGTGAATAGTCAGGCAAGGCTGCGGCAAGCCTCGAAATCGTTACGGCTTCTCCATAGGGAAGGCGCTTCCGTATGGGGCAAGAAGGAGTACAGTCGCGCCGCTGACAGTGCGCTCCAAGGAAGAGTGCTTGCAGAACAGGAATTACAGGAGGATTTCATGCGTATGCTCAAGCCGGCCCTCGCCGCGATGGCGATGGCTTTGATCGCTCAACCCGCCCTGGCGCAGATTCCGCGTTCGCCGGACGGCAAGGCCGACCTCAACGGCGCCTGGAGCAACGCATCGCTCACGCCGCTGTCGCGTGCGCAGGGACAGAGCAAGCTGGTGGTCGACAAGGTAGAAGCGGACAAGATCGCCAAGGGCACGGCTCTGGCCGGCATCGCGGCGGACGATCCGGAATTCAGCAACGCTGGCTATTCCGATCCGAACAAGGGCGCGCCGGAAAAGGGCGGCGATGACTTTGGCCTCAAGGGCTATGACAAGTTCTGGGTGGCGCCCGGCGACTCGCTGGCGCTGGTGAAGGGCGAATACCGCACCTCGAACATCATCGAGCCGGCCAACGGCCAGCTGCCGTTCAAGGATCCGGCCGGCCAGATGAAGAAGGCGATGGCCGGCTTCCAAGTCTACATGACCGGCAAGGCGCCGTATGAAGGCCCGGAAGAGCCCACGTTGTCCGAGCGCTGCCTGATCGGTTTCGGCCAGACGGGCGGGCCGGGCATGCTGAGCGTGCTGTACAACAACAACTACCAGTTCGTGCAGACGCCGGATCACCTGATGATCCTGGTGGAGATGGCGCATGACGCGCGCATCGTGCCGATCTTCAAGTCGGCGGAGGAAGCGCGGAAGGGTCACAAGCCGGCGACGATCAAGCCGTGGCTGGGCGACACGGTCGGCTGGTGGGATGGCGACACGTTCACCATGGAGACGATCAACATCAACCCGATGCAGGCCGGCGAGCAATCCTTCCCGGTGTCCGCAAAGGGCGTGGTGACCGAGAAGCTGACCCGCATCGGCGAGAAGGAAGTGTTCTACCAGTTCGAGGTCAACGATCCGGAGACCTACACGCAGCCGTGGAAGGCCGAGCTGAGCTTCTATCCGGCGACGCGCGTGATGGAATACGCCTGCCATGAAGGCAATCACGGCATGATCGGCATCCTCGCCGGCGCGCGTGAACTGGAGCGTGCGGCCGAAGCCGAGAAGATCAAGGCGACGAAGGCCAAGCCGAAAGCCACCAAGTCGAAGACGCGCTAGGCTTTCTGGCGATCTGAGTTTAGGGGCCGCGCTGTTTCCAGCGCGGCCCTTTGCTTTTCGGTGTGTCGCAGCCTAGTTTCCGCTGCCCGTGGACGGAGGGGCATTTCATGGCGATCACGCTTTACGACACGACGGTTGCACTGTTCCTGCAGACGCTGGGCGCCATGGAAGGCGTGCTGAAGCGCGGACAGGCGCATTGCGAGGACAACAACATTGCGCTCGCCGATATTCTCGAGACGCGGTTGTTTGAGAACATGCTGCCGTTGCGCTACCAGGTGCAGGCCGCCATCGGCCATTCGGTCGGCGCCATCGAAGGCACGAAGGGCGGCGAGTTCAAGCCCCCTTATGGCACGCCGACATCAGACTTTGCCGCCGTGCAGGGCGAGGTGGCGGCTGCGATCGCAAAGCTGAAGTCCTACACGCAGGACGAGGTGAACGCGCTCGAAAACAAGGACGTGGTGTTCAACCTTGGCGAGCGGCAGCTGCCGTTCGCGGGTAAGGGTTTCCTGCTCAGCTTCTCGCTGCCGAACTTCCATTTCCACGCCACGACCGCGTACGACATCCTGCGGTCGAAAGGCGTGCCGCTGGGCAAGGCCGACTATATCGGCCGCCCGCAGTTGAAGATGTAGCGCCTACTTGAACAGGGCCTACTTAAACAGGGCAAGGTCTATGGCTTCGCCCATCACGTTGTAGCCCGCATCGTTGGGGTGCAGCCAGTCGCCGGACTGGAGGCCTGCCTGCATCTTGCGCGGGTTGGCGGGATCGCGCGTGGCGACATCGAAGTCGATGACGCCGTCGATCTCCTTCGTCGAGCGGATCCAGGCATTGACCTCCTGCCGCACGGCTTCGCCAGCTTCGTGGAAATAGCGCGCGCCCTCATAGGGGAGCAAGGTGGCGAAGTAGACCTTCATGCCGCGCGACTTGGCGCGGACGATCAGCTGCCGGTAGCCACCGATCAATGTGGCCGCGGAAAGTGGCGTTGCGCCGCCATTGCCGATGTCGTTGATGCCTTCGAGGACGATGAACCATCTCGCGTTCGGCACCGACGACACGTCGCGGTCGAAGCGGGCGAGGGCGTTGGCGCCGAAGATCGCGCCTTGCTGCGCCAGCACGCGGTTGCCCGCGATGGCCTGGTTGGACACGCCGCGCGGCTCGCCGGCGGCGACAAGACGGTCGGCCAGCACATCCGGCCAGCGGCGGTTGGTATTGTTGGTGGAGGCGGTGCCGTCCGTGATCGAATCGCCAAATGTGACGATGGTGGCGGCGGATGCGGCCTGCACCTCGATGGCGGAGACATAGGCACGGCTGGTGAAAGTCTCTTTCGCTTCGAAGCCCGTGGCGGTGAAGTTGCCCGGGTTGGAAACGAACGTCGTGGCCGAGGCCGAGAAGTGGCACATGCAGGGGCCGGTCGGCTCGGGCATGAACAGGCTGATGGACAGCGAGTCGAGCGCCTTCACGTCGATCTGGATCGGATCGCTGAGCAACGGGGCGCCGGGCGGGATCACCGTCGATGTGGCCCCTGCGAAAAGGACGGGCAGGGGCTGGCCTACGGCTTTCCCATCCGCGCCGGCGAGCGCCACAGTGGCGGCGCCGATCTTCAGCGGTTTGTCGCCATATTCGTTGGTGAGGCGCAGGCGGATTTCAGCGCCGCCCTGGCTGAGGCGCATGACCTGCCGGATGGTCTGGTTGTCAAACGCCCGGCCGCCGACGAGCGGAATGGTGGGCGAGGCGCCCCATGCGCCCGCCCATCCGGGAGCGCTCTCAATTCGCGTAGCGGCGGTTACACCCGGCGAGGAAACGCAGCCTGCGAAGGCCAGCGCCAGCACGATACCCGACAGGCGTTTCATCGCAGCTCCCGTTGTTTTGCTGCATCCTATCGGCATGGAAGGCCGCCGGAACACGCAAATGTTGAATTTTGTCAGTGCTATTTACGGCTTTTGAGCCGGTCTGTAGGACTTGAATGAAGCTGTCGTGCGTCTCAGATGTCTGGGGCGGGCGCGCGTAAAGGGTTTCCAGAGATGAGCTGGGTGAAGAAGGTCTATCCGTTCAACGCGGAGCAGACGGTCAATATCTCCAGCGAGTTCGGCCCGCTGATCGCGATGTTCGTCGTCAACGGCATCACCGGCAAGGTCGAGGACGGAACCTGGGCGCTGCTCATCGGCACCGTGCTGGCGATGGGCGCGATGCTGTGGGTGCTGAAGCGCCTGCCGGTGTTCCCGCTGATTGCATCAGGCGTAACCGTCGTGTTCGGCATCATGACACTGGTCACGGGCGACGCCATGTGGGTGCAGATCAAGGTCACCATCTTCAACCTGCTGTTCGCGGTGTTCCTGATCGTTGGCCTCGTGATGAAGAAGAATTTCTTCAAGTACATTTTCGAGAAGACGTTCCACTACACGCAGGAAGGCTGGGACAGGCTGACCTGGAGTTTTGCTGTCTTCTTCCTCGTGCTCGCGGGCGCAAATGAGTATGTGCGTGTGACGTTCCATCAGGGCCAGATGTACAACATTCTCGGCTACGAGATGGAAGGTGTGAACGTGTGGATCATGTTCAAGATCGCCATCATCATGCCGGCCACCGGCATCTATGCCTGGATCATGACGCGTATCCTGCAGCGTCACCGCCTGCCCGAGCCGACGCGCAGCGACATCGTCGCAACGGCGGTGAGCGGCGTTCCCGTGGCCCACAAGAAGGGCGCGGCGGATGCGCCGGTCGGCTGAGGCTGATTGCGGATCCAATAGTTCCGAGCCACGAATCTCCTCGCGGCCTGCCCCCATCCTGGCTTCGCCGGACTTCTCCCGCTTTGCGGGGGAAGAGTTAGAGCATCAGCGCGGCGGGTTGGCGTGGGCTGCGCCACGGAAGATCGCGTTCGCCAGCAGCACGTTGAGGCCATCGAGATAAGCGCGGACGGTCGGGTTCTGCGTGAACACGATCAGTTCGCCGCGACCCTTGGGCTCCACGACGACGAAGGGCTTGAAGGCAAGCTGCCGTTTCGTCTCGTCCCACAGATAGCCTGACGTCACGAGTTCGCCGGGGCCTGCGAAGCTGATCACGTTGACACCCGCATCGCGACGCGCCGGCGTGAAGATGTCGTTGCCCGTCATCAGTACGTTGAGCGAAGGCTTGAGCCCTGCGGCGAGCCAGTGGTCTGTGTCCGGGATCGCTTTCACGAGCGCGCCGGGCGATGCATCCGGTTCTTCTTCCAGCGGCATTTCGGCGGCGAGGAGGTCTGTGGCGGTGGTAAACTCCGTGCCGGGGACAGCGGCTTTGTCGTCTTCCTTCTTGTCCGCCTTGTCCTTGCGGACGGCGTTTTCCCGGCGGATCGAGGAGAGGCCGGTTTTCGGGTCCGCCACGAAATTGGAGGCTGAGCCGATGGCGATCAGCACGCCACCGCGTTCGGTCCATCCCTTGATGGCGGCGCCATCGCCAAGCACAGCACCATAATTGCCATCCGGCAGGATCAGAACATCGAACTGCGAGAGCTCATCCGCGCCGAGGCTGGCAACACGCACGGGCGTCACCGGATAGCCGAGCTGGCGCTCCACCACGAAGCGGAGATTGCCGGCTGATGTCGGCGAGACGGGGCGATCCCACGCGATGGCAACGCGCGGCGCTTTATGCGGCACGACTTTCTCGCTGCCGAAGCTCGGACCCTGCGTGATCCAGCTGTCGTTAACGCCGACGACGCTTGCGCCTGCATCAGCGGCGAGGCGTTGCAGCTTCGCGGCGAGATCGGGCGTGGCGGACTTGCGGAAGATCAGCGTGCCGGAGGGATAGGACTGGCCCTCATGGGTGAAAGCGAAGTCGGAGCTGGAGACGTCGATGCCTTCGCGCAGGGCAGAGGACAGCAGGCGCACAGCAGCCGTCGATCCCCACGGCGCGAGGAAGCCGTAGGTGGCATCCGGGTTCGCGAATGTGGGCGGCGTCGGCGTGTCCATCGTGAAGGGTGCGAGCGCGCCTGTGGGCTCGTCTGCGCAACGATCGGTCGTGACGTTGAACATCAGCGGCAGCGACCACGCGGTGACGTCGTAGAGTTCGGCCTCGAGATCCTTGGCGCGGCGGCGTTCCTGCTCGGCCATGAAGGTCTTGTCGAGATTGACCTGCGGTTCCATCACCGTGCGCGCAAGGCGGCCGGCGGGTTGCGCCAGCGAGACGGTGTAGGACCCGGCGGGATAGGTCTTGCGGCAGGCGCGGATCGTGGCTGTCGCGCGGCTCACCTCGATGCCGTGTTGCGACAGCAGCTTGGCGAGGCGGTCGGCGGTCGACTGGTCCTGCTGCGGCGGGATCACGTAGGAGCGGACACTTCCCTTGCGGCCCTCGTCGATGGCGGAGGCGCGATAGGCGTAGAAGTCGCGCAGCAGTTTCTCGCGGTTCGCCGACATGGTTTCGAGTGTCGCGATGGACGAGGTGAAGTGGTGACGCACCGTGTCCTGATAGCTCATGTCTGTGCCATCAGACTTGCGGACGAGGAGGCCACGCGCGGAGGCCTGTTCATACGTTGTGCCGATGGAGCCGTGGAACAACGGCCACGCGGCGCCATAGCCGGGATAGAACGCGTCATAGACTTCGCGGGTGAAGTAGGAGAATCCGAAGCGGTCGAACCATTTGGCGTTGTTGCGCCCGATCATTTTCAGCGAGTCACGCTGGCTCTGGATGATGTCCGGGTTGTAGGGATCCGCTTCCGGGGAGAAGAAATAGGACGAGTTTGAGCCCATCTCGTGCAGGTCGACGAAGACCAGCGGAAACCAGTCCTGATAGATGGCGATGCGACCCTTCGTTTCGGGCTGGGTGATCGACAGCCAGTCGCGGTTCATATCGAACAGGTAGTGGTTGAAGCGGCCGCCGGGCCAGGGCTGGTTGCGCTCGGCTGCGATGGCGCTGCCGGAGGGAACGAGGCCGGTGGTGTCGTAGAAGCCGTTGACGAACCGGTCGCGGCCATCGGGGTTCTGCACGGGGTCGATAAACACCATCGTGTTGGCTAGGATGCCAGCGACAACCGGATCATCCTTCGCGGCGAGCAGGTGATAGGCCGTCATCATGGAGGCGTCGGCGGATGAAATCTCGTCGCCATGGACGCCATGCGCGAGCCACACGGAGCCCGGCGCACGCGCGATGATCGCGTTGGCGGCGGCTTGCGATGTGCGGCGCGGATCGGCCAGCGCCTTCATGTCCAGAGAGAAGCTGTCGAGCCCGGCGATGTTCTTCGGCGAGCTGATGACGGCGTAGACCAGCTCGCGGCCCTGCCAGCTTTTTGCGTAGGTCGTGACCTTGATGCGGTCCGGCGCGGCTTTCTGCAGTTCGCGGAAGTAGCGCACGACATCGGCCGCCGGTGTGATGCGCTCGCCGGAGGGCTTGCCGAGGACAGACTCGATCGTCGGGATGGCCGGGTCGTAGGTAACGCCCGGCAGGAAGTTCTGCGCCAGCGCCGTGGGGCTCGCCAGGGCCAGGAACACGGCCGAAACGGCGGCAGCAGCAGTGCGCATGAAGTTCATCAGGGAACGTCCTTTTTACGTCCTCCTGTCTAAGGGGTTTCTTCCTGAAAAGTCAGCGCAAGTCGCCCCAGCGGCGAGTGCATACCTTCGGCTTCCTCAGAATGAGGTCAGCCTAGTTCTTCGCCCCGATGAACTCGTCGATCGTCCGCCGTGCGATGACCATGGCCTGCACTTCGCCGGCGCCCTCGAAGATGTTGAGGATGCGGGCGTCGCAGAGGACGCGGCTGATCGGGTATTCGAGGGCAAAGCCGTTGCCGCCATGGACCTGCAGCGCGTTGTCGGCAGCGCCCCAGGCGATGCGCGCGGCGAGCATTTTTGCGAGACCCGCTTCGAGGTCGCAGCGCTTGCCTTCATCCTTCTGACGCGCGGAGAAGTAGGTGAGCTGGCGCACGCCGACGAGTTCGGCGGCCATCATCACCAGCTTGTCCGAGGTGCGCGGGAAATCGAAGATCTGGCGGCCGAACTGGTTGCGGTCGAGCGCGTATTTCAGGCCGAGTTCGAGCGCGCATTGCGCCACGCCGATGGCGCGCGCGGCGGTCTGGATGCGGGCGCCTTCGAAGGTCGCCATCAGGTGCTTGAAGCCCTGGCCTTCGACCTCGCCGAGGAGGTTGCCGATCGGAACTTCGAAGCCGTCGAAGCCGATCTCGTATTCCTTCATGCCGCGATAGCCGAGCACTTCGATCTCGCCGCCGGTCATGCCCTTGGCGGGGAAGGGATTGCCTTCAACGCCGCGCGGCTTCTCGCAGATGAACATGGAGAGGCCGGAGAAGTTGTTGGTGTCCGGGATCGAGCGGGCGAGCACCGTCATCAGGTCGGTACGGGCGGCGTGCGTGATCCAGGTCTTGTTGCCGGTGATTTTCCAGCTGTCGCCGTCATTGGTCGCGCGAGTGCGCAAAGAGCCAAGGTCCGAGCCGGTGTTGGGTTCAGTGAAGACGGCGGTCGGCAGGATTTCGCCCGACGCGATGCCGGGGAGATACTTTTCCTGCTGGGCGCGTGTGCCGCCGTTGAGCAAGAGTTCCGCCGCGATCTCCGAGCGCGTGCCGAGCGAGCCGACGCCAATATAGGCGCGGCTGAGTTCTTCCGAGACGACGCACATTGATGTCTTGCCGAGACCGAGGCCGCCGAACTCTTCCGGGATGGTGAGGCCGAACACGCCCATCTCGCCCATCTGTTTGACGACTGAATCAGGGATCAGTTCATCGCGCATGTGCCAGCCATGGGCGTGCGGTTCGACGACTTCCTTGCCGAACTTGCGGAACTGGTCGCGGATCTGCTCGAACGTGTCTTCGAGGCCGGTATATTCCAGCGTGGCCTTGCCGCTGTCGAGGAAACCGCGAACGTGCTTGGCGGCGGCCATGCGCGCGGCGGGTGTGTTGCCGCCCATGACCAGCGTGGTGATCGCAGGCGTGAACAGCTTGCGCATGATCGCCTGGTCCTGCGTCATGTCGATCGGGCGCACGATTTCGATCTGCGTCATCGGCAGGCCGCCGATCAGCTGGCTGAGATATTCGCCGAACAGGATCTGGGTGAGCAGCTGTTCGACTTCGCCGAACCGGCCTTCGGCGGCGATGCGATCAACCCAGTGCGCGGTTTCCTTCAGTGTCTCGACATAGGTGAGCACCCAGGCGAGGCCGTGGGTGGAACGCTGTTCCTCGTCGATCTTGCGGCGGTCGACCTTGCCGCCGGGGGCGACCTTGGCCGCCACGGCGACGCGAAGATCGATGAAATAGGCTTCGGCGTCCTGGGCTGCCTGCCGCACGGTGGCCTGCAGGTCCGAAATGATCACGCCGTCCGCCATGTCGAAGTCACTCCCGATGTGAGGCGACTTCCCTAGCCGATTGCGGCGCTGCAGCAAAGATCATGTCGGAATCGCTACACAACGGCGTGTGGATTGGAAAATCCATGCGGGAAATAGCCTGTTTCGCTTGCCTGCAGGGGCGCTCGGCGGCAAAAACCGGGCATAGGTAGACGTCGCGGCACAGCATCGCACGTCACTCACACGGGAGGAGTCATCCATGCGGTCCACACGGATTGCCTGCGCGTTGTTCGCATCGGCTGCGTCTGTGGCGTTTGCCGGGGCGGCGTTCGCCCAGAGTGCGCCGGGCTACACGCCGCCGAAAACCAGCTGGGGTGCGCCGGACCTGCAGGGGTTCTGGAGCAACTCCTCCATCACCGACATGCAGCGCGACCCGCAATATCCCAACCTCGTGCTGACGCCGGAAGAAGTCGCGCGGATGGAAGGGGACGACTACTACAACAACCGGACCCGCGAGGATGCGAAGCCGACCGATCTCAAGACCGCGAAGCTGCTGGATGGGTCCGACCTGTTATCGGGCGGCGGTTACAACGCGTTCTGGGTCGATCCGGGCAAGCATGTTGCGCTGGTGAAGGGCGAGCCGCGGTCGTCGTGGATTGTCGAGCCGGCGAGCGGACGTATTCCGCGCATCGGCGCTGCGGCGGCTGCAAGGCCAGCAGCGGCCCCGCCGCGTCCCACGGGCGCAGCGGCGCCCACAGGCACGGTGCAGGGGCCGGGCGCGGTGGATCGCAATTCGGGTGGCGGCTTCGGCAGCTATGACAATCCCGAGACGCGGCCGATGGGCGAACGCTGCATCATCGGCTTCGGCAACACCGGCGGGCCGGTGATGACGAACGTGCTCTACAACAACACCTACCAGATCGTGCAGGCGCCGGGTTACGCGATGATTCTGGTGGAGATGGTGCACGATGCGCGCGTGGTGCCGATCTATGCGAGCGCCGATGAAGCGCGCGCCAGCTTCCGCCCGGGCGTCATCAAGCAATGGCTGGGCGATTCCGTCGGCTGGTATGATGGCGATGCGCTGGTGGTGGAAACACGCAACGTGCATCCGCAACAGCGCGGCTACGTCTCCAAGGACGGCACGCTGACCGAGCGGTTCTCGCGCTGGGACGACAAGCAGATCGTCTACGAGTTCACCGTCAATGATCCGACGCAGTTCACGCAGCCGTGGAAGGGCGAGATGGCGTTCAACCGGTCCGAACAGCCGTCCTACGAATACGCGTGCCACGAGGGCAACTACGCGATGGAAGGCATCCTCGCCGGCGCCCGCGCGCAAGAGCGGGACGGGCAGGTGGTGCAGGCCAACGCGACGGAGGAGGGCCGCTAGGGCTGCCCTCAAGCCTGCGTGAGGGCAGGATCGCTGGCCTTATTGGGCGTGTCTTTGTCTGCAAACGCGGGGGGAGGCCGCTTGCCTTGGCGTGCGGGCGCAGGCTCACTGGCGGCGGGTCAAACGAGCTTCCGGGACAAGGAAGCCAGATACGGGACGTGAAACAATGAAGCGCCTGCTTCCGATTGCGGTGAGCCTTGTGGCTGCCGCTTCCATCGCTGCTGCGGCCTTTGCGGGGCCGAGCTATGACGCGGATGGCAAGATCCTCATTCCGCAGAACATGGATCGCTGGCCGACAGTCGGCACGACCTACGCACTCTCGTATGAGGGTGATGGCGGCACGACGCTCAACAGTGTGCGGCTCGATCCGGAAAGCTACGAAGCGTACGTCAACACCGGGAAATTTCCGGTCGGCACGATCATGGCGCTGGAAGTGCGTCTGCCGATCACCGAGGCCGCGCCGGCCAAGGGTGGCAAGACGCAGGGCGCGGTAGTTGGTCGTTCGCTGCATGTGAAAGACGAGAAGGGCGGGCCGGGAACGTGGACGTTCTACGGCTACGCGGCCGGGCAGAAAGTCGGGTCCGCAATTCCGCGCAGCCAGGCCTGCTATTCCTGCCACGATGAACACGCCGGAAAGACCGACACCGTGTTCATGCAGTTCTACCCGACGCTGAAAGAAGCGCACGAGCGGGCAGCGTCTGCGAACTGAAGCTCCAACGCTGCGTTGCGGACATTTTCCCGGCACCCTAGTGTGACGCGCATGGGCGCGCCTGCGGGCACGTTGTGTCCGTTGGGGGATCGCATGCGAGCAGTGCTTGGCGCCGGGCTTGTCTTTGCTTCGCTAGCGGCATCGTTGATGTTGGGCGCATGTGGCGCGCCAAAGCCGGAACCGGCGGACGCCCGCCTGCCGATCATCGACATGCACATGCATGCGCGCCGCGCGGATTATGCTGGTCCCAATCCGCCGCCCATGTGCGCGCCATTCGAGGTGATGCCGCGCAGCGACGCAGCCAATCCGAGCGACCTTGCCTTCAGCATTTTTCCGCCGTGCGAGCATCCCATCATGCCGGCAACGACGGACGACGACGTCATGCGCCAGACCCTGGCCGTGATGGAGCGGCGCAACATCATCGGCATGGTGAGTGGCGAGCCAGAACTGATGGCTGTGTGGCGCGTTGCGGCGCCCGAACGCATCATTCCCGGTCTGGACCTGCGGCTGGGCGCTGATGCGGGAACCGCTCATGTCGCGGCGCGCAGCCCCGAAGAGGTGCGTGCGCTTTTCACGACCGGCGGCTTCAAGGTGCTGGGCGAAGTCATGGCGCAGTATGAGGGCGTTACGCCGAACGATCCGAAGCTGGCGCCTTACTGGGCGCTGGCAGAGGAGATGGATATTCCGGTCGGCATTCACCTCGGGCCCGGCGGCCCGGCGGAGCCTTATGCATCCCCCGGCTATCGCGCAGCCAATTCAAGCGCGCTGGGGCTGGAAGCGGTTCTCGTGCGTCATCCGCATCTGCGGGTCTACATCATGCACGCAGGCTATCCGCTGATCGGCGATCTTCGCGCGCTGCTGTTTTCCCATCCGCATGTCTATGTCGACGTCGCCAGCATCGACTACAGCGAGCCGCGCGCCGCTTTCCATGCCTACCTGCGGGAGCTGGTCGAAGCGGGCTATGGCGACAGGATCATGTTCGGGTCAGACCAGATGATCTGGCCGGGCGTCATCGAGCCTGCAATTGCGGCGATCGAAGCGGCGGCCTTTCTGACGTCCGCGCAGAAGCGCGACATCCTCTACAACAATGCTGCGCGCTTCCTGCGCCTGAGCGACGAAGAAATGGCGCGGCACAAGACGCTTTAGGCGTTCGTCATTCCAGGCCGAAGCGCATGGCGTGGACGCTGCGCGCTTCGGCTGGACTGACGGAATCAGGCGGCCTTGATCAGGCCTTCGGCAATCATCGCGTCCTGCACGGCCTTGCGGGCGGTGACGCGTTTCTGGAAGGCCATCACTTTCGGGAAGGCCGAGAGATCGACCTTCAGCATGTTCGACCAGTTGGTGACGGTGAACAGGTAAGCATCGACCGTCGCGAAGTTTTCGCCCGTGAGATACGAGCGGCCATCGGACAGGAGTTGTTCGATCAGCTTGTAGCGCGAGCTCAGGCGGTCGATCGCGGCCTTGCGGCCGTCCTCGGTGATCGCCGGGTTGAAGAGCGGGCTGTAACCCTTGTGGATCTCGGTCGAGATGAAGACGGCCAGCTCATCCTGCTTCAGGCGGGCGCGCGTGCCGTGGGCGGGAGCGAGCTTCGCTTCCGGCTTGCTGTCGGCGACATAGCCGTGAAGCACCACGTTCTCGGTGACGACTTCGCCATCGTCGAGCTGCAGGGCAGGGACGTAGCCTTTGGGATTGAGCGCCATGAAGTCAGCGCCGCTTTCGGTTTTCTTGTCGCGGCCGACACGATCCAGCTCGAACGTGGCGCCGGTCTCGCGGAGCAGGATGTGCGTGGCGAGTGAGCAGGCGCCGGGCATGTAGTAGAGCTTCATGGTCGTCCTCCATTTGCGTTCCGCAGGAGGTAGATGGGCCGATTACATTTTGAAACCATGTAGCGCCATGTTACTTGAGAAAATCGGGTAACCGCGGGGTAACCGGGGAGCGACGGCGATGCCTTTAAAAGTCCGCAAGAGCGCCGTGCGCGAGCAGGCCGAGATGTGCCCCATCGGCGCGTGCATGGACCTGATCGGTGGCGCCTGGACGCCGAACATCATCTGGTATCTCTCCGGCGGCGCGCGGCGTTTTTCCGAACTGCGCGAGGACGTGAAACCGATCTCCGCCAAGATGCTGTCGACGCGCCTCAAGGAGATGGAAGCGGTTGGCATCGTGAGCCGCACCGTCGTCGATACCTCACCGCCCTCAGTCGAATACGCGCTGACCCCGCTGGGCCGCGAACTCATCCCCGCCATCGAGGCAATCGCCCGCGTCGGCTTCAAGCTGAAACGCGAGCAGGCAAAGAAACGACTGGCGGTCGCGCGCTGACTGCCCTAAAACTCCCCATACGATACTAATTAGTATCATGTATGCGCAGGAGAAGTAGTAGATGTTGAAACACACACTGGTCACAAGCGCATTCCTGCTGGCTGCCTGCCAGGCGGCGCCAGTTGCAACGGGCCAGCCGCCCAATCCGCAACTGCCCTCAAGCATGGATTTCGCCGATCCGACGCAGAATCTCTCGATCACAAAGGTCGCGCCAGGCCTCTCCTATGTGATGGGCCGGAACGTCTCTTCCAACACGATCGTGCTCGATACACCGCAAGGCGCCGTGATCATCGACACCTCGCGCCCACCTGCATCAAAAGCACACTTCGACCTCCTGCAGAAGAACGGCGTGACGAAGGCTGCCTACGTCATCCTCACGCACGGCCATGGCGATCACACGGGCGGCGTCGTGCTGTGGAAGGGCATCGGCGCGAAAGTGGTGGCGCAGGAATCGTTCAGCGAATTCCTCGGCTACCAGCGCATGCTGGCGGGGTTCTTCGGGCGTCGCAACGCAGCGCAGTTCCAGTTCGCGGGCAGCGGCGGAGCTGCATCGGCGGCAGCGCCCGCGCAGTCGGGCCCGGCGCCGAACGTGCTCGGCATTGTACCGGACATCACCTTCCGCGATGCGATGGACCTCGATGTGGGCGGCGTGAAGGTGCAGCTGCTGCATACGCCGGGCGAAACGCCGGACCATCTCACCGTGTGGATCCCGAGCCTCAAGGCCGCGATGCTGGGCGACAATTTCTACGAGTCGTTCCCCAACATGTACACGCTGCGCGGGACGCGGCCGCGCTGGCCGCTCGACTACATCAACTCGCTGGACAAGGTTCTCGCGCTCGAGCCGGAGATCGTGATCCCAAGCCATGGGCCCGCGATCACCGGCAAGGACAACATCAAGGCGCAGCTGACCCGCATGCGCAATGCGATCGTCTATGTGCACGACGCCGTCCTGAAAGGCATGAACCAGGGCAAAGACGTCCACACGCTGATGCGCGAGATCAAGCTGCCGCCCGAGCTCGATGTCGGTGAGGGCTATGGCAAGATCTCATGGTCGGTGCGCGGCATCTATGAAGGCTATGCCGGCTGGTTCTCTGGCGATGCAGCCGAGATGTTCCCGGAAGGCCGCAGCAGTGTTTCACCCGATCTGGTGAAACTGGCTGGCGGACCGAAAGCCATCGCGGACGAAGCGATGAAGCTGGTGGCCGCAGGCAAGCTGGTAGAGGCCCTGCACATGACATCCATCGGCATCGAAGGCGCGCCGGATGACAAGGACGTACTCCGCGCCCGCGTGGCGGCGTTCGAGGCGCTGGTGAAGGCGTCCAGCAACCGCAACGAGCTGGGCTGGCTCAACCAGGGACTGGCGGAAGCGAAGAAGGCGCTGGAGTAACTACATCCCCATCTGCGTGCGGAATTTGCGGCGCAGGAGGTCGATGGGAGCCAGGCCCGTGTCGGACTTGAAGTGCCAGAAGGTCCAGCCATTGCAGGACGGTGCGTTCTGCACATGGGCGCCCATGCGATGGATCGAGCCAGAGGACTCGCCTGTCATCAGGCTGCCGTCGGCGCGGACGCGGGCGACGTGGCGGTTCTGCGGGCAGAACAGGCGATCGCCGGGGCGGACGAGGCCGTGTTCGACCAACGCGCCGAAAGCAACGCGGGGCTCGGCTTTCTTCGAGGTCTGGACGGCGATGTCTTCTGCGCCGAGCGCGCGGACATTGGCGATGCGGCGGGTGGCGACGTCGATGTAATCTGCGTCACGCTCCAGGCCGATGAAGTTGCGGCCGAGTAGCTTGGCGACGGCGCCCGTGGTGCCCGTGCCGAAGAACGGATCGAGGATCACGTCGCCCGGATTTGTGGTGCCGACGATAATGCGGTGGAGCAGGGCTTCCGGCTTCTGCGTCGGGTGCGACTTGCGGCCGTCATCGTTCTTCATGCGCTCGCCGCCCGAGCAGATCGGCAGCGTCCACCAGTCGGAGCGCATTTGTACGTCGTCGTTGGCAGTCTTGAGGGCGTCGTAGTTGAACGTGTATTTCTTCTGCTTTTCCGAGCGGGTCGCCCAGATCAGGGTTTCGTGGGCGTTGGTGAGGCGCGTGCCCTTGAAGTTGGGCATCGGGTTGGCCTTGTTCCACACCACGTCATTCAGGATCCAGAAGCCAAGATCCTGGATCGCGGCGCCGACGCGGAAAATGTTGTGATACGAGCCGATCACCCAGATTGCGCCGTCATCCTTCAGGATACGGCGGGCGGCCTTGAGCCAGGCGCGCGTGAATTCGTCGTAAGCGGCGAACGAGGCGAACTTGTCCCACTCATTGTTGACGGCATCGACGTGGGAATTGTCGGGGCGGGTGAGATCGCCGCCGAGCTGCAGGTTGTAGGGCGGATCAGCGAAGATGAGATCCACCGAATTCGGCGGCAGGGAATTCATCGACTCGATGCAGTCGCCGACCATGATCTGGTTGAGCGGCAGGGCCGGTTTGGCGGCGGGCTTTGCCTTGGGGCTCTTCTGAACCTGCGGGTCGATCGTTTTGATCGCCATGGGACTGTCTCACGCAACGCCCGAACGGGACTGAAGCGATGAGACTCGCCGACTCGAGTAAACAACCCATTGAATCCGTAGTTAATTTTGTATTTACCATAATCTCGGTCGCGGGCCGCTATTCCAGCAACCAGCGCAGTTCTTCGGTGCGGCTGCGCGCCAGCATCGCAAAACAGGCGGAAACGACCGCAGGACGCATCGATCCGCCATAGTTGGTGAGGCCGCGCGCGCCGCAGAAATCCTTGCGGCTGACGACCCACGAGGCCTGCGAGGCCGCGAACAGTTTTTCCGCGCCGACATATTCGGGGCCGAGGTCGGCATAGTCGCGATCCTGTTTGGCGTATTGCGCGATCACCTGCGCGAGAACGTCCTGCATCTCCTTGTCTGCCGCGTCATGCTCTGCCTGGGCGCACATGTTGATCTCGGCCTGGAAGAACGGGTCAGCACAGTCCGGCGCGCGGCCCGGCTGGGCGAGAGCTGGAGCGGCGCACAAGGCAAGTAGCGCGGCCATCGCTATGTGTGCGCGTGCAGTCATGGTCTCGTCCCCGGGGCGCATGAAATCGGAATGGCCCTTGCCGGACCTTGCCGAGCGATGGCCCATTGTAGCAAGCCTGAATTGGCGCCTGCGGATGCGCATGGGCGCCAGATGCGGAGGTCGCGATGACGACGACAGCCCTATCGCGCCGGCGGCTTGCCGGGCTGCTGGCCGCAACCGGATTTGCCGGGGCGTGCACGACGCGCCCTTCCGTGACGGATTATGAGGGGCTGCTGACGGCTCGCCTCGGTACACCGGCGATGCTCAATGCCGGGCGTGGCCTGTTCAAGCTGGCCGCCTGGCCGCAGCCATTGATCTACGTGCCGCAAGGACTGGACGCCGCGAAGCCTGCGCCGCTGATCCTGTTGCTGCATGGCGGCGGCAGCGATGCGGACTGGACGCTCAACCGGATGCTGAAAGCGGCCGAGGCGCGGGGCGTGATCCTGCTGGCGCCGGATGCGCAGCGCTACACGTGGGATGTCATCCGCGATTTCCGCGATGACCGGGGCACGGGCAAGCCGCGCTTTGGCGAAGATACGCTGCGGGTCGATGCCGCGCTGAAGCAGGCCTTCGAGCTGTTCACGATCGATCCGCGGCGCGTGGCGATCGGGGGCTTTTCCGACGGCGCGAGCTATGCGCTATCGCTGGGCCCGCGGAATGACGCCGTGTTCTCGCACATCATGGCGTTCTCGCCCGGCGGCGTCGCTCCGTTCGACACGGCAGCGCACGCGCGTGTCTTCATCTCGCACGGGAAGCAGGACCCGATGCTGCCGTTCAAGAACACGGCGGAGGGCATTGTGCCGGGGTTCACGGCGCGCGGGTTCGACGTGACGTTCGAGACGTTCACCGGCGTGCACGATTTTCGCGACGCGGAAATCGCCAAGGCGATGGACTGGTTCCTTGGCGCCTGACGCTCTCAACTGTCGTCATCGAACAGCGACATCTGGCTGCCGCTGTCTTTCAATGTTGGTGGCCGGAAGAGGTCGTGACGCAGGTTGAAGCGATCGGTGTTGAGGCCGAGGCGTTTCACGGTGTTGCGGAAGCGCGCGGCGATCAGCTGCGCATAGGGGCCATCGCCACGTTGGCGGACTTTCCATTCCGAGCGGTAATCCTCGCCCTTGTGCATGGAGCGCAGCAGCGACATCACGCGCTTGGCGCGGTCGGGATAGTGCGCTTCCAGCCATTCGGTGAAGAGGCTGGCGATTTCCAGCGGCAGGCGAAGCAGGACATAGCCCGCGCGCCGCGCGCCGGCATCGGCGGCGGCTTCGAGCAGGTGTTCGAGTTCGGGTTCGTTGAGGGCGGGGATCAGCGGCGCTGTCATCGCGGTAACGGGAATGCCGGCCTTGCTCAGCTCGCGCATGGTTTCGATCCGGCGATGCGGCGCGGCGCAACGCGGCTCCATCGTACGGGCAAGTTTGCGGTCGAGTGTCGTGAAGGAGATGGCGACGGAGACGAGGCCTTTCTCCGCCATCGGCGCGAGGAGATCGAGATCGCGCAGCACCAGCGCGGACTTGGTGATCAGCGCCACCGCATGATTGTGCGCGGAGAGCACTTCGAGAATGCCGCGCGTGATGCGCAGCTCCTTCTCGATCGGCTGGTAGATGTCTGTGTCGCCGGCCAGCATGATGAGGCCCGGCTTGTAGGACTTCTTCGCCAGCTCGCGTGCGAGCAGGGCGGGGGCCGAGGGCTTCACGAAGATCTTCGTCTCGAAATCGAGGCCGGGGGAGAGGCCGCGATAGGCGTGATTGGGCCGGGCGAAGCAATAGATGCAGCCGTGTTCGCAGCCCTTGTACGGGTTGATCGTGCGGTCGAACGAGATGTCGGGCGAGGTGTTGTAGGTGATGATCGTCTTCGGCTTCTCGACGATGGTTTCCGTCTTCAGGGTCTCGGGCTTTTCGTCTGTCGTCCAACCGTCATCGAAGGGTTCGGCGTACTGCGTCTCGAACCGGCCAGAGGCGTTGGACAGCGCGCCCCGTCCACGCGCCTGGTCACGCAGCTCGGACCAGTCGGCATCGATGGATCGCGTTTTCCAGTTCTCGCGCGGGGGCATGGCTTCACATCAGTAACCAATGTCCACAGGCTAAAACAAATAAGGAATAAAAAAAGAACAAAAAGGGATTGCGAGTTGTCCTATCCTGTAGTGTCTTGTGGATGGCATCCCCCGAACGCAGGGCCCTAAAAGGCCCCGGGATGAGACGACAGCCCGCAGCCCAAGTCTCACTCCGCAAGCGAGGCGGCGGATCGATCCCGGTCGGTCCGCCGCCAAATTTTGGTTGCGGCTGCTCCTGTCCGGCGAGCCGGATCGATGGTGAATCAGGCGTCCCGTGATTACCCTGCCCTGATGGATACGCGGATGAAGACGAGGCGGGGGCTGGCTGGCGGTGTGCTGGCGGTCGGGGCGTTGCTGTCGGGCGTGGTCGGGATTGGGCTGGCGGTGGCGACGATCGTGAAGTCGCCGACTGCCGAGGGCATTCTGGGCGGCGCGTTCGGAGGCTTCATCGCGGCGCTGGCGCTGATGGGCATCACGGCCTGGATTGCGATGCGCGTTGCGACGTCCGCGCCGCAACCGGACGAGACAGGCGGGGATGAGATCGCTGCGTCGCTGAAAGATGTGCTCGACGAGGTCGAGGCGACGCGCGTTGCGACTGTCGACAAGATCTACGCGCGGGCGCTGTGGCGTGTCCCGCTGCTGGCCGCGGCGGGCGCAGTCGCCGTCGTCGTGGCGCAGGCCTCGAACGATCCGCCGGACTTCGGGGAGATGGTGGCGTTGATCGTCGTGCCCGGACTGATCGGCTATGTCTGGGCGGCGCTTGATCTGTCGGCGCGATATGCACGGGGGTACAAGGACAAGGTGTTGCCGGCGCTGGCGGCCACGTTCGGCGCATTGAGCTATCGGCAGGCGAAAATGCCGGACCTGCGGAAGCTCAAGGAGGAGTGCATCTTCCGGAATTTCGACGGCTCCGAAGCGGACGACGAGATTTTCGGAACGCATCGCACGCTGCCGCTGAACATCGTCGAGCTGAAGCTGACGCACGGCTCGGGCAAGAGCGAACGGACGACGTTCGACGGGCTGCTGGTGACGCTGGAACTGCCGCGCGACACGGGCGCGGTGACGGCGGTGGTATCGGATGCGGGATCGCTCGGGAACTTCGTGGATCGGCAGAAGGGGCAGCATCGCGCGCGGGTGCGCCTGGAAGATCCGGTGTTCGAGAAGGTGTACGAGGTCTACGGCACCGACCAGGTGGCGGCGCGGGCGCTGCTCAATCCGGCGTTCATGGAGAAGCTGCTGGCGCTGGGGGCGCTCGACGATTTCGACCGGCCACAGATGCTGTGCGATGGGCGTGTGCTGCAGATCGCGATGCCGAAGCGCGGCGGCAAGAACCTGTTCGAGCCACCATCCTTCGGCAAGCCGGCTGCGACCAGGGCGTCGCTGGTGGCGCTGAAGACGGATATCGCGGCGGTGCTGGCGGCAGCGGATGCGGTGATCGATCTCGATCACCGGTTCGAGGTGAGGGGATAGGGCTGCCTACTTCATCAAGTGCGTGACGAACCATCCGGCGGCGGCTTCGCTTGAAATCTCGAAGGGCTTGCCGCTGTACATCTCGAAGTGGGTGATGTCGGGGACGACGATGTAGTCCTTCGGGCCCTTGGCATAGCTGAGGGCGGCCTTGCCGGCGGCGTCATTGTTGATGAGCTCGTCATACTGGGCGACGATCACCATGAACGGGCGCTCGCCGATGTTCTTGGCCCATTGCAGCGTGTTGTTCTCGCGGTTGGCTTCGATCATTTCTGAATCGATCAGCAGCGAGCGGGAATAGCCGGTCCACATTTCCGAGCCCTGGCCTGTGCGGGCGCGCTTGATCGCATCCTGCAAGACGGGGCCGGTGTAGGTCTGCGGCGGCGTGCCGTCGGGATTGCCACCGATGCCGGGGATCTGGATCGCGATGGCTTTCACGCGCGCGTCCTGTCCGGTGACGGCGAGGGAGTTGCCGCCGGCATAGCTGGAGCCCCAGACGCCGATCTTGTCGGGGTCGACGCCCGCTTCGCCCTGGATGAAGGAGATGGCGTTGCGATAATCGTCCTGCTGGTCGCGGGCGTCGAGCTTTGTGCGCTTGATCCAGACGGTGGCGTTCTTGATGATCTTGTGGCGCTTCTCGTCCTTCTCCATACCGCCGCCGAGATCGACAGGCGCGATCAGGCGCGGCGTGCCTTCGGAATTACCCCAGCCGCGATAATCGATCGCCATGGCGATGAGGCCGTGCTTGGCAAACACCGCTGCGTATTTCTCGATGGACACATGGCTGCCGGCCCAGCCCTGGCCGAGCACGATGGCGGGTGTTTTCTTCGCAGCGTCGAAGCCCTTGGGGTAGAAGATCTTGCCGTAGCAGGGGACGCCTTCGGAGTAATAGACGATCTCCTTCGTGGTGACGCCTTCGGGCATCACATAGGCGTAGTCGGTGGCGTCGAGGCCCTTCTTGGCGACCGGTTTGTGCGTGCGAGGATCATCGCCGACGACGGGCGAGGCGGGCTTGGCCGGCGGCGTCGGGATCGAGGCCGCGGCGACCTTGGGCGGGTTCTGCGATTTCGCTTCGGGATGAACCGTTGCGCCGGCCTGCTGCAGCATCATCAGGACGGCGAGTGAAGCGGCGGTCGTGAACATGGCGGTCTCTCCCGGGGGTGGCGCTGTTTATCGCGCTTTTGCAGGAGAGGTTAGTCCGGCGGCGGCCATGTGCAACAGCCGTTGATCAGGCATCAGGGACAAGAAGCGCCGAGACCACGCGTACCCAGAGCATCACGAGGATCACATTGCTGAGCGCGAAGGCGATCAGGCGATGAACCACGCGGTTATAGGTGACGTGGATCAGCGTGTGGGCGATGCGCAAGCCGACATAGGCCCAGGCGAGGGTGAGGGCCGGCTGGTCAACTGCGTGGATGCTGAAAAGAACGACGCAGGAGACGTAGAACAGCAGCGGCGCTTCGAGCAGGTTCATCCACGCGCGATTGGGGATGGTGACCTCCGGCGGGACGCGGGCGGATTCACCGAGACGGAAGTCGTCCGGGGTGACCTGTTTCAGCGCGCCGGCGCGGAAGCGGCGGATGGGAACAAGCAGCAGGACCAGCAGCGTCCACAACGCCAGCGCCGCCGCCGGCAGGAAAATCGCCTTGTCGCTCATGATCGCCCCTCCGCAACGGCGGGAGACTAGCGAAAGGGAGCGGTCGCGTCAGCTGTTGCGGCTACTGAGGAATCTGCATGCCGCCAAGGGCATCCTTCATCATGTGGCTCATGCACTGCATGGCGTATTGTTCTTTTTCAGCTTCCGAGGGCGTGATCTTGCCGTCGATGGCGGCCTTGCACCATTCGGCGCTGCCGGGCGCGGGGCCGCACGCGGCCAGCAGTCCAGCGGAAATGGCGAGCAGGGTGATGGTGGCCGTGCGCATGAAGTGTCCCCCTTCAGCAGCGGATCAAGTTGTATGCACAGTCTGCGCGCCGGGGCGTCTGCGTCAACCGGAAATGAGATTCGTCTAGAGCGCCGCGCCGCGCTTGATGCCCAGCTCGTCGCACAGCCTTGCGATGGCGCGGAGGTCGTCCCAGGCCTTGGCCTTGTCGGCCGGGTTCCGCAGCAGGTAGGCGGGGTGGAGCATCGGGATGCAGGGGATGGCGGGCATGCCGTCCTGCGCGTAGCTGAGCTTGCGGCCGCGCAGCTTCATGATGCCGTCTTCCTTGTTCAGCATCGCATGCGTCGCGAACTTGCCGGCGGTGAGCAGCAGCTTCGGCTTCTTGAGTTCGATCTGGCGCAAGAGGAACGGTGCGCACATCTGCATCTCGATCGGCGAGGGGTCGCGGTTGCCGGGCGGGCGCCAGTAGATCAGGTTCGTGATGTAGACGTTTTCCTGCCGCGTGAGGCCGACGGTGGCGAGCATCCGGTCGAGCAATTGTCCGGCGCGGCCGACGAAGGGAAGCCCGCGGGCATCTTCTTCGGCGCCGGGCGCCTCGCCGACAATCATCACGTCTGCGCTGTAGGCGCCGTCGGCGACAACGGTGGTCTTGGCGGCCTTCTTGAGCGGGCAGCCTTCATACTGTTCGACGAGGGCGCGGAGTTCCGCCAGCGATTGCGCTTGCGACGCAAGACGGCGGGCGTCGTTGATCGGGTTGTTGTTGATCTTGCGGGGGGCGCCGCGTGGCCCTGTGGATTGCGTCGGCGGCTGTTGATCCGGCATGCGCGGGGCGCTTGGCGCGCGTGCAGCGGGGGTGGACGGAGCGGTAGCGGAGCGTCCCGGACGCCACGTCCGCAAGGCGCGCGCCTCCTCCAGGCCCATGTCGGCCCAGAAGTCGGCCAGCGCCCGAAGCGCAAGGTCACTCTGGGGGTGCGTCACGGGGCCGTTCCACTCCTAGCTTGTTGGTTCTGAAACCTGAGGCTAACTAGCCTCAACTATAGGGAATTCCACCCCGGGTCACGATTCCCCGGGGGCTTTGGGAGACTGAACATAATGTCTGAGGCCGTCGAACGCGAATCCATGGATTTCGACGTGGTGATCGTGGGCGCAGGGCCCGCGGGCCTCGCCGCTGCGATCCGCATCAAGCAGATGGCCGCCGAGACGGGGAATGATGTTTCCGTCGTGGTGCTCGAGAAGGGCTCGGAAGTCGGCGCGCACATTCTCTCCGGCGCGGTCATGGACCCCAAGGCCATGAACGAGCTGATCCCGGACTGGAAGGAGAAGGGCTGCCCCTTCGAGACGCCGGTGACGCACGACACGTTCCTCGTGCTGGGGCAGGAGGGGTCGATCCCGCTGCCGGTGTTCCTGATGCCGCCGATGCTGCAGAACCACGGCATGTATATTGGCTCGCTCGCCAATGTGACGCGGTGGATGGCCAAGCAGGCCGAGGAGCTGGGTGTCGAGATCTATCCGGGCTTTGCGGCGTCGGATCTCACTTACCGGGAAGACGGTTCGATCAAAGGCGTGATCGCCGGCGTGATGGGCATCGAGAAGAATGGCGAGCAGGGCCCGAACTATTCGCCGGGCATGGAGCTGAACGGCAAGTATGTGCTGATCGGCGAAGGCGTGCGCGGGTCACTGGCCAAGAAGCTGATCAAGGACTTCAAGCTCGACAAGGATAGCCAACCGCAGAAGTTCGGCATCGGCGTGAAGGAGCTGTGGCAGATCCCCGCCGCGCAGCACAAGCCGGGCTTCGTGCAGCACACATTTGGTTGGCCGCTGAGCAATTCAACCGGCGGCGGCACGTTCATGTATCACTTTGGTGATCGCTATGTGGCGATCGGCATGGTGGTGCACCTCAACTACAAGAATCCGTGGCTGTCGCCGTTCGAGGAGTTCCAGCGCTTCAAGCACCATCCGGACGTGATCAAGCACCTGAAGGGCGGCGAGCGCGTGTCCTACGGCGCGCGGGCGATCACCGAGGGCGGCTGGCAGTCCATTCCGAAGCTGACCTTCCCGGGCGGCGCGCTGATCGGCTGCTCGGCCGGCTTCGTGAACCTGCCGCGCATCAAGGGCAGCCACAACGCGATGAAGACCGGCATGCTGGCCGGCGAGGCCGCGTTCGAAGCCGTGACGCAGGGCCGCCAGGGCGACGAGCTGAAGGCGTACAGCGATGCGTTCAAGGACAGCTGGGTGGCGAAGGAGCTGAAGAAGGTTCGCAACGCGAAGCCGCTGTGGTCGAAGTTCGGCACGTTCATCGGCATTCCGCTGACGGCGCTGGACCTGTGGTTCGCGACGATTTTCGGCGGCACGCTGTTCGGCACGATGAAGCATTCCAAGACGGATGCGAAATCGCTGGAGCCGGCGAGCAAGCACAAGAAGATCGCCTATCCGAAACCGGATGGCGTGATCTCGTTCGACCGCCTGACGTCTGTCGCGTTCTCGTTCACGAACCATGGCGAGGACCAGCCGCCGCACCTCAAGGTGCTGGATGCCGAGCTGCAGAAGAAGAGCGAGCTGGGCATCTATGGCGGACCGTCGAACCGCTACTGCCCGGCGGGCGTCTATGAGTGGATCGAGGACGGCAAGGGCGGCCAGAAGTTCCAGATCAACGCGCAGAACTGCGTCCACTGCAAGACGTGCGATATCAAGGACCCGAACCAGAACATCAACTGGACCACGCCCGAAGGCGGCGGCGGGCCGAACTATCCGAACATGTAGGGTGGGGGCTGACCCGCCGCTAGCAGCGGTCCGCCTATTTACCGCCAAAATGCGTTGTCCAACTGTGCCGGGGCTCGGTTGAGCCTGTTGATCCGTTCGGATAGCGTCCCACCCATGACACAGAACACGTTCCGTCTGCTTATCGCGGCTTCGGCGACCGCCATGCTTTCCGCTTGCGCGTCGATGGGCGTGCCGGGGTTTGGCGATGCGGGCGGGTGCCGGACGGTCTATGTGTTCACGGGCGGGGCGGTGCAGCCGGTGAACAGCTGTGGCGCCGTTCCGCGCGAGACGATGATGGCGCAGAAGGCCATGATCTCGGCCCAGCCGCTGGACCTTGAGCCGGTCGATCCTGCGGCCGCGCCGGCTGAGCCCGCGCCGGTGGTGACGCCGGTCTCCGCCGCCGCCGAGGCGACCGCGCCGCGCGAGGCGCCGGCGGGTTATCGCGGCGCCAATGGGATGATCGAGAACGCCGACATGGCTGCCTTCATGGCGCGCGTGCGCAGCGGCTTTGCCACTTCAAGCAATACCGGCGCCTGGGGTTACATGGCGATTGATGCGCTGGCCGCCGATGATCCGGCCACGGCGCAGAGCGTGATCGATGGCCTGACCGGCAAGCCGCCGACGGAGTGGATGGGCGCCAATCACCTGCGGCCTTGGGTTTATGCCGCCAACGGGCGGACGGCGGACGCGGTCACCGAGATGGAGAAGTTGAAGCACTCGCTGCCGGTGTCGACCTTGCGCGGGCATCGTGCGCTGCTGGCGGAAGCGACTGGCGACTATGATGCGGCGCTGGCGATCTATGCGGAGTCATCCGATCGCTATGACGTGCCGGACCCGTCGGATGCCGGGTCGATGGAGTACTACACGCGCGATCTCATCTTCCGTGGCCAGCGCCTGCTGGCGTTGCGCGAGGCGGAGCTTCTGCGCGGGCTCAAGCGCGATATCGAGGCGATGGCGCTGCTGAGGCGTCTGCTCGCTGCCTCGCCGGACGATCCCTATGTGGCCGAACGGCTGGCGCGCGCGATAAAGGGCGAGGATCGGTGGCAGCCGCGCACGCTGAAGCAGGCGATGGCGGCGGCGCTGGGCGATGAGGCCGCGCTGGTCGAGGAACAGGAAAGCATCATGCTGGCGATGACGGGGCGCGGTGCGAAAGCGCCGTTCAACCACCTGTTGTCGTCGATGCGGCAGAGCGCGCTGCTGCTCGATCCGGACAATGGCGACATCCGCATCATGGAAGCGGGCAAGCTGTACGGACAGGGCAAGTTCGAGCCGGCGCTGCGCATCGCGCAGATCGGCAATCCGCGCAAGGAACAGGCGGCGCTGCTGCAATCGACGGCTGGATTGGCGGCGCTGCAGCTGGGATCGCCGGATACGCTGGCGGCGCTGGTGGAGCGGTCGCTGAAGATCGACAACAGCACGGAGGCCAAGCTGCAGGCAGCCGGCGCGCTGATCCCGGCCAACGAGAACACGCGGGCGCTGCAACTGATCGACCAGGTGCTGAAGGCGCGCGACCTCACGCCGTCGCAGCGTGTCTATGCGTTGCTGACGCGGTCGCAGGCGCACGGGCAGGCGGGCAATCTGGAAGGCGCAGTCGCTGATGCGCGTGCGGCCTATGCGCTGCGCGCCGATGACACGACGCACCAGATCCTCGCCTCGGCGCTGGCGGACGTGCCGGCGACGCGCGAGGAGGGGCTGGGCATCATGCGCCGGATGCTGGCCAACTCGCCGGACGATACCGGGCTGATGAACAATCTCGGCTATTCGCTGATCGACGGGCACGGCACGCCGGCCGAGCTGGACGAGGGCTTCAAGATGCTGAAGCAGGCGATCCGCATGACGCCGGATGAAGCCAACCTGCTCGATTCAATCGGCTGGGCCTATTACCAGTATGGCGACTTCCGGGCGGCCGATCGCTTCATCCAGATGGCGCTCAATTCCTATGAGCCGTTCGCGCACTGGGAATTGTCGGACCATATGGGCGATGTGCAGTGGCGCCTCGGCGACCAGGAAGCCGCGCGCAAGCACTGGACGGCGGCGCTGCGGGCCTATCCGCCGGTGCTGAACCAGAAAGCGCTGGAGGCCAAGCTGAAGGACGGCCTCACGGCGCCGGCCCCGGTGAAGCGCGACACGCCCGAAGTTCCGCTCAGCAAGCCGATCGATCCGGCGACGGAGATCTAGGCGGGTTACCTTGCGGCACCGCTGACCGTAACCTCCGGTTGATGCCGGGGGTGGGGTGGGGCAACATGCCGGCATGTGGTCAGGACATTTGGGGCCCGGGTTCCGGGCAAGCGTTGCTGCGCTCGCCGCCATGGCATTCGGCGGATGCGTGCTAACTCCATCGACGCCTTCGTGGTTCACCGCGGAGATGCTCGACGAATTGCGGACGCAGCAGGAGTATGCGGACTTCGTTGCGGCGCGATACGCCGGCATGATCGGGGACGCTGCATCGGCGGCGACGTATTACCGCCGCGCGTCTGAATCCTCGCCCGAGGACCCCGGCCTGCTGGAGCGCGCGACGCTGTCGACGCTGGCGTCGGGCGACGTGAAGGAGGCCATCCGCATTTCGAAGGCGGCCAAGGCGCGCGTGTCGGAAGAATCGCCGAGCGCGGAGCTGGCGCTGATCGTGGACGACATTGCGAACGGGCGGATCAAGTCGGCGGAGGCGCGGCTGAAAAAGCCGGTGCTGGGCGCGCTGAATATCGATCTCGCGGCCTTCCTGTCGGCGTGGCTGACGGCAGTGGACAATGCCGATGCCGGCGTTCTGGAGGTCGATGCGCTTCCCGGCAGGCGGATGATCGCGGGCGAGCAGGCGGCGCTGAAGGCGCTGATCCTGATGAATGCTGGGCGCGATGAAGATGCGATGGTGTCGTTTCGTCATGCGCTGCGGTTGCCGCTGGCGTCGCGGGACCAGGTGGCGGTGCTCGGCGCCAGCCTCGCGGCGTCGCGTGGCAGGATCGAGGACGCCCGCGACATGATCGAGCTGGTGTCCGTGGACGGAGAAACCGGCGCGGGGGCGGGGCGGCTTCTGGCCGATCTCGACGCGGGCAAGAAGATCGCGCGGCCGAAGGTGGATGCGCGCCGGGGAGCGGCGCTGGCGATCTACATCATATCGGGAACCAACCTGGTGCGTTCAAGCCCGGACCTGTCGGCGTTGCGCCATGCGTTGGCGCTGCACCTCGATCCGGATCTGGCGGTTGCGCGGCTGGCGCTGGCGGAAGCCTATGCGCGGCAGGACCGGCCGAACGATGCGGTCGCGGCGCTGCGCAGTGTGCCTGCGAGTTCGTCATGGGCCGCGGATGCGCTGATGGAGGAAGCGGCGATCCTCAGCGATCATGGCATGACGCCCGAGGCGCTGGCCGCGGCGGACCGTGCGCTGGCGCTGGGCGAGCGGCGTGAGCTGGTGCTGCGGGCGGGTGATCTCAACCGCATCGCGGGACGGATGGACGTGGCGCGCAAGCTTTACGACCGGGTGGTCACGACCGATGCGTCGCGCGGGCTGACCGACTGGCGCGTGCTGTTCGCGCGGGCGACCGTACGCAGCGAGACCGGCGACTGGCCGGGCGCGGAGGCCGATCTCAACGCGGCGCTGGCGATCGAGCCGGACCGGCCGGAACTGCTGAACTATCTCGGCTATGGCTGGATCAACCGGGGCGAGCGGATGCCGGAAGGCCTGGCGCTGATCAAGCGCGCGGCGGAGGCGCGGCCGGACCAGGGCTATATCCTCGACAGTCTCGGCTGGGCGTATTTCCGGCTCGGGCAGTATGATGTGGCTGTGGAACATCTTGAGCGCGCAGCGGAACTTTCGCCCACGGAATCCGAGATCATCGAGCATCTGGGGGATGCCTACTGGCGCGCGGGGCGCACCGTGGAGGCGAAGTTCGAGTGGAAGGCCGCGCTGGGCCTGAAGCCGACGCCTGTAAACGAGGCGGCGCTCCGCACCAAGCTCGACAGGGGCTTGCCAATTTCGCCGGGGGCGAGTCTAGCTTCGCGGCCATGAGTCTAGCCTCGGATCGCGCGAATTTCTCGACTGCCTGGGCGCCTGCGAAGGTGAACCTGTACCTGCATGTTGGCGCGCCGGGCACGGGCGGGCTGCATCCGGTGGACAGCCTTGTCATGTTTGCCGATACGCGCGCTGCGGATCGTATTTCGGCGCGTTCGGCGCCGTTCATCCATCTGAGCGTGGAAGGGCCCGGGGCGAAGGCGCTGCAGAAGGCGCCGAACAATCTGTCGCTGGCGGCGGCGCTGGCGTTGCGCGAGGCGTGCGATCGTACGGGACTTGGTGTCTCGATGGTGTTGCACAAGGTGTTGCCGATTGCGGGCGGCGTCGGCGGCGGGTCAGCGGATGCGGCGGCGACGTTGCATGTGCTGAACGAGATGTGGGGCGTCGATTTCGGCGAGGCGGCGCTGGAGCGGATCGCGCAGCAGCTGGGCTCGGACGTGCCGGCGTGCGTGCGGCTGCGGCCTCTGGTGATGCGTGGGGCAGGCGAGCGGCTGATCGATGTGGCGGCGCCGGACCTGCCGGCGATCCTGGTCAATCCGGGCATCATGCTGGAGACGCGCAGGGTGTTCGAGAAGTTCGACCGGCTGGGCGCCAACCGGGCGTTTCGCGAGACGGAGCCGCCATGGGGCGCGACGCCGGAGGAATTCGCGGCGGCGCTGGGCGAGTATCGCAACGACCTGCAGGCGGCGGCGGTGGCGCTGTGCCCGGAGATCGAGCGCGCGCTGAAGCTGATGCGCGCGCAGCCGGGCTGCCTGCTGGCGCGCATGTCGGGCAGCGGGCCGACCTGTTTTGCGCTGTTCGAGAGCGATCAGGCGGCGGCGGTGGCGGCGGAGCGCATTGCCGAGGCGAAGAAGAAATACTGGGTGCGGGCGACAACGTTCCGGGGCGCGCCGCCGATTCCGCTGGACGACTGACACGCGGCAGCTGAAACACGCACATGGACGCGCTGCTGCATTCCCTCCTGATCTTCGCGCTGGCCGCAATCCCCTCGGCGATCCTGTGCCGGGTGGTGATCACGCTGCGCATTGTCGATGCGCCGACCGAAGCGCGGAAGATGCAGAAGCTGCCGGTGCCGACGGCGGGGGGGCTGGCGGTGGCGCTGTCAGCGGGACTGGCGGCAGCGGTTGATGTGGAGCTTCACCGGCACGGTTACAATGGTGCGATGATTGTCGCGGGGCTGGGCGGAATCGCCGTGCTGGCGGTGGGGCTGGCGGACGACATCCTGAAGCTGCGCGCACGCGTGAAGTTTGGGCTGATCGTGGCGGCAGCGATCGGCATGGCGGCGCTGGGGCTGCGTGCGGACGCGATGGGGTTCTGGCCGGGGGCTGTCATCGGACTGCCGCTTGTCGTGGCGATTGCTGGCTCTGTGTTCTGGCTGGTGGTGGTGATCAATGCCGTGAATTTCATGGACGGCGCCAACGGGCTTGCCATGGGAATGGCGTGCATCGCGGCGCTGGGGCTGGCGGCGTGCGGCGCGGCGATCGGCGCGGACCACATCACGCTGGCGAGCCTCGCGCTGGCCGGCGGGCTGGCGGGGTTCCTGGTGTGGAATGTGCGCGGGTTGTTGTATGTGGGCGATGCGGGCGCGCTGTTTACCGGCGCGGTGCTGGCCGGGCTGGGGCTGGAGCTGGTGCGGCTGCGACCGGATCTGTTGTTCGTGCCGGCGATCCTGCTGCTGCCTTTCCTGTCGGACGTGCTGCTGACGCTGGCGTGGCGGGGCAAGCACGGCAAGCCGCTGTGGGTGGCGCATCTCGACCATGTCTACCAGATCGCGATCAAGGCGGGGTTGAAGCACACGCAGGTGGCGGGGGTGCATGCGGTCTGGGCGTTGAATGCGGCCGTGGTTGCGGTGGGCGCGGCGCTGGTGGGCGGATATGCGCCGCTGATCGCGTTCGTGTCGCTGCTGGCGATCAGCACGTGGGTGCACTGGAGGGTGCGGCGGGCAGGCGTGGCCAACGGGCTGGTCGGGGCGGATATTCTCTAACGACTGCGTTTGTGCCAGAATACCCGCGAGGGTGACCGTCATGACGCGTGCAGGCAGCTTCACTCAGTTTCTCGTGCTTGGCCTGGTGATGGCGTGGTCGATGTTCGCGCTGGCGTGGGCCGGCAGTACGGACCGGCGTGTGATCGAGGACGCGGCGCGGTATTTTCCGATCGAACGGTATGAGGCGGCCATCGGGCTGGAGCGGCTGATGGCCGATGGTCCGGCGGAGCTGCGGGTGTGGCGCGCGGGCGCGGGCGAGGCGCTGGCCGAGGCGCAGGTGGCGCGGCCGGGCGGGCTCGCGAGCTTCGGGCTTTATGGCGAGGCGGGGCAGGTGGACGCGGTGGCCTCGATGATCGGGCGCGATGCGGGTGTGGCGCCGCGGCTGGAGCGTGTGCTGGCGGAGCTTGCGACGCTGGAGCCGATGGCCGGCAGTTGCGGGTGGACCGCGCCGGACGTCGAGATCGAGGCGGTCTATCGCGGCGAGCGGATGCATTTTCGCGTCGACGCGGCGTGTATGCGCGAGGTGCGCCAGCTTGCTGCGGTGATGGCGCTGGTGGGGGAGTAGGCAGGGACCGCGCGCTGACGCGCCCCGCCCGGAAGCGCGTTGCGTAGCGGCGCGATCGTGCAGCATCACGACTACTCGCTGCTTCGCAGCGACTGCCGGGCAGGCGCCCGGCGGTCCAGATAACGCCAAAAGCTCCACTGCCGCGCGGCATGGAGGTTCGCTGTCGTCTTGGGCCCTTGGAGGGCCCGGGGACGCGGGATGCCCCGCGTGATTTGGCAATGCTGATTGCTCA
>JAOATF010000158.1 GCA_030158285.1 Hyphomonadaceae bacterium
CGATGAACTTCTCAACGGCGAGATCTTCTACTCGTTGGCGGAGGCTCGCATCGTGATCGAAAGCTGGCGCCGCCACGGCAACGCGGTCCGGCCTCACGCATCGCTCGGGTATCGCCCACCTGCCCCGGAGGTGTTCGTGCCCCGGCTAGCGTCAGAGGTGATGATCAACTAACATTAGACTTGGACTACTCGGTGGGGGCCGATCACTCTTGCTGGTCCGGATGACCGGCTGCGCGCATCAATCGCCCGAAGCTTCAGCGCCTCGCGCCTTTCTCGACTCCACGCTTTTGAGGAGCGCTAGTTCGCTAGATCTGTCCCCATCTGACCTTCTGGTCCACAAGCTCGGGGCTTCTTTCTGCGAGATAGGACGCTGAGCCTCCGACGAGACGGGCCATGGCCTGCCGCGCCGCTTCGGCATCGCCCGTGCGCACGGCTTCGAGAACACGGCGCAGGAATCGCAGTTGGACCGCTCGCTCCTGAGCCGAATACCCCAGCGAGCGGGAGAATTCGCGGGTCAGCAAATGCATCGTGGAGGTCAGTAGGCCGAAGAGCGGATTGCCGCTGGCCCAACCGAGCAGGTCATGAAAACGGCGGTTCAGTTCCTCGAACTGGCTCCCGGCTTCGTTTCGCTCCAGCTCTTTGAGGCAATCGGCAAGAGCGCTCAGATCGCCCGTGGTCGCGCGCTGGGCGGCATAGGCTGCAACATCCGGTGCGATCGCTTCGCGTAATTCCAGCAAGCCCCTCAGGTCCGCCTCCATGAAATGCAAGATGAGCGACAGGCTGTTCGCGAAGTCGCCAGTCTGGGGGCGCGCGACCACGGGCCCGCCACCACGGCCTAGCTGAAGATGGATGACGCCCTGAAGCTCAAGGAAGCGGAGCGCTTCGCGCAAGGTCGCCCTGGCGACTTCGTATCGCGCAAGCATGTCCTCTTCGCGGGCCAACCTGTCCCCCGCAACATGGGCCCCTGCCTCGATATCGCGAACAATGTCCTGCGCCAGCGTGAGCGCACGCTTGGCTTTCTTCGAGTAATCGACGTTCCGCGCCATGTGTGGAAATCGCTCCTGCCACGAAAAGCGTATAATGATTAATTGCTGGATGTGAACCTCGTTCTTCCAAAACTCCATCTAGCGGCCAAACGTCACGAATAATCTTATAAGCTTTATTGACTCGCGCGTCAGAGCAATTACCGTTCCAGAAAGTGGCGAGCCAATTTGATAGGGTGAAGGACGGGACATGAGCATCGACACGATAGAACCGGATACGGTCGAAAGAATTGCCTCTCTTCCGATCGATCAAATCGATGTTTCGCGGCCAAGCCTTTTTCAAAAGGACACGATTGGCCTGTTCTTCAACCGCCTGCGCAATGAGGACCCGGTCCATTACTGCCGCGAAAGCAATGTCGGGCCATTCTGGTCTGTTACCAAGTTTGACGACATCATGGCTGTCGACACCAACCACAAAATCTTTTCTTCGGAGGCGAAGCTGGGCGGGATCGCCATCCAGGACATGCATTCGGTTGAAGGCGCGCTGGAACTTGAAATGTTCATTGCCATGGATCCTCCGAAGCACGACCAGCAACGAAAGGCCGTTACCTCCGCTGTGGCGCCGTCCAACTTGCAGTTGCTTGAACCTACAATCCGCGAACGTGCGTGCCAGATCCTCGATGATCTGCCGGTAGGCGAGGATATCGACTGGGTTGACAAGGTCTCGATCGAACTGACCACAATGACCCTTGCAACGCTGTTCGACTTTCCGTGGGAGGAGCGGCGCAAGCTCACGCGCTGGTCTGACATCACAACGGCCGCACCTGAAACCGGCATCGTCGAATCCTACGAGGCGAGGCGCCAAGAGCTCATCGAATGCGCGATGTATTTCAAGGGCCTGTGGGACCAGCGAATCAATGAGGAACCAAAGAACGACCTTATCTCCATCATGGCGCATTCTCCGGCGACCCGGGACATGCCCTTCTTGGAATTTCTGGGCAACCTCCTGCTACTTATCGTGGGCGGCAACGACACTACGCGCAATTCGATCAGCGGCGGCGTGCTGGCCCTAAATCAGAACCCCGACGAATATCGCAAACTCAATGGCGATCCATCGTTGATCGCCAGCATGGTGCCGGAGATCATCCGCTGGCAGACGCCGCTGACCCATATGCGCCGCACTGCGCTCCAGGACTGGGACATCGGCGGCAAACAGATCAGGAAAGGCGACAAGGTTGTGATGTGGTACCTGTCGGGCAACCGGGACGATACGGTCATCGACAGGGCTGACCAGTTCATCATCGACCGGAAGAACCCACGTCATCACCTGTCCTTCGGTTATGGCATCCATCGCTGCATGGGCAACAGGCTTGCAGAACTGCAGTTGCGGATCATCTGGGAAGAGATTCACAAGCGATTCGCAAAGGTCGAAGTGACCGGCGAGCCGGAGCGCCTGTTTTCGAACTTTGTGCGAGGGATCACAAAGCTACCGGTGCGGCTGCACGCCCGCTGATTAGCTGAACCAGAATACGGAGTTCATGATGGTCAAAGTGACGTTTGTTTCCAACAATGGAACGCGCCGGGAAGTCCACGTAGCCGAGGGCGAAACCGCACGCGAAGCGGCGCTCTTCAACGACGTCCCGGGTATCGACGGCGATTGCGGCGGCGCCTGCGCCTGTGCGACCTGCCACGTCCATGTCGATCAGGCCTGGATCGACAAGGTGGGTCGCCTAGAGGAAGGCGGCGCGGAGGCCGAACTCCTGCAATTTGCAGAGGGAGCGAACGAATACAGCCGCCTCGCTTGCCAGATCCCCATCAAACCTACTTTAGAGGGTTTGGTTTTGCACGTTCCTGAGCAGCAATACTGACCTTACTTAGTGACACATTGTCGTCGGCGTGGGGCGACGCGAATTCGAGTTTTGAACGCAGGTCGGCAAGCGCCTTCTCCGCACAAGCGCACGAACATCTTGGGCGGAGGACGCCTCGCCGGCATGATGGGCGAGAGCCTCGGCGCCACAGCAAAGAAGTACTGTGAAACCAACGTATCGACGCATTTGGGCGAGAAGGTGCCGCGCGACAAGACCGCCGATTTGAGATCCGATGGAAGAACTTCTTGTCAACCGCGAGTCGCGCGTTGGAGGAAGGCTATCATGGCTTCACTGCCGAAAGCCTCACGAGCAAGGACTGCACGACAGGATGAACGAGTTCGCGAAGATCGAGGACTTCCCCGGGGACATCGATCCGGTCTGGGCTGGCGATGGTTCGCATCTACCGGAATGGTTCGTGTCGGCCCTCAAGGTGCCGCGCGAAGAAGGGTATGTGGAGATCGACGGGGCCAGGGCGCACTACTTTCGCTGGGGTGACCGCGGGAAGCCCAAGGTGCTGATGACGCATGGCTTTCTTGCCCATGCGCGCTGCTTCGCCTTCATCGCGCCCTTTCTTGCCGAAGATTACGACGTGGTGGCCTTCGATCTTGCCGGCATGGGCGACAGCGAAATGCGCGGCCAGGCCGATCCCTCGGCAAGGGGGCGCGAATTCGGGGAAATCGCCGAGGCGCTCGAACTGTTTGCAGATGGCAACAGGCCAACGATCATCGCGCACAGTTTCGGTTCAAGCGCGGCGTTGACAGCCGTAACCCAGTCGCCAGAGGCCTTCTCCGGGGTGGTGGTTTGTGATCTCATGATCATGCGCCCCGAGCACCTTGAACAGTACTGGAACCTCAGGCGGTCAAGCCCAGGCTCTGGCGATCCGGACAAGCCGAACAAGCGCTACCCTAGCTATGAAGCGGCTCGTGAGAGGTACGTCCTTTCCCCGCCCCAGCGGGTCGGCGAGCCCTTCCTTCTGGACTACTTAGCGTATCATTCCATGCGGCGGGATGGAGACGAGTGGATGTGGAAGTTCTCAACCGAGGTCTTTCGGCGCAGCAACAAGCCCGACGAATGGCTCACCGTTGGTGAACGCCTGGTAAAAGCGCCGGGTCGCAAGGCTATCGTGCACGGCGGCAACAGCCAGCTCTTCACAAAGGACTCTGCCAACTACATCCGCGAACTGGGCGGAGGCAACATTCCGATAGTCGCCGTACCGGAAGCCCGTCACCATCTGATGCTCGATCAGCCCTTGGCCTTTGCCACGGCACTCCGAAGCGTTCTTTCCCTTTGGGGGGAGAGCGCACAACCGGTGACGTGACCCCCAACCTTGACCCAGCTGGAACTAGGACCCTGCAGTTGTAGTGTGCATGGGTGCGGCGGAAGCATGGGTCGTACTTCCATGACGCGATCTTCCAACACCTGTAGCCCACCCCGGCCGGTGAAACCTCAGTGATGCCAATGGCTCAGGCGATGGACAGCCGCGTCGTTCTCCACGCAAAGAGGGCGATAACCGCGTAACAAACGATAGGTGCTGCAAGCGACAGACGGAGAGAGGATTGATCCGCCAGCCATCCCGTTAGCGGCGGGACGATCGCTCCGCCGACGATCGCCATGCAGATGATGCCAGACCCTTCCGCAGCACGCGGACCCAGGCCTGCGCACGCTAGCGTAAAGATCGTCGGGAACATGATCGCGTTGAGCAGGCCAATGCTGAGCAGAGCATAGCCAGAAACGATGCCCGTGGTGCTCATCGCCACGACGAGCATCGCGATGGCGCCTGCGGCAACAGTCGCAAGGACAATCCAGGGAGCGATGCGGCGCAAGATCACGGCGCCAACGAAGCGCCCCATCAAGGCCCCGCCCCAATACAGCGCAAGAAGTTCGCCCGCCTTCCGTGCGGGTAGGCCGAGCGTATCGGATTGCATGAGGTAGTTGGTCATGAGGCTAGCAATCGCCACCTCAGCGCCAACATAGACAAAGATCGCGACCGCGCCAAAGGCGAAGCGCGGGCGGCGTAACAGGCCGAATGCGCTGAAGAAAGCCACACGCGGTGCGCGCGCCTCGATGAGCCGGTGACGATTTAGCCAAACGACCAGAGCGACGATGGCCAGTGCGGCTGCAATGCCAAGATAGGCGCGCGTGATTACTTCGGACTCTGTCGCCAGGTACGCCGTTCGATTTGGGCCGGTCAGGTCGTTAGCGTTCACGGCGGCGAGAGAGCCGAGAATGAGGGCCGCCCCGACCCATGGAAAGATTGTCGTCCCGAGCGAGTTGAACGCCTGTGCGAACGTCAGCCGGCTCGTCGCTGTGCGAGGCTCGCCAAGCATCGAGATCAGGGGATTGGCCACGACCTGCACCAACGTCACACCCGCGGCCAGGACGAACAGCGCGGCCAAGAACGCGCCGAAGGCGCCCGCCTGCGCCGCGGGCACAAACATCAGGCAGCCGGCCATCATCACAAGCAGGCCAACGACGGAGCCGCGCATGTAGCCGATCTTCTGAACCAGGGCCGAGGCGGGTAGGGACACGAGAAAATAGGCGGCGAAGAACGCTGTCTGAATCAGCATTGCCTCGAAGTAGTTGAGCGAGAAAAGCTCCTTCAGCTTCGGCACAAGGACATCGTTGAGGCTGGTGAGGCCGCCAAAGATGAAAAAGAGGCCGAACACGAACCACTGCAGGTAGGCGACATTTCCGTGTGAAGAGGAGTCGATACCCGGCGTGGCGGAGGAGGATGGAGGATCGGGTGCGTTTATCACGGGCTCGTCCCAGGAAGCAGTTGTTGAGAGATCACCGACCAGCCGCCGGCAACGGGTAACGATCGAGCAGCGCGCGTGTCACGCCATTGGTCCAGCCAAATCCGTCCTGGAGCGGATATTCACCCCCGCCGCCCGGTGTCTTTTCGTCGAGATTGTACTTCTCCAGCATCTTGCCGGTCTCGCCGTAGACCCGGTCGACCGTGTTGATCCAGCCTGTTGCAATATGCTTGGCAAGGCTTGTCTCGCCATAACGGGTCAGACCTTCGATCGCGATCCATTGTAGGGGCGCCCACCCATTTGGCCGGTCCCATTGTTGCCCGGTCACAACGAGCGTTGTCCGTACGCCGCCCGGCGCAATCAGGCGCTTGTCTGCGTGCGACGCGACCGCCTCGGCTTGTGACGCAGTCGCCAGCCCGACAAAGAGCGGATAGAATGTCGCCGCTGAGATCCGTGGAGAGAGGCCCTGCGTGCGGCGATCCCAATCGCCGAACCGGCCGGCCTGCTTGTCCCAGAGCCAGACCTGCATCGCCTCCTGCCTGTTCGCGGCCTGCCGATCGAATTTTGCGGCGCACGGCGCGTCATTCAACACGCGGCAGTGTGATGCAATTGTTGTCTCGAGCGACCAAAGAAGACTGTTCAGATCGACCGGCACAAATTCCGTCGTATGAATGCTGGACAGCTTGGCCGGATCATCCAGCCAGCGGGAGCTGAAATCCCATCCGCTCTCGGCGGCCGCGCGCAAGTCGCGATAAACGTCTGCTGCAGGTCGGCCAATCGCCGATCTCGCGGTTGCGACGTCTTCGGCCCACGACTCGTCGCGAGGCGTGTCGCGATCATCCCAGTACCGATTGAGAAGAGCGCCATCGGGCATCCGAACGACGCGCCGGCAAGCGCCCGACGCCTCGGCGCAAGCGGCGCCCGCCATCCAATAGCCGTGCTCGCCTTGCATCGCCTCCAGCTGGCTTGCAAGGCTCTGCGGGTCGCGCTGCTCCGATAGCCCGATCATAAGGGCCAGGAAAGGCGGCTGGGATCGGCTGAGATAGTAGCTGCGGGCGCCATTCGGAACGTGGCCATAGGCTTTCACCAGCCCGGCGAAATCAAGAATCATGGATTCGACGAGATCCTGGCGACCATCGCTCTTCAGCCCCAGCATGGTGAAATAGCTGTCCCAGTAGTACATTTCGCGGAAGCGGCCGCCGGGGACAACATAGGGATTCGACAGTGGTAGAGCGGATGAACCGGCGGCAGGTTCGAGTGCGGATCGCGTCAGCGAAGGCCAGAGCGCGCTGATGTGCTCTTGCAAGGGCAGGCGTTTTGCCGGCGAGCCATCTGATGCATTGCCTGAAGAAGGAAGCTCGAACCGCTCTTCGACAAATCGCGCCAGCGCGCCACCGGTTGGTTTCACGGCGTCATAGTCCGCCAGGATGGACGCTACAGGTCGCTTCGGTACAGCGTCGGCGAAGGTTTTGCTATCGGCGAATATGCGCCCGCTCTGGACTGCTTCGAACAGGTCGCCGAACTGATCTGCCGGCGAAGGTGCGCCACGCGCCGACGTAACGCTCCATCGTGACTCGCCGAGATGGCGGTCGAAAAACTGCACGATGAGGCCGTAGGCTTCCCGCGACTCCGGCATGTCGGGATACATGAAGAAAGCATGCCAGAGGCCATCAAAGAGATAGAGTTCCGATGCGACGCTGAGGGCTGCGAAGCGACGGTGGAGCGATGTCGATATGCTCGCTGCAAAGTCGCGGCTTCCGGCAAGCAGAAGCGTTGGCGGGAAGTCACGCAGCACGTCATCGGACGCCTCCGGAAACGCCAGGGGATCTTTGAGGTCGGCGGCATCGAGATACGGGTTTGCCGAGCGTCGCGTTGCAGCCGTGCTCGCTGGTGGCGCTGGTTGCCCTCCACCCACGGCGCTTAGAAAGACGCTATCGCCGCCATAGGGAGCTGCTGTTCCGCAAAGAGTTGCCACGGCGCCGGGCTTGGGCAGGCCGTGCGCCTGAAACCACGCCACAGACTGCGCTGCGATAATGCCGCCTGCCGAACAGCCGTAGAGGCCAATGGTCTCAGGGCGATAGTCCTCAAGCAGGTGGCGATATACGGCGGCGACATCCTCGGACGCCGCTGGAAAGCGATGTTCCGGCGCCAAGCGATAATCGACGGTAACCACCCGTATCCGCCCCGTCGCAGCAATCGGGATCGCCTCGACCAGCGCGCCGGAGCCAGAGCCCCACATGAAGGCGCCGCCATGTATGTTGATGAGAACACGGTCGGCGTTTTCGGCGGCAGTGCCGGATGCTGGCTCCACGATGACGACATCGACGCCATTCCAGGTCGCGTGGTTTTCCTTGGTCGCAAAGAGCCGCCGCATATCCGCGAGGCGCTCATCGTTGAACGCGCCATAGTGCAGCCGGGCCAAACCAATATTGTCGCCAAAGACAAAGGGCGGCTCTGCAAGGCGGCGCGCGAAGATGGCGCGCGCCTCGGGACTGGCGAGATTGGAGAACGGTAGGTCAAAGCGGTCAACGACAACATCGCCGGGCTTAGGGCGCTCTGGCGCCATGGTTGCGCAAGCCGCCGCGACCAGTGCAACGACGACTGCCGCCAGTCGATACGCCCCACGACTCCGCAACCGGGCCTTCTTTCGCCGCATGCGCGCCTCCCTCCTTCAGCGGGACCTCTGCCCCGTTCCGCGGTCACTGGCCCAATCCGCGCCGCTTGAAAGCGCAAAACGGACAACACCGCGCCGAGGCTCATGTCGCCAGCCGCGCAAGATCCGGTCGATGCGGCAGTCAGCCTAACTCGGAAATTGGTCTGGCGGCATTGAAGACTTTTTTGAATCGCTGTTACGGGTCTTTGCCTCGTAGGTGTCTTTAAGTCAGAAAGGCCTTTCAACCCTGGTCTTGGCCACGATGATTGATGATCGCGACCTCAGCGTTTGGTTCAAAACGTCCGTGCTTCCGCACGAGGCTGCCCTGACGCGATTCATCCGTAAAAGCTGGCCAAATACCAGCGACATCGCGGATATCCGGCAGGACGTCTACGAGCGCATCCTCACGGGTGCCCAGGCCAACGGCTTGCCCCAACAAGTGAAAGCCTACCTCTTCGTCGTCGCGCGTAACCTGCTCATCAACCGGGCAAGGCGGGCAAAGATTGTTGCATTCGATCTGGTGGCGGATCTTGAGAGCCTCTTAGCCGATGGCGAGATTTTTGAGACTGAACGCCAGTTCGTCGCCCGTCAGGAACTGCTCAAGGCGCGGGAAGGGTTGGAGCGATTGCCGCCGCGCTGCCGGGAGGTCATCCGTCTCCGCAAGTTCGAAGAATTATCAACACGAGATGTGGCCGAGCGCATGGGGGTGACCGAACACACCGTGGAGCGACAGCTCACGCTGGGTATCCGGGCCCTGACAGATTTCATGCTTGGCGGAGAGGGACGGGTCGTTCGAAAGAAGGGGTCACGGCGCCTGACGCGCGAGGGCGAGAAATGAGTGATCGCGCACGAATCGAGGAGGAGGCCGCCCTCTGGGTCGCGCGTCGTGACGACGCCGGATGGTCGGAAGCGGATGAGTCGGCTCTCCAAGGCTGGCTGAATGCCGCGATGGCGCACAAGGCAGCTTACTGGCGGCTCGAAGCTGGCTGGCGGATGGCCGACCGGATTAGGGCGCTAGGCAATGGGGCCATGTCGCGAGCCAGGGTGAGGCGGCGCGGGTTCGGAACACCGCTTCTTGCCATTGCCGCCGGGCTTGTTACTGCGGTTGGGCTCTCGCTTGCAATTCTCATGAGTCTGCCGCCGCAGCCCTTGCAGAATGTCGTTACGGCAATCGGCGAGCAGAAGCGCTTCGGCCTGGCTGATGGATCGCGCATCGAGCTCAACACGGGAAGCGCTGTGCGCACGACCGTGATGGTCGAGAACCGGGAAGTGTGGCTCGACAAGGGAGAAGCCTATTTTGAGGTAACCCATGACCCCGACCGCCCTTTTGTGGTCCATGCCGGGATCGCACGCATCACGGTGCTCGGGACCAAGTTTGCCGTTAGGCGCGACGCAGACCGCGTGACCGTCTCCGTCGTCGAGGGGCGCGTTCAGGTCGAGAATACGACGCGACTCAACGCCGAGGAAAAATCGGTGATCTCCGCCGGCGACATTGTAGTCACGGAGCAAACATCGCTTCTGCTTGCGCCCTACGCAGCCGAGCGTGTCGAATCCAATCTGGCATGGAGGGCGGGCCGCCTTCACTTCGACGAAGTGACCTTGGGTCAGGCGGCGGCCGAGTTCAATCGGTACAGCAAACGCAAGCTGTTCGTGTCGCCCGCTGTCGGCGACATCAGGATCGGCGGCTCGTTCGAGGCCGGCAACATGGGCGGTTTCGTCCGCATGCTGGCGGACGCCTATGGGCTAACGGTCACCGAGAATAGTGGCGATCTGATTATTTCCGATTAGGCGTTACAGGTTCGCCCGCGCCAAGTGTCTATCCTTCTGACGGGGCATTTAGACTCCGTACTCAGGGGAGGACCAAATGCTTCGTTCCGTTCTTTCGCGTCTGGCGTTTGGCGCAAGCGCACTCGTTCTGGCGGCGCCCGCCTATGCCCAGTTAAGTCAGGCAACATTCGATGTGCCTGCCGGCGACATGCGGCAGGCGGTGGACGCCTGGAGCGCGCAGTCTGGGCGTCAGGTCCTCTATCGCGTCGATGATCTCAAGGGTCAGATGTCGCCAGGCGTGAAGGGCGCGGTCCCCGCCGATCAGGCGCTCGCGCAGATCTTGGGAGGCGGCGGACTTGCTGTGCGTCAGGATCCATCGGGCGCCGTCGCTATCGTCAAGCAAGATGCATTCGGTCCAGCCGCTGTGCCCCAGCAGGGCGCCGAGGCGGATGATGTTATGGGTGACAAGATCGTCGTCACCGCGCGGCGCGTGGAGGAAAATGGACAGGAAGTTCCGATCGCAATCACGGCGCTCTCCCAGGAAGGCCTCCGTCAGAAGGGTATCGAAACGGCCTTTGATCTGCAGGGGTACACGCCTTCGCTGACTGTCCTCAGCCATGTGAGCCGCAACCAGGAGGAATTCACGCTGCGCGGCATGGGCGGCTCAGGTGGTTTCGGCACCGGCAGCGGGCCGGGCGTGGTGGCCTATTTCGCAGAAGTACCCAGCACCGCCAGCGGCCCCGGCGTCTTCTACGATCTCGCTTCGCTCCAGGTCCTGAAGGGACCGCAGGGCACGCTCTTCGGCCGCAATTCGACTGGCGGCGCTGTTCTCATCGAGCCTGCGCGTCCCAATTACGATGGCGCATATGGGTATATCGAGGGGATTGCCGGAAATTTCTCGCGCAAGAGCGGTGAGGCTGCCGCGAACATTCCGCTCATCGACGATGTGCTAGCCATTCGCGTCGCGGGACGCTTCGATCAACGCGATGGGTATGTGCGCGATGCCGTTACCGGCCGCGAGTACCTCAACCGCAACAACTGGAGCGCGCGTATCGGCGTTCAGTTCGACCCGACCGACTACTTCAGCAGCTACACGGTCGCGAGCTACAACGACGTCGACGAGAATGGCGGCGGCACCGTGCTGGTGGCCGTCAATCCGGCGCGAACATACGGCGCCTTGCTGGCGCCCTTACTGGCTGCACAACAGGCAAGAGGGGCATATGAGACTGCACTCAGCACGCCGACGAAGGACCAACGCACGAGCTTCAGCATTCTGAACAATTCTGAGCTGACCCTCTCCGACGAGTGGTCCGTCAAGAATATCGTGAGCTGGAGTCATGTGGAGGGCAATACGGCTTCGGACAGCGATGCTTCCACCTTGCCGATCTCCGATCTCTACGGTGCGCTTCCCGGCAGAAACAATGTCGATCTGCGCACATTCACCGAGGAACTGCAGCTTCGCTATTCGACCGACTGGATGAGCCTGCAAACCGGCCTGTTCTATCTCAAGGAAGACACGCCGGACGACGGGCTGACTTTCCAGACGGTCAATCCGATGCAAGCCCCGCTCGGCATCGCAACGACACTTATCATCCTTCCGGTTTCGCCGTTCCTGTTTCCGGTCCTGAGCGTTCAGGACAAGGCAGAGGTCCATGGCGACAGCAAAGCTGTCTACGCCCAGACGAACTTCAATATCACTTCCAATCTCACAGCCACGGCGGGCGTTCGCTGGACCTGGGACACCTTCGGGGGGCACATCAGCTCTTACCTGCCAGCATCGTCCTTCGCGAGTTTTGTGGCGAACGCGCCCCCGGCGCTTCTGCCGGCGGCTCTTCAAACGCAAGCGCTTGCAAGTGATCTGTGCGTCTACGACGCTTTCCTAGCTGTTACCCTTGGACAGCTGCCGACAGCAAAATACCCGAACTGCTCCTATCCGGGCTTTGATGGCGAAAGCGATGGCCCGACCTGGCAGTTTGGCCTCGACTGGAAAATGGACGAGGACACGTTGCTTTATGGCGTTACACGCCGCGGCTACAAAAGCGGCGGCACAAATCCGGTCGTGACGATTCTGTCCCCGCTTGGCCAGAACGACCCGCTCTTTCCGTTCAAGCCGGAAGAAGTCATCGATCTCGAATTTGGGATGAAGCGCGATTGGAGGCTGGCGGATGACGTGCGGCTCCGTACGAATGCATCCGCCTTCTATACCTGGTACAACGACATCCAGGTCGTCCAGCGTCAGGTATTTGTCGGATCCGACATCGCCACCAACGCGCAGAAAGCTCATGTCCTCGGCTTCGAGTTCGAAGGTTTGCTCGCATTTGGCGATTCATTTACGCTTGGCGCCACCTACTCGTACAATGAAGCCAAATATGACGAATGGCAGACTCTGGCGACACCCACCTTGCCGAGCCAGAATTTCAGTAACACGCCCTTCCTCTATGTGCCGGCGAACAAGTTTAGCCTCGACGGGCGTGTTGCGATTCCGATTCCGGCTGAAACAGGCCAGCTTGGCTTCCGCGCCAGCTATTCCTGGCAGGACGACCAGCGCGTTGCCGCCGACCCGCAGCCCTTCGACACCATCCCCGCTTATGGCCTCCTGAACCTCAGGCTTGAGTGGGAAGAGGTGATGGGCGGACCCATCGATATTGCCGTATTCGGGACGAATGTGACCGACGAGGAGTACCGTGTGACGTCGAACGCCGGCTACAACACCTCTGGCTGGGTAGGAACAATCTACGGCGAACCCGCGCAATACGGCCTCTCTCTCCGCTATCGCTACTGAGGACAGAAGATGAAGGTGATGCTGCGTGCCACGCTGTTAGCAATCATCATGCTTGCGCTACAGACGGGCTGCTCGACACCCGCCCCGGTTGGTGCCTCGCTTCCCTTGTCCGAGCGCATCGTCGCCTATGGGGCAGCCGATGTTGTTCAGCACGATGCGCCCGGCAACGGGACACTTCTCAACGGCGAACTCGGGACGCGCCCCTTTGTTCTGGCAATTCCAGCGAACTGGACGCATGAAACCGTGTTGTTCGGGCAGGGGTATTCCACGCCCGGCTCGGTCCCAGGCGTCCCGAGCGATCCGCTGGCAAAGGATCCGAGCAACGGCGTGTTGCGCTATGCCTACGAGCAAGGCGTGGCAGTCGGCATCATCGCTTTCGACAAGGCGGGCGTTGCGACCGAAAGCGGGGTTGCGAATACGCTGGCGCTCCGCGACCTGGTCAGCAGGTTGGGCGGGAAGCAATTCTACATGGTTGGAGGGTCGATGGGCGGCAACGTCGTGATCGCCATGATCGAACAGCATCCCAAGGCGTTTGCGGGCGCCGTGTCGATGTGCGGCGTCACCGAAGGATGGATCAGTCTGGTGCGCCAGATGATGGAGATGCGGGCCGCGTATAATCTTCTTGCGGAGGAAACCAGCTACGAGTTGCCGGGCGAGAAAGATGTCACCCGGTCAGCTTTGCCGACAGTCCCGCCCGAAGGCGAGGCGCGCGATGGACAGACCTTCCGGAATGCGCAGACCATGCGGATCATCATGCCGGTGGTACGGCTGTTTCAGGCGGCAAAGGCCAATCCCGATGGGCCCGAGGCGCGCATCGCGCGACAGGTCGCCGCGATTGGCGGCTTTGCGGACGATCCTGCCGCGGTCGCGGCGCCGCTCTATTCCGGCGCACTGGGCATGGACGATATTGTCGCGACCATGGGCGGACTTCCTGCGGGAAACATTGGCAAGACCTACGCTCCGCCCGACATGACAGACGACGAGGCCGCCCGGTTCAACCAGCGCATACAGCGGTTTGAGGCCTCGCCTGCGGCAATTGCCTATGCACAGACTTGGCATGAGGCCACTGGCAGATTCTTGATTCCGCTTATCACCGTTCATCAGCGTATCGACTCGCTCGTACCGTATTCCCAGTCGGAGGCATTCGGAGCGCGCGTCGCTAAGGCCGGAAATGACGCACATCTTGTTCAGTACGCTGTGTCTGGAACGAAGATGCCTATTCCCGGAGGGCTTGAAGGTTATGCTCACTGTGGGTTCACGCCCGAACAGAATATCGGAGCGTTCAAAGTGATGCGCACATGGGTGCAAACGGGAGCGCGCCCGGCGCCCGACGCCGTCAAATGAGCGGGAATGTGAAAGACGAGTTGAATCGCCGAGCACTGCTGACGGGCGGGGCCGCTGCTTTGACGGCGGCATGCGCCTCGGGTCCAACCCCGACGTCGCCTCCGTCTCGGGGGCGCTTCCTGTGGGGCGCCGCCACATCAGGTCACCAGATCGAAGGCAACAACATCGCGTCGGATTTCTGGACCCTCGAGCACGTCCGACCGAGTCCCTTTGCGGAACCTTCCGGTGATGCCTGCGACAGCCTGCACAGATGGGACGAAGACATTTCGATTGTTCATCAGTTGGGTCTCAACGCCTATCGCTTCTCGGTCGAATGGTCGCGCATCCAGCCGGAGCAGGGGTGCTGGAGCCAGGCCATGCTGGACCACTACAGCCGCATGGTGGATGTCTGCGTGTCTCGCGGCATTGCGCCGGTGGTGACGCTGAATCATTTCACGGCGCCGGGATGGTTCGCGGCTGCAGGGGGCTGGGCAACCACCAGCGCCGCAGATCTCTTCGCAGCCTTCTCCGAAAAAGTTTCGCGAGCGCTCGCGGATCGCGTGTCGCACATGGTCACCTTCAACGAGCCAAACCTGGCGCTTGGAGGCCGCTGGTCCTCCTCGCCGCCAGGCCCAGCCTACATCAGCGCGATCGAGGCGTGTGTTGCCAGTGCTGCTCGCGCCAACGGTTCAGATCGGTTCGTCGTACTGCTTGCACACCCTGAACCGCGCAAGCTGATCCGCAATGTCGTCGCCGCTCACGTGCAGGCGCGGGCGGCCATCCGCAGCGTGCGCTCCAGCCTGCCTGTTGGCCTGAGCCTCGCTATTCCCGACGATGTCGCCGTCGTTGCAAACAGCGTCATCGAAGCCAAGCGCGCAGACGTCTACGGACCGTTTCTTGACGTCATGCGCGATGATGACTTTGCCGGTCTGCAGACTTACGGACGCGACTATATCGGAACAGAACGCGCCATTCCTCTCCCGCCCAGCGCCGCCCGGCGACCAGATGGGCGGGAATGGTTTCCTGCAGCCGTGGGGAATGCCGCGAGGTATCTCCACAATGCAACGGGCAAGCCAGTTCTGATCACGGAAAACGGCATCGATGCGGCTGATGATGCGGAACGGGCGCGCTTCATTCCAGAGGCCATCGCTTCGGTCGATGCAGCACGGCAGAGCGGGATCCCGATCATCGGCTATCTGCATTGGTCCCTTCTGGACAATTTCGAGTGGCTGTCCGGCTACGGCCCGAAATATGGGCTGGTCGCTGTGGACCGCACAACCTTCCGCCGGACTATCAAGCCGAGCGCGTGGCGCTACGCGGAAATCGTTTCTGCCCGGCTGACGTGATGATAGTCCGTTCTTCGATCTTATCTTGAACTTTGTGGAGGCGCCCGTGAGAACCAGGATCGTGTTGGCAGGTCGGACGCTTGCTGTGGTGCTTGTCTCAACTGCCCTGTTCGGTGCGTGCTCGGGCATGCCGACGACCGATGGTGCGCCTCCGCTCACTGATCTGTCACCGGCTGCAACTGCGGCCCGGGCACAGGCGCTGGGAGCAAGCGATGTCACGGTGCAGCCGGCGACGGACGGCGGCTTTATCCTGGGCGGCAAGCTCGATGGGGACCAGTTCGCGCTGGCGTTCCCAGCGAGCTGGAATCGTGACGGGCTGCTGTTCGCGCACGGCTACAGCACGCCGGGAACGCCCGTTGCCGTCGCCCAAGATCCTGTGGGCAAGGATGTCGGCGGCGGCGCCCTGAAAGAGGCCTATGCCGAGGGCTTCGCGGTCGGGCACAGCGCTTATGACAAGGCGGGCCTCGGCGTTCAAACTGGCGCCGAGAACACGCTGCGCCTTCGCAACTTCCTGACAGATCTCGGGGGCAAGCGCACCTACGTCATGGGCGATTCCATGGGCGGCGGAATTGTCGTGACACTTCTTGAGATGCATCCCGACGCTTTCGCCGGGGGGCTCGCGCGATGCGGCGCCGTCAACAGTTGGGAGACCCTGATCGACCAGCTCATGGACATGCGCGTGGTCTACAACTTCCTCACGGAGGGAACGCCCTATTCGCTCGCCGGTGAGAAAGATGTCCGCAAGAATGCGATCGCGCCCGAGCCACCCGCCAGTGTGAAAGCCGAGGCAGCCCAAGCCTATGTCTTCGGGCAGATGATCAAGACGGCGAGGCCGGCGCTGGACCTCTGGATCACAGCGCAGAAAAACCCCGATGGACGGGAAGCTCACATCATCCGCATCGTGACCGCGATCGGTGGATTCGAGTACGATCCTGCGTCGGTCGCATTCCCTCTTCTGACCGTGGCGCTCGGCGCGGAAGACATGGCGGCGACGGCCGGGGGCTGGCTCTATGACAACACCAGCAGGGTCTATTCGGCGCCGGGGATGACAGATGCGGAAATCGAGGCGCTGAACACGGGCGTGCAGCGCGTCGCGGCGGTTCCGGCCGCGCGGCAATATCTGAGGCAGTGGCATACGGCGACTGGTCAACTGGGTGCGCCGCTGATCACGGTCCACAACAGCATCGATTCACTCGTACCCTATTCGCAGGAGGAGGCCCTTGCGCGTGCCGTGGAAGCGGCGGGCAGGCAGGATCGTCTTCTGCAGTTCACAGTTCCCGCAGTGCGGGCGCCTCTGCCGGTCTATGGGATTGAGGGCTACACGCATTGCGGCTTCAACAAGCCGGAGACGATCGCGGCCTGGAAGTTCCTTCGTCAGTGGGTGGAGACCGGCGCCCGTCCCACCACAACGACCCTGGGCGACGGCGTGCGGTGAGGCGAACGCCCTCCTACAGCAAAAGCCCCAGGTTTTCCTGCACAGTGGATAGTCCGGACGACAAGGCAATCGGCTTGGCGTTGTCATGTCTTTCTTGGTGTTCAGTAGCCAAGGCCGCATAGGCAACGCTTGGCGCGTCGAGGAAGGCGCCCGCATCTACGTTTCGAACGGCCTCAAGCTCAGAAATCGCTAACGCGATCGCCGCACGAGTGTCCGGATAGCGTGACCGGCGCACGCCTGTCGATCGCCTAGCAAAACCTCACCCGGCAAAGTTGACAGTGCCGCTCTGAACTTCGGGTCGAGAGGCGTCAGGGCGAAGATGTTCGGTAAGGTTTCAGCCGTCATCGGCTTGCGTCTCCGGGTCCAGGCGCTCAAGAAATCCCACCGCAGCGCTGAGAAAGGCGTCGTTGCGATCGCCCGCCACCATGTGCGACGCGCCGGCGACGTCGGTGAATTTTGCGTTGGGAAGCTGTGCGACGAAGGTCTCCGCCGCCTCCCGAGAAACCAACTCGCTCAGCCGGCCCCTGATGAGATGCACCGGAAGCGTCAACCCGGGCAATCGGGTATGGAACGCGTCGGCATCCCGCAAGGATCGGCCACGATGGACGCCGGAGACAAAGCCGGGATCCCAATGCCAGCGGAGCCGACCATCATCGCCCTGCCGCAGATTCTTGGCCAGTCCAGAGTGATCCGCTGGCCGCGGCCGGTGAGGTAGATAGGCCGCAATGACCTCGGCGGCCTCCTCAAGGCTGCCAAATCCTTGCGCGACATGGGCGCTCATGAACTCCATGACCTTGGCGGCGCCGTCCGGGTCCATGCTCGGAACGATGTCAACAAGCGTGATCGAGCTGAAACTCCCGGGCGCGATCTCGGCCTCCGCGTACAGCCCGGCGAGCCCGCCGAGAGACGCGCCAATCAAAGCCGGACGGCCACCCATCGCGCGCGATACCTCCGCTAGATCCTCCGCGAACCGCTGAATCCCATAGTCTCCCGTCGGCGACCAGCCGCTGTCGCCATGGCCACGGAGATCGACCGTGACAACTTCCCAGCCTCGATCCGCAAGCGCCGCCGCCGTTTTGGTCCAGGCATGCCGCGTCTGGCCGCCGCCGTGCGCCATGAGTACGGAGCCGCGCCTCGGCTGACCATACCGGTCCGCGGCGAGGTCGAGCCCGTCGGTGGTTCTGAAGACAGCTTGGCTCGGTGCATTCATGGATGATTCTCATTTTTTTCGCCCGACCCGACAGCTTCGCCTGTCGCAAGCCGCGCGTGCAGCCTGCGATCGACAAGCGGGCCATATCCCGCTTTGCGTCCTGAGACTAACCAGCGTAGCATGAACGTGACACTAGAAAACACGTATGTGTCGGAGGATGCATGGTTGAGGTTGTCAATTTTGAACGGCGCGGACACGTGGCGATTATCACGCTGAATCGTCCCGAGGCGCTCAACGCCATCTCTCCTGAGATGCTCGTTCGTCTGGCCGAGGCTTGGACCCATGTGCGAGAAGATCGGGAGGTCCGCGTGGCCGTGGTGACCGGCGCCGGCGACAAGGCGTTCTGCTCAGGGGCCGACCTGGGAAGGTTCATCCCGCTGATGAGCGGCGCCCGCCCGCCGGAAGACGAGTGGGACCGGCGTGTCTTGGCTGACCGAGAAATGCTCGGCACGGGGCTTCTGCGGACGTTCGATGTGGTCAAGCCGGTGATCGCGGCGATCAACGGCCATGCGATCGCGGGCGGCATGGAGTTGGCCCAAGGCACGGACCTTCGTATCGCGTCCGACACCGCCAAACTCGGCGTGCAGGAGGTCAAATGGGCGATTTTCCCCGGGGGCGGCTCGACGGTGCGGCTCCCACGCCAGGTTCCGTATGCTCGCGCCATGGAGTTGTTGCTGACCGGCGACTTGATCACCGCCGCCGAGGCGCTTCAGTTAGGCTTCCTCAATCGCGTTGTGCCGCAGGGCGAAGTCCTGCCCGCCGCGCTGGAATTGGCTGAGCGCATCGCGGCGAATGGCCCGATCGCCGTGCAGGCGATCCGCCGGTCCGCTCGAGCTTGTCTGGGGCGCCCGGAAGCCGACGCGATGCGGATCGAGTCCGAAATGGCGGCCCCAGTCTTTCGAACCGAGGATGCCCGGGAGGGTCCGCTCGCCTTCATGCAGAAACGCAAGCCAGTCTTCCAAGGCCGGTGATCCTACCTCGACGACTCCAATCGAACCCTTAGGAACAGGAATGCTCAATGGCGCTGCACAGCCGCATCTGCGAAATCTTCGGCATCCAATATCCGATCGTGCTCGCCGGAATGGGGGGGGCAAGTGTTCCGCGCTTGGCTGCCGCAGTCTCCAACGCCGGCGGCCTCGGCATATTGGGCGCCGCCGCTTGCTCGCCGCAAGAGCTCCGTGAATGGATACGCGAGGTGCGTAGCCTGACCGACAAGCCGTTCGGCGTTGATACTCTGCTGCCCGCCTCCGTGCGGCGCGAGGTGGTCGATGCGGCGATGCCTACAGGTGGAGACGGGAAGCCGTCGCCGATGGAACTCATTGCGGACTACCAGAACTTCGCGGCCGATTTCATGCGCAAGGAAGGTCTGCAAAAGGTCGCCCGCTCCCGCGACGCCAACAATGCCGAGCCCCGGGGCGGCCCGGCGTTCTTTTCAAAGGAGTTCTTTGAGGCGCAGATGGAGGTCGTGGTCGAGGAAAAGGTGCCGGTCTACGCCGCAGGCCTGGGAAACCCCGGTCCCTGGATGGAGCGACTGCGGGAGAACCGCACGAAGATCATGGCCGTCATAGGGTCGGTGAAACATGCGCTGCAGGTCGCGGCTTCCGGCATCGACGTGGTGGTCGCCCAGGGACATGACGGGGGCGGACATAATTCGCCGATCGGCACCATGGCCCTCATCCCCCAGGTTGTCGACGCCATGGCGGGGCGTATTCCTGTGCTCGGGGCCGGCGGGATCACGGACGGCCGCGGCGTGGCGGCCGCCATGATGCTTGGGGCCGAGGGCGCCTGGGTGGGCACCGCGTTCCTGGCGACAGAGGAGGCCGGCATTCAGCAATTCCAAAAGGAGGTTCTGGTCGAGTACGGCGATGGCGACACGGTTGTGTCAAAATCCGTCACCGGGAAGCCGGCCAGGATTATCCGCAACAAGTGGGCGCAGGCTTGGGTGGACGCGGAGAAGTCGCCGCTGCCCATGCCCTTCCAGTCGATCATCGCCGGCCCCGTGCTCGCGGCGGCGACCCTAGACCAGCGTAAGGATATCGCGCCTGGGTTCGCGGGCCAGGGCATGGGGCTTATCAAGGCGATTCGCCCCGCCAAGGACGTCCTCGAAGACCTCGTCAGCGGCGCCGAGACCGCGCTCAATCGCGCCGATCGATTTCGCTGAAGTGGGAAAGGAAACGCAATGATTCCTCGCAGAATGCCCGAGTTTCACGCCGAGATGGTCGAAGCCTTCATGGCTTCGAGCAATCGGATGACCGGCCTCCCCGAATTCCTGGGCCTGCGGATCGTAGCCATGGAACCGGGCGGTCTTACCGCGGAGATGACAGTCGACCCAAAGCTGCTGACGGGCTTCGGCAACATGCACGGCGGCGTCCTGTCTGCGGCCTGCGATCACGTATTGGGATGTGTCTGCTATCCCCACATGGAGAAGGGACAGTGGGCGGCGACGACCGAGTTCAAGATCAACCTGCTCGCGCCGGTCAGCCGCGGGATGGTCACGGCGCGCGCGGAAATCATCTCGATGAGCAAGCACACCGCGGTGGTGAGGATCGAAATGGAGAACGAAGGTCGCTTATGTTGTTCGGCGCAGGGCACCGTCCTGATCCAGAATCCCAAACCTGCGTGACGGATGCGGTGTTCAGGCGGTCTTTCGGGCTGCTCCCTGGCCGAGGGTTCCGAGGCCGCCGAGCACGTCACGCATGATCCTAAGCAACTCGGGGCGACGGCCCCGGAACAGGTCTTTGGGCGCGGCCAAGCCAAGGGCCAGGGGACGGGCCGGCGGACTTACGGCGAGTGGAATGGCAAGCATTGCGGCGTTGTCGTTCACTAGGCCGGCATGGAAGGCATGACCTCGGGCGGCGACCTGCTTCAGGTCTCCGGCGACTTCCTCTGTGGGCGGCGGCTCCTCATCGCCGTCCCACACCGCAAGCGCTTCGGCGATCATCCGGGCCCTCGTTTCCGGCGGCTCCATGGCCAGGAGCACCCGTCCAAGGGTCGAGCGGGCAAGGCATCGTCGCGTGCCGGCCTTGACGTGATAGCGGATCGGTGTCGTGCCTTCGATCACACGGATATACTGGCAATACCCGCCGCTCACCGCACCCAGCACCACGGTCATCTGGGTTTGTTCGGCGATGTCGCGCATCTGCTGCTGGATGCGCCGGAGTGGGAGGATTTCGTCGCCAACCCAGTGGCCTAGCAGGGAGACCCGGATGGAGGGGAAGAAGGTCCTGTCTTCGGCAGAAAATTCCAGATAGCCGAGGTCGGCGAGGCTGCGCAGCAGCGCGGCTGTACTGGAATGCGGATAGCCTAGCGCCAGGGCCACGTCCTGAATGTGGGCGGGCCTGCGAGCCTCGTCGAAATATTCGAAGATCTCCAGGGTCCGGGCGGCGGACTTGACGACGGATTGATCCGGTTTCGGCATGCTTTCAAATCCTTGGGCGCCAGCTCAGATCGTGAGCGCCGCCCGGGTTCCTTCCTCAATGGCCCGCACGGCATCCAGCCCGGCGGCGTCGCGCGCGCCCCCAACCAGGGAATATGGCATCTGCTTCGCCGCCAGCGACGAGACAATTCCCGCCTGCGGCTCTTGGCCTATGCATAACACGAAGGTGTCGGCCGCGATCAACTGCGGGACGCCGCCCACCCTGACATGCAGGCCCTCCGGGCTGATGTGACCATAGACGACATCTCCGATCATGGCCACGCCCCGGCGCACTACCTCCTGCATGTTGGCCCAGCCCCGCGTCTTGCTCAGGCCAGCGCCGAACGCCGATCCAGGTTTGCGCTGGAAGAGCGTGATCTTTCGGGCTGAGAGCCAAGTCCTGGGCGACGGTTTCAGGGCGCCGCGATCGGCGAACGCGGTGTCGATCCCCCAATCCTGGGAGAAGCCCTCGATGTCGGGCGTGGCGGGATCGCCCGTTCCGGTCGGGTGCGCCAGGAGTTGGGCCACGTCGAAGCCAATGCCCCCAGCGCCCAGAATCGCCACGGTGGCGCCCGTCAGTTCGGGCGTTTCAATCGCCTGTGCGTAGGTGAGCACACGGGGGTCGTCCACGCCGACCGAGTCCAGCGTTCGCGGCTCAACACCGGTGGCGAGTATCACATGATCGTATGCGGCGGCGATGAGCTCCTGCGGACCAACAAGCGCTCCCAAACGCACTTCGACCCCGAGCTCGGACAGCCGCGCGCCGTAATATCTGATGGTTTCGGCGTAGTCCTCCTTGCCCGGGATCCGGCGCGCGAGATTGAATTGGCCGCCGATCTGTTCTGACCTCTCGAACAGGGTGACCTTGTGGCCTCGCACCGCACTTGTCACCGCCGCAGCAAGGCCTGCGGGCCCCGCGCCAACAACCGCGATACGCTTGGGTTCGATCGGCGCTGCGACATCGCTGAATTCGGCCTCCCGGCAGGCGGCAGGATTGACCATGCAGGTCGTGAGCTTGCCGTTGAAGGCGTTGTCTAGGCAGGCCTGATTGCAGCCGATGCACACATTGATTGCGGCACGTCGCCCGGCCCGGGCCTTGGCGACGAAGTCGGGATCGGACAAAAAGGGACGCGCCATCGAAACCATGTCGGCCTTGCCGTCTGCGATCAGGCGGTCGGCGAGTTCAGGCGTGTTTATTCGGTTCGATGCGATGACCGGCACGTTGAGGTGCGACCTGAGCCGTGCCGCAGCCCAGGCGAAGGCTCCGCGGGGGACCATGTGGGCGATGGTGGGGATCCGCGCCTCGTGCCAGCCGATCCCCGTATTGACCAGGTTCGCGCCGGCGGCCGCGACCGCCTTGGCCTGATCGACAACCTCGTCGAAGGTGCTGCCGCCCTCCACAAGATCGAGCAGCGACTGCCGGTAGACGAGAATGAACCGCTCGCCGCAGCTGGCGCGAACGGCCCGAACGATTTCGGCAGGCAGCCGCTGGCGATTGGACGCCGAGCCACCCCAATCGTCGGTGCGCTGGTTGGTGCGAGGCGCCAGGAACTGGTTGAGAAGGTAGCCTTCAGACCCCATAATCTCGACCCCGTCGTAGCCAGCCTCCTTGGCGAGCATCGCGGCGTTGGCAAAATCCTCGATCGTATCGAAAATCTCATCCTCGCTCATCTCGCGCGGCGTAAACGGGTTGATCCTCGAGGCGATCCCCGAAGGGGCGACCAGACCATCATGGCGCGCATAGCGGCCAGCATGCAGGAGCTGCAGCACAACTAGTCCGCCGGCGAGATGGACCGCCGACGCAATCCGGCCGTGGTCTGCCACGACGGCTTCGCTCATCACTGCGCCGTTCCTACCAAGGCGCCCTGCCGCATTGGGCGATACGCCGCCTGTCACGATCAACCCCGCGCCGCCTTCGGCCCTGCGCGCGAAGAACCGAGCCTGGCGCTCGTACCCGCCCGGCGCCTCCTCGAGCCCGGTATGCATCGAGCCCATCAAGGTACGGTTGGGAAGGGTGACGAATCCCAGATCCAGCGGCGACAACAGATGCGGATAGAGCGGAACGTCCATGCTGCGCCTAGACTGAGAAGCTTGCCCTGGATTGAGAAAGCACGGCGCGACCGTCAGCGGTTTCACCCCGCACAATGGCCTCGCCGTCACTGGTGCGCCAGATCTTCGTGACGATCGTGTCCCCGTACATCACCCGGTCAGCAAACCGGCCCTGGAACGACCTGAACGCGGCGGGATCGTCGGCGCACAACTCCCGCAACACGGCGCGGCCGACGATTCCGTAGGTGCAAAGCCCATGCATGAACGGCGAGTCGAAGCCGCCCATCCTGGCGAACTTCGGATCGATATGGATGGGATTGCGGTCGCCAGAGAGCCGATAGATCGCGCCTTGCTCCGGACGAGTCTCGAAGCGAGCCTCGATGTCCGGCGCCCGGTCGGGAACGGTATCACCATCTCCAACCGAAGGTCCGCGCTCGCCGCCAAAACCGCCGGCGCCGCGCACGAACAGCGTAGCGTGGGTTCGAAAGAGGTCGCCGTCGGCGTCCCGGGCCAGACTTTCCACGCCGAGCACAGCCGCTTTTCCCTTGTCCCAGACCTCTGTGATCCGGCCGGTCACCTCGACGCTGGCCTCGGGCGGCAGCGGCCGAAACAGCTCGATCGACTGTTCGCCGTGCAACAGCATCTCCAAGCGCATCTCGACCATGCGCATCATCCAGCGCAGCGCGGTGCCACCTGGAATCACAGCATAGGTCGGGAGGACCCTAGGTCCCCGGCCTTCATAGATGAAGTCCAGGTCCGCAACCGGCCTCGCGCCGACACCCAGCGCGTAAAGCATCACGTCCTTCGAAGACCACGTCTCGGTGGAGACAGGAAATTCAAGCCCGACGAGATCGGGCGAGATCGGCTGACGTGTCATGGAGACCTCGCGTGTCAGGATTGCTGGCTCAAGGTTGCGGCGCTCTTCCATCCGGCGGCCACGCTTCGACGCCGTCTTCCAGGGGAACCCGCAGGCTCTTTAGGATCTGGGAAAACATGGTCCAGTTACCGATCGCGACCACAAGCTCGATCCGTTCGGCGTCTGTCGCCAGGTGGCGGCAGCAGGCTTCCCAGGTCGCGTCGCCGATCATGCCGTCGTCGAGGGTGTCGTCGGTGGCCTGCAGCACCGCCCGGTCGGCCTCGGTCAGGTTCGGCGCGCCCTGCCAATCCCGCGTGGCGGCCAGGTCGACCGCCGGAACACCGAGCCCGCGGGCCACCCGCCAGTGCTGGGTCCATTCATAGACTGAGCCGGTTCGCCAGCCGATCCGCATGATGATCAGCTCGCGTAGTCTCGCATCGAGCCTGTTGCCACGGAAGAGCAGGGTGGTGAGTGTCGAGGCCAGTTCCTCTGCGACATCAGGATGTCGCAGCAAGACCCGGAAGACGCTAAGCGGCGCCATCTGTTCGGATACGCCCGCGACGCTCGCCGCGGCTTTCGCCTGGTCCGGGCTGAGAAGATCGACCCTCACTCCACTGGCGGCCATCGCGTTAAATCCATGTCAGGAGACGGTGTGCGTCAGTCCGCAGATCGTCAGCGTGAACTTTGTTTGATCGCTACCATAACAGATATGAGTTGACGACAACATATATGTGTCGCGAGTATGGGCCGCGAAGGGGAGTCCCGCCCGTGATCCCGGCTACGACATTTGCGATGGTTCAAACAGCGCCACGCCGTCTGGAGATGCGCGATCTTCCGATTCCTCAGATCGAGGCTGACAGCGCGATCCTGCGGATCGAGGCCTGCGGGATCTGCGGCAGCGACTACGAGCAGTTCGAGGGTGTCTTGAAAACGCCGATGCCGGTCATCCCGGGACATGAGCCCGTGGGGATCATCGAGGTGATCGGCGATAAGGCCGCGCGCCGCTGGGGCGTGGATGTCGGTGACCGGGTCGCCGTCGAGACCATGCTATCGTGTCACAGCTGCGACACCTGCCTCGGCGGCCGCTATCACCTATGCGCGGACCGGCAAATTTATTCGTACATCCCGCTGTCGAACATGCCGGGGCTGTGGGGCGCCTACGCTCAGTACATGTACCTTGCGCCCAATACGATCGTTCACAAGATGGACAAGACCCTGCCGCCCGAACTCGCTGTCATGTTCAACCCGCTCGGGGCGGGCTTTCGTTGGGCGGTGGAGATTCCTCAGACCCAGGTCGGCGATACGATCGTCATCCTGGGACCGGGCCAGCGCGGTCTGGCCAGCGTCATCGCTGCGCGGCAGGCGGGGGCGGGGAAGATCATCGTCACGGGCATGGCCGCAGATGCGCGGAAACTCGACCTCGCCCGGACCTTCGGGGCGCATCACACAATCGACGTTCAGAACGAGAACGCCATCGAACGCATCAAAGAACTGACCGGCGGCCGGGGCGCCGATGTGGTCGTAGAGGTGACGTCCTACGCCACCGACCCGGTACGCGAGGCCCTGAGCTATGTGCGTGCCGGCGGGACGATCGTGCTGGCCGGGGTGAAAGGGTTCAAGCCCATACCGGACTTCGTCTCCGACCTGATTGTCTTCAAGGAAATCACCATCAAGGGGGCGATCGGCGTGACCTCGTCGGGATACCGCAAGGCCATCGACCTGATCGAGGCGCGGTCGCTGCCAATTGAACTGATGCATACTCACGACTTCGCGTTGGAGGACGCGGATCTGGCCATCCGGACGCTCGCGCGCCAGGTGCCGGGAGATGAATCCATCCACTCATGCCTGATCCCGCCCGCCTAGTGCGCCAGCCTTCAGGTCGTAAAGCTTCGCCGAGGATTGAAAGGCAGGACGAGCCGTGAGTTTTAGCGACAAGGCCGCCATCGTTGGCATTGGCGAGACCGAGTACGTCAGGGGCTCGGAGCGCACGGCCGTGGACCTGATGCTGGAGGCGGCCCGCAAGGCCATCGCCGACGCGGGGCTCAAGGCCTCGCAGATCGATGGCATGGTTCCGCCCCCGATCTATACCACGTCCGAGGAACTCGCCGCCAACCTTGGTGTCGATGTCCTCCGCTATGCCTCGACGGTCCACATGGGCGGAGCCAGCCCCACCACGGCCCTGCAGAACGCTGCGACAGCCGTCGCCGCGGGCGTCGCCGACAACGTTCTCGTGGTGCTGGGCTGGAATGGCTACTCCGCGCTACGTCCAAAGCAGGGCCGGCCGCCGCAGCGGGCCATGAACATGAACACCCTGACCCGCACGATCCAGGGTTTCTACATGCCCTACGGCGTCACTATGCCGGCCCAGATGTATTCCTGGATCGCCATGCGCCATAAGCACCTCTACGGGGTGCCCGACGAGGCGATGGGCGAGGTGGCCCTGGCCTGCCGGGCCCACGCCCAGCTGAACCCGAGGGCCGTGACCTATGGCCAGCCTCTGGACATGGACGCCTACCTCGGCGCGAGGTGGATCTCCGAGCCCTTCCGTCTGTACGATTGTTGCCTGGAGACGGACGGCGCCTGCGCGGTTGTAGTGACCAGCGCCGAGCGGGCCCGCGACATGCCGCACCGGCCCGTGCTGATCGCCGGCGCCGCCGAGGGCCACCCCTATCCGGCAGATGACATTCCATCTCGACCCGATATGCTCAAAATCGGCCTGTCCTACGCCGCGCCTCGAGCCTTCGAGATGGCCGGCGTCACCGCCCGCGACATGGACTTCCTGCAGGTCTACGACTGCTTCACCTATGTCGTGCTGCTGCAACTGGAGGCGCTGGGCTTCAGCGGGCCCGGCGGCATTTACGATTTTGTGAAAGACGGCCAGATCCAACTCGGCGGTCGCTATCCGCTGAACACCCATGGCGGTCTGCTCAGCGAGGCCCACGTCTGGGGCCTCAACCACGTGCTAGAAGCGGTGCGCCAGCTTCGCGGCGACGCCGGCGCGCGCCAGGTGCCAGGCGCCAGAATTGGTTTGGTCACCGGATGGGGCGATCTCGGCGACGGCAGCCTGGCGATCTTGAGGACCTGAGACCCATGCACCCCCCCACCGTTCCCGCGCCGCTTCCCAGGACCCAAGATCCCATAGACGACGCCTTCTGGCGTCAATGCCAGGATGGACGCCTGCGCTTCCAGCGTTGTTCGGACTGCCGCGCGTGGCGGTTCCTGCCGCGCTACATGTGCGCGCGGTGCGGGTCTCCAGATTTCGCTTGGGCGCCTGTCCGCGGGACCGGCAGCCTTTACTCTTGGACCGTGACCCATCAGGCGCTTCACCCCGCCTTCGCTGCGGAAATCCCCTATGTCGCCGCGCTGGTGGAACTCGACGAAGGCGTGCGAATGGCGAGCCGGTTGCTGAACTGTGACCGCAACGCGCTGCAACTGGGCATCCGCGTCGAACTGCTCTTCCGAGAGCTTGGAGACGGCTTCCGGCTGCCTTGCTTCGAGCCCTCTGAGCAGGTGGCGCCATGAGTTGCGACCCGTTCAAGCTCCAGGACCCTCTTGGAAGGATAGGCCGATGGATCTGACCTATAGCGCCGAACATCAGGCCTTCCGGCGCGAAGTGCTCGTCTTTCTTGAGACCCACCGTCATGCTGCGCCCAAGGGCGGCGGGGCGGCGCAGCGACCCTCCGCAGGGGCTGTGGCCTGGCAGAAACTATTGATCGCCCATGGTTACGCCGCGCGGACCATCCCGAAAGAGTATGGGGGATATGGGGCCGCGCCTGACATCCTGAAATCCCGCATCATCGGCGAGGAATTCGCCCGAGCCAGCGTGCCGCCGGGGCTGCAGAGCCAGGGCATTTCCATGCTGGTTCCAACCCTCCTGGAACTCGGCACGGAGGAGCAGAAACGGCAATGGATCGGGCCGACCATTCGCGGCGAAGTGATCTGGTGTCAGGGATATTCCGAACCTGGGTCGGGGTCGGACCTCGCCAGCCTCCAGACGCGCGCGACGGAGGATGGCGATGACTTCGTCATCAATGGTCAGAAGATCTGGACCAGCACGGCGCGCGAGGCCGACATGATCTTCTGCCTCGTGCGCACCGAGCCGGACAAGGCCAAGCATGACGGGATCAGCTATCTGATCTTTTCGATGAAGACGCCGGGGATCGAGGTTCGACCCTTGGTGACCATGACCGGCCACGCTGAGTTTAACGAGACCTTCTTCACCGACGTGCGCGTCCCTAAGTACCAAATCGTGGGAAAGCGCGGGCAGGGCTGGTTCGTCGCCAATGCCACCCTCAAGCACGAACGCGGAATGCTGGGGGACCCGGGTCAGCTCGAGAACCGCTTCCTTGCCTTGGCGGAGTTGATGCGGAACGAGACGGCTGGCGACGGCCGGATCATGGACAACCCGATCCTAAGGGATCGTCTGCTGCGCCTGCAGGCGGAACTCGCGGCTATGAAGTTCAACGGGCTCCGCATCCTTAGCGCCTCGGCGAACGGCGGCGACGCAGGGCTCGCGCGGCTGATCGTCAAGCTACAGGCCTGTGAGCTGGCCCATCAGATTTCGGCATTGGCCATCGACGCCCTTGGCGAGCTCGGAGTGCTCTACGACGGTAGTCCGCATCTGCGCGCCCACGGCGCCTGGCAGCAGGCCTACATGTTTCAGCTCGGTCTGATCATTGGCGGGGGCACCGCCCAGATCCAGAAGAATATCATCGCGGAGCGGGGTCTGGGCATGCCGCGGGAGCCAAAGCTCGCCCACGAAGGGAGCCGCGTCTGATGGAGTTCGGTCTTTCGAGCGAGCAGCGCATGCTGCAGGACGCCGTGACCCGCTATCTCGCGGAACAGTCCCCGCTGCGGCATGTGCGGGATATCGCTGCCGCCGCTAAGCCCTATTGCCCAGATGTCGCGGCGGGCCTGGCGGATCTCGGCGTGCCGGGGGTCATCATCCCCGCGGAATTCGGCGGAATTGGCCTGGGCCTGCTGGAGGCCGCACTCGTCGCGGAAGCGCTTGGCCATGGCGTCGCGCCGGCGCATTTCGCGGCCGCCCATGTGATGGCGCCCTTGGCGATCATGCTCGGCGGGTCGGACGCCCAACGTCGTGCGTGGTTACCGAAGCTGGCGAGCGGGGAAGCGACCGCGGCCGTTGCGGTAAGCCAATCCGTGGAGCGCCGGGACGGCTCCGGAGTGGTCGCCAAGGACGGGTGGCTTGACGGGACAGCACTGTTCGTACTCGACGCGGCGGACGCTGCCCTGTTCGTGGTGGCGGACAACGCTGCCGCATTGCACCTAGTGGCGGCCGACGCGGCCGGTCTCACGCAGATCCCGTTGACGACCATCGACAAGACCCGGTCGGTCGGAGAGCTTCGACTGACGGGAGTCAAGGCCGATCCGTTGCCCGTTGGTGGCGCTGCGACGACCAGGCGGATCATAGATGCAGGGCGCATCATGCTGGCCGCCGACATCCTGGGCGCAGGCGCGGCGATGATCGAACAGGCCGTGGCTTACGCTGGTACGCGCGTGCAGTTTGGCCGGCCGATCGGGTCCTTCCAGGCGGTCAAGCACATGTGCGCCGATATGGCGGCGGCGCTCGAGCCCTGCCGCTCGCTGGTTTGGTACGCGGCGCACGCCTTCGACCATGCGCCGGACGAGGCGTCCCTAATGGCGTGCCATGCCAAGTCACATCTTTCCGAGGTCGGCCGGTTCGTCGCACGCACTTCCACGGAGGTGCACGGGGGCATGGGTTTCACCGACCTCGCCGGGCTGCACTACTGGTTCAAGCGTATCGGCCTCGATCGGCAGCTGCTCGGCGGACCAGAACTCTTGCGCAATGAGGCTGCCCGCCTACAGGGCTGGATCGCCGGCTAGGAAATATGCCCATGACCTGGAATTTCGGCGACATCCTCGACGCGCTCCCGAAGGCCCTTCCGCCGGACGCACCGGCTTTCATTCATGGGGATCGGACGATCACCTGGGGTGAGACGTCGCGTCGGTCGAACAACTTGGCGCGCGCAATCCTGGCTCGCGGCGCGAAGGCCGGCGACAAGGTGGCGTTCTATATGCGCAACCGCCCGGAGTATGGCGAGGCGCTGGCGGCATGCTTCAAAAGCCGGCTGACGCACGTGAACGTCAACTATCGCTACAAGCCCGACGAGGTGTTCTACATCTTCGACGATTCGGATGCGCAGACCGTCATCTATGGCTCCGAGTTTCGCGACACAGTGCTCCAGCTGAAGGATCGGCTGTCCAAGGTCGCCACGTTCATTGAGATCGGCGATGACGATCCGCCGGCGCCCTTCTCGGAGCGATATGAAGACCTCGCCGCGACAGGTGAGGGCGCCCCCCTAGGGATCAAGCGGTCTCCAGACGACCTTCTGTTCATCTATACGGGCGGTACGACGGGCCTGCCCAAGGGGGTCATGTGGCGCCATGAGGACATGCGTGAGGCCCAGCTCGACGCGGTGCGGCGGCTCGGGCCAGCGCCGGAAACCCTCGACGCCCATCTCGACTTCGTTCGCGCGGCCGGTCCAGGAAGCCGAACCCTTCCAGCCTGCCCGATGATGCACGGAACTGGTCTCATCACCGCGATCGGATGCATGATGAACGGCGGCTGCGTGGTCACCCTGCAGACCCCCTCGTTCGACGCTGACGAACTCTGGTCGGTCGTTTCGCGCCGGAAGGTGCAATCGATCGCCATCGTCGGGGACGCCTTCGCCAAGCCGATGCTGCAGGCCCTCGACGCGAACCCAGGCCGCTTCGACACGTCGAGCCTCGTCTCGATTGTGTCGTCCGGCGTGATGTGGAGCCGTGAGGTCAAGGCCGGTCTGTTGCGCCATGTTGCGCAAGTCGTGCTGATGGATTCCTTCGGCGCTTCAGAGGCGCTCGGCTTCGGCTCCTCCGCCATGACCAAGGACGGTGAGGTCAGGACCGCGACGTTCCAGATCGGCCCCCGGTGCAAGGTTTTCGACGAGGACGAGAACCTTGTGGAGCCCGGCAGTGGTGAGGCCGGGATCATCGCCATCGGCGGCCCTATTCCTCTGGGCTACTACAAGGATCCGGAAAAGACCGCCAAGACCTTCCGAACCATTGGCGGCCAGCGGTATTCGATCCCAGGGGACTGGTGCATGGTAGAGGCCGATGGTGCCATGACGCTCTTGGGGCGCGGTAGCGCCTGCATCAACACCGCCGGCGAGAAGGTGTATCCCGAAGAAGTTGAAGAGGCGCTGAAGACCCACGCGGCGATCGAGGACGCGCTGGTGGTCGGGGTACCGGACGACAAATGGGGCCAGGCCGTGACCGGCGTGGTGGCGGTGGCGAGCGGCGCCGCGTTCGACGAGGACGATGTGCGCCGCCACGTGCGCGCCAGCCTGGCCGGCTACAAGACCCCTAAGCGCATCTTGGTGACCCGTGTGCCTCTCAGAGCCTCGAACGGCAAGGCAGACTACAAGACGGTCGCGGATTTCGCGCGGCGCGACCTGGGACTGGCGTAAGGTCATGACAGCCCAATCCGCGATGACGTCCGAAACCCAATCCGTCGAGGCGTTCGACATCCTGGTGGTCGGCGCGGGGTTCACCGGTATCTATCAACTCCATCGCCTGCGCCAGCTGGGGTTCTCGGTGCGGCTGCTTGAGGCCGGCGCCGACCTGGGTGGCATTTGGTACTGGAACTGCTATCCTGGCGCCCGCGTCGATACCCACGTCCCGATGTATGAGTTCTCCAGCGAGGACCTCTGGCGCGACTGGACCTGGACCGAGCGGTTCCCGGCTTGGGACGAGCTTCGTCGCTATTTTCGTTACGTCGATCAGAAGCTCGATCTGAGCCGCGACATCCGATTCAACACCCGCGTTGAAGCCGCGGAATTCGACGAAGGAAAGCAGCAGTGGACCGTGAGGTCACAGGACGGCTGCGCTTTGCAGGCGCGATTCCTGGTGCTCTGCACGGGGTTCGCCGCGAAGCCCTATGTTCCCGCCCTCAAGGGTCTGGACCGGTTCAAGGGCGCCAAGCACCACACCGCCTGGTGGCCGCAGAACGGCCTGGACTTGACCGCCAAGCGCGTGGGCGTGATCGGCACGGGCGCCAGCGGCGTGCAGGTGGTGCAGGAAGCCGCGGCCTTGGCCGCTGAGCTTACCGTCTTCCAGCGCACGCCGATTCTGGCGCTGGCGATGCAGCAACGCGCGCTGGACGAGGCGACGCAGGTCGAAATGAAACGGGATTACCCCGCTCGGTTCGCACGGCGGCGAGAGAGCTTCGGAGGCTTCGACTTCCACGCGAGCGGGAAGTCTGCGCTCGAGGTCTCTCCCGAGGAGCGGCTGGCCATCTATGAGGCGAGCTGGGCCGCGGGTGGTTTCAGCTTCTGGGCCTCGACCTTCTACGACGTGATGATGAACCTGGAGGCCAATCGCACAGCCTACGACTTCTGGCGCGAAAAGGTGCAGTTGCGCATCCAGGATCCGAAAGTGGCGGAGCAGCTCGCGCCACGGGAGCCGCCGCACCCCTTTGGGGTCAAGCGCCCGTCCCTCGAGCAGACCTATTACGACGTCTTCAACCAGCACAACGTGCGCCTCGTGGACCTGAAGGTCACCCCCATCCTGGAGATCACCGCAAACAGCGTAAGGACGGCTGACGGCGAGTACGACCTCGACGTCTTGGTACTGGCCACCGGCTTCGATGCGGTCACCGGTGGGCTGACGCAGATCGACATCCGCGGCGTCGAAGGGCTGACGCTCAAGGAAAAGTGGGCGCAGGGCGCGCGAACCCACCTGGGCATGGCGAGCGCCGGCTTCCCCAACCTGCTTTTCCTCTACGGCCCCCAGAGCCCCTCGGGCTTCTGCAACGGGCCCACCTGCGCCGAACTGCAGGGCGACTGGGTGGTCGAATTCCTGAAACACATGCGCGACGAGGGCGTCAGCCGGTTCGAGGCGACCCCCACCGCCGAACAGACGTGGAAGGACCATGTCGAGGCAGTTGGCTCCATGACGCTCTTTCCCTTGGCTGACTCCTGGTACATGGGCGCCAACATTCCCGGCAAGCCACGGGAATTACTCAATTATCCCGGCGGCGTGCCGATGTACCTGCAGATGTGCAAGGCGAGCGCAGCCAACGGTTACGAGGGATTTTTGCTTAGAACGACAACAACCATGCTGTCAGGCTAACGCTAACCAGTCTCGGGCAAGTCCGAGCTCATTGGCCTTCGGGCGACCCCAAAGATGCGAATTGCCAACAAACGCACCGCTTCCCGCCCGCCGTCATCCAGCACGTGACGTGGCTCTATTCCGCTTCAAGCTAAGTCTGCGTGATGTCGAGGAGCTGCTAGCGCACCCGGCCTATGTCGGGATGGTCGTGAGCCTTCGCGTAACGGCATCCTCCTTGGCCCGCCGAGCGATCTCCTTATCGAGTTGAGTCACCCTGCTGGCGGGGTCCTGCATCTGCTCCACCTTTAAAGCCAAGATCACGAGCGCTGCATTGGGCACCTGTGAAGCGGGACCTTCTAAAATCGCAACTAGCCTAGGTGCGTGCTCGCCTTCACTGGCGACGACCAAACCGAATCCGGCAAGATGGCCTCGCAAGGCGTTGATGATCTAGGTGCGCAGGCGGACCAATAGATCGCGCGTGCGGAACACGACTGCCTCAGCTTGCGCCTCTTCGCTCTTGATCGCCACGAACCGCCTAGTCGGGCGCAGGCCCGCCTCGCAGACCGCCCCGGCATCGCCCGGGGCGTCTTGGCCCGGGGCCAAGCCTATCGCGCGCCGGATGGTCTGAACAAGATAGCAGCGGCCAGTGCCGCTGCTCCAACCTGCGAGGGCGCAATGAGTTGATGAGGATCGAGAAGCGGACCGCAGAGCAGGACAGCCCGAGGCGCTGTCACAGCCTTGAGCTCGATTGCATAAGCGGGACCTGGCCAGCAGCCATTAGCGTCAAGTCAATAGGCCGGACCGATGACCGCACCCGACAGATCCAAATCAACGAACTTATCTCTTGCAGCTCAGGGGCCATCCACAGATGAAAGCGCCAGAACGAGAAATGTACAAACGTCAGACTTAGATCACCCTGACAGGGGCCAATCAAGCGCTGTCTTCAACCCTCAGGGCTCGCACGTTTCGACAAATCGCCCGGGAGTTTCGCAAACGCGAACCGTTGATTGGGTTCAAGCGTTGATACGACGGCCATCGGCGTTTCGTAGATGGCTTCCAAGACATGTGCATCAATCAGGTTCGGTGCGGCGCCTTGCCATGCGATGCGGCCAGCCTTCATCGCGACGACATGGTCGCAGTATCTTGCTGCGAGATTTATGTCGTGCAGGATGATCAGGATTGCGACGTTCCGTATTCGCGAGACGTGGCGGACGAGGCTCATTGTTTCGATCTGGTAGCGTATGTCGAGCGCGGAGACGGGCTCATCGAGTAGCAGGATGTTGGCTTGCTGCGCCAGGAGCATGGCAATCCAGCAGCGCTGGCGCTCGCCGCCTGAGAGCGTGTCGGTCGGGCGGTCAGCGAATATGTCGGTGTTCGTGATGGCCAGCGCCTCCTTTACGGCCGCGCGATCGGAGTCGGTGAACTTTCCCAGTGCGCCGTGCCAGGGGTACCGACCTATGCTGACGAGTTCTTCGACTGTCAGTCCACTGGTGGTTGGGATGGCCTGGGGCAGGTAGGCGATGCGGCGCGAGAATTCGCGCGAGCTGAACGAAGCGTAGGGCTTTCCGTCCAGCCTGCACTCGCCGGAGGTCAACGGCTGCTGGCGTGCAAGGGCCCGCGCCAGTGTCGACTTGCCCGCGCCGTTCGGCCCGATGAGGCCGGTGACCGTGCATGGGACAAGGCTGATGCTGACATCGTCGAGCAGGCGGGCCTCGCCGATGAACACCGACCCAGAAGTCAGCTGGAGGGTGGACGCTTCGGTTGCGGTGGTCATCGCTTGTTACCCATCGCAATGAGGAGAAGGAGAACAGGACAGGCCAGCAGACTGGCCAGGATTCCGGTGGGAAGCTGGAGCGGGAAGGCGATTGTTCTTGCCAGCGTGTCGGCGATGATCATCAACGCGGCGCCTATCAGTGCGCTCAAAACCAGTCCGGCGGGCGCGGACCTGATGCCGAAGAGGCGGACCAGATGCGGCGCCATCAGGCCTACGAAGGTGAGCGGGCCAATAACGGGCGTCGCGATGGCGGCTGTCAGCGCGACGAGCGCGAATAGCGCAGATTGTGCGACAGGAACGCGGACGCCGACGCCGGTTGCGACGGATGCGCCGAGCGGGAGCACCGCCAGCCAGCGTGATCCCAGCAATCCGACTGCTAGCAGGACCACAGCTGCTCCCACCGTCGCCAAGGCGACGGGAAGGCTGATGTCGCTGGCGGAGCCGGCGAGCCAGGCAAGAAGAAGGACGGAGCTGGGACCGCCGTTGGCGATGATCAGTCCGACGACCGCATCGACCAGCGCTGTAAGGGCGACGCCAGCGAGGAGAATGCGTTCGGGCGCCGCGGACCGCCGCAGAGAAATGCTCAACACGAAAAGCAACGCCGCGAACGAGCCGATCGTCGTGGCGAGGCCGAGGCCGATATCCATGCTTGAGCCGGCAAAGGACAAGGCTATCGCGGCGCCCATGATCGCACCGGCGCTCACGCCCATGATCTCGGGACTCGCGAGCGGGTTCTGAGTAACCCGTTGCAGGATGTATCCGCCGATGGCTAGCAGGCCGCCTGCGCCCGCGGTAGCGAGCATGCGCGGCAGTCGCCACGGCAGCACGTCAGCGAACATCTCGCCGTTGAGGATCGACCAGCTTCCGTCTGGTCCGCGCCCGATCATCACAAGCGCCGCGAGGCCGGCCAGCGTTGCTGCGCCCAGAAGCGTCAGCAAGAGCGCTGTACGCCTCGACTGTCCCACACGGCTGGATGTCAGCGTCTCATTGGTCGGCGGCTGGGGCTGCCGGGACTGCAGCCGGGAAAGAAGCAACAGCAGCAAGGGAGAACCTATGACGGCGGTTACCGCGCCCGTCGGAATGAAGGCGCCATCGCCGCTGAGCAGTTGCACGGCGAGGTCGGTGACGAGCAGCAGCAAAGCGCCCATGATTGCCGACCACAGGCACCGCGCGGCGAAACGTTGCACGCCACAGAAGGTCGCCAGTGCGGGCGCTGCCAGTCCGATGAAGCCGATTACGCCAACCGTGCTTGTTATGAAGGCAGCCATCAGGACAGCCACGCCGATCGCCAACAGCCTGATCCGCTCCACAGGAACACCCACGTTGCGCGCGGCGTCCTCGCCAGCGTCCAGAACGGAGAGCGGCCGCACCAGCAACAGCAGCACACCGCCGCAAACGACGAGGCGCATCGCCAGCTGGATCGCTGGTTCCCAGCTCTGCTGGCTAAGGGAGCCGCTTCCCCAGATGAAGAGGCCGATGAGATAGCGATCCTTGAGCAGGACGAGAATGATCGAGAGAGCGCCGCAATACAGGCTCACCACAAGGCCCGCGAGGATCATGGACACGGGTGAATACTTGCGTGACCGGGAAATCACCAGGACGAGGGCTACTGCGGCGACTGCACCGACGATTGCTACAAGGTCACGGCCGAAGCCGAAGAGTCCTGGCGCCAGCAGGGTGACGAGCCCGAGAGTCAACCGCGCGCCCGCGCTGACAGCCAGCGTATCGGGTGCGACCAGAGGGTTGCGGAGCACCTGCTGGAGGATAGCGCCGGAGACAGCCAGCCCGGCGCCGCACAGGATTGCCATTGCGAGGCGTGGCAACGTTGCGTGCAGCAGGATGAGGCGATCGAACCGCGTCTCGATCGAGGATGCTGCCATACTGACCTGGATTGGCTCGCGTAGAAGAAGACCGCCGAGAACCAGCGCCGCGACAAGCAAGGCGAATGATACGAGCCGAGGATCGAAAGTTGTCTTCACGCGCTCAGATCCACCGCTCTTCGAGGTGGCTGACGAGCAGTTTCGAAAACCGTTCTGCGGAGGGCAGGCCGCCGAACATGAAAGCCGGCGCAATCCGCCCTTCTCGCTTGGCCTTCACGAATGGCAGTTCTTTCCACAGCGGACTTGATGAAAGGGCGTAGGTTATGTCGGGCGGGACAGGTTCTACGGCGACCAGTTCCACATCTGCGAGCGTCGCAAGCTGTTCCAGTCCGACGGTCTCAAAGCCAAAATTGCCTACCGGCTTCGACCAGGCGCTTTCGAGGCCAAGCCATGCGAGCGTTTCGGCGTAAAGACTGCTACCGCCATACACGCGCGCGTGTCGGTTATCGATGAAACTCACGAGCAGCACGGGTCTTCGCTGCAGCTTGGCAAGCCGTGCCGTGGAATCGGCGCGCAAGGCGTCAAGTCGACGGATGTAGGTTTCAGCCGCCTGTGAAGCGTCAACGTGGCTGGCGAGTTCCCGGGTGATCGCAATGCGATTTGCGAGTGGCGTTTCGGAGACTTCATAGACGGACAGGTTGAGAGAGGGTGCGATGCGATCCAGCGTTGGCTTGAGCCGTTGGAGAAACGGCGAGATCAGGATGAGCCGAGGACGCAGCGCGGCAATCAGCTCAAAATTCAGTTCCTGCTGCAGGCCCAGATCCGCCGTGTCAGGTGGCAACGCGGGCTCAATGACAAATTTGGCGTAGTCTGCGGCGGCGACCACGCCCGCCGGTCGTCTTCCGATCGCGATCATCGTCTCGGCGAGGGCCCAGTCGAGCGCCAACACCCCGCCGCGGCCGAATCCGTCCCGAGCGACCGGAGAACAGGCCGTAAGGGCGACGAGCCCAGCAGCCTGCAACAGGACGCGCCTGTCGATCGTCATCCTGCCGCTCGCATTGCTGTATGGTCCATGGCCTCCCCCAGAGACGTCCGCTCTTTGGCCTTCAGCGCCGGAACAGACAATCCATGGGTTTGGGCAATTTCTCCAGCCTAGAATCCGGCGGAGAGCGAAAAGGTGAGCGTCCTTGGCGTACCCGGGGATGTCGCCGCCCAGTAGCGCTCGTCACCGGCATTCAACAGGTTCACCCGCGCGACCACATCATGTCCGAATAGCTCCGCATCGTAGCGCGCGCCAAGGTCCAGCAGCGCATAGCTGGATATCTTCCGCGTGTTCAGCGGGTCCTGATAGGCTTCACCGGTGAAGTAAATGCCAGATGTGAAAACCCAGCCCGCGAGCGCCTTGGGCGAGTATTCGGCATAGAGTTTGACGGTGCTGTCGGCCACACCGTTCGGACGTTTGCCCTCGAGCGCGGGGTCTGCGCTGTCACGGATTTCGTTGTCCATCACGGTGAGGCCAGCGACAATGCTCAACTCGTCTGTGGCCTTGCCTGTCGCCGTGACCTCAATCCCGCGGTGAACTTCGAGCCCGTCCTGGACGAACGTGCCCGTCGGCGTGCCATCGTTCGAGCGTTCGCTGGCCTTGTCGATCTGGAACAGTGCTGCTGTCAGCAGGATGTCGCTGACCGTGGCCTTGACGCCGAGTTCGACCTGCTGGCTCGTAAGTGGTCCAAGGATCTGGTTCGCGTTTGCAAATGTGGGCCCGACAATGCTGCCGGGCTCCAGCGACTCCATGTAGCTGGCATAGGTGGTCACCGTAGCAGCGGGCTTGTAGAGGACCGATACCGTCGGAGTGACGGCGGATTCGTCATACAGCCCATTTGGCAGCGGCGCGCCGGTCGCGAAGTCAAAGTTCTCCGAGCGGATCTTGCTCAGGTTGGCGCCGATCAGCATCGACCAGCTGGGATTGAAGGTGATGTCGTCGCCCACGACCACGTTGATGTTCTTGCTCCGGCCGTTCACCACCCAGCGCGAGTCGCTGAGATTCCAGACGGGGACCGCGAGATCAACGACTGACCGGTCAGCGAGATCGAATGTATAGGGGCCATCGAAGAACGACGGGAAGCCGTTGGCCTGTATGGCGAGGCTGTTGATGTAGGAATAGCCGTTCACGCCTAGGGTCAGGCGGTGCCTGACCGGGCCAGTTGAGAAAGCGTGGTCGGCGTAGATGTATCCGCCCTGCGTCTCAGCCGCGTTGCGTCCACCGAACAGGTTGAACTGATAGCTTGTGTCGCCGGGGAGGAGGTTGCCAATCGCGTACACCATCGAACGCGTGTCCTCCTTGTAGGAAAGCGCCGCGCGTATGGCCCACGCGTCGGAAGGCTCATAGGCGAACCTTAGGCCTGCCTCTTCGGAGTCCACGTCGACATAGGTGTTTCGCGGCGCGTAGATCTGCGATCCATCCAGAGGGTCGGGAAGATTTCCGCCGAGGAAGAACTGGAACTGGCGCCCTTCCAGATGGAAGTCCTTCTTCGACAGGAACAGCTCCACGACCATGTCGTCAGTTGGACGCCAGTCCGCGCTTCCGCTTACCATGTTGCGGCGGAGAGACTGTTCGTCGATCTGGGTGTCGCCATCCTGTGTCAGCAGGTTAAGGCGGTACCCAAACCGTCCATCAGCATCGAACGTGCCGCCGATGTCGGCGTGAGCGTAGTACTGTTCGCCGCCATAATTGCCGATGGTCAGGTTACGCAGGTCGTAGGCCGTGGGGCGTTTCAGCTGGTAGTTGATCACGCCGCCGACAGGGCTCGCGCCATAGAGAAAACCGGACAAGCCGTTCAGGATCTCGAGTTGGTCGATCTCCTCAATGAATACGCCCATACCGATATTGTTGTTCTGTACGCCGTTGACATAGGCTCGCGCGACATTGAATCCGCGTAGCGTCGCCTGGGCAATGTTGTTGATGTCCTGCGACTGTCCCGGCTGAACCAAGGGCGTCATGGCGAACAGCTGGTCCAGGTTCCGTGCGCCACTATTCTCGATGAACTCGCTCGGTAGCACGGTGATGGTGTAGGGCACGTCCTCGACTTTCCGACCACCCCACGGGCCGGTCGTCGTAACAACATCGGGCCTGTAGCCTGCAGCCGGCTCCGCTTCCCGTGAGCCGACGACGACGACGGTGTCGGGCGATGAGCGCTCTTGAACCTCCTGCGCGGTAGCGGTCGCGACCGCGAACAGACAGACGCCTAGCGCAAGCGCGCTCCGAACGTTGTGACCTTTGTTCATTCTCATTTCATGACCCCCCAACCAGTTACTCTTCAAGCGAAAGCGTCGAGCTAGGATGTCAAACGGCGCCGGAACGGGACCCCGTATAGGCGTGCAAAAGGGACCCCGCCT
>JAOATF010000159.1 GCA_030158285.1 Hyphomonadaceae bacterium
TCCGCCTCGCGCAGGATGATGTCTGCCGCCGCGAGATAGAGGTGCTCCACAAACCGCACCTCGGCTTTGGGGAAGAACGGTGCGATCAACGCCCATGTCTCCCGCGTGCGCTTCGCCGCCGAGACGAGAACCACCTGCGGATCGGCCCCCGCATCAGCCACGGCCTTGCCAACGACGGGCGCATCCCCATGTCCACGTGAGGCCAGCGGACGATCGATATCCTCGCCGGTGTCGGAGTCGGTGGCCGCCTTGGCGTGGCGCATGAGGATAAGCTGGCGCATGTCGTCCCGGTTCTTCGTGTGCGTCTGCTCTGCCGCAACCCGCCCCGAATTGCCACGGAGAAGTTAGGCGCCCCCGTCCGCCCCTCTCTTTTTCTATACGATCGATTTAATCCGGCGGGCCTCTTGTGCGTTGCAATATGATAACCATCATATAAACAGACCCAACAGGGAGAACACACATGACCCGGGCCGTGATTGCAGGTTTCGCCAGGACGCCCTTCCACTTCGCCAACAAGGGCAAGCTCGCCGGCGTAAGGCCGGATGATCTCGCCGCCGCCGCCATCAAGGCGCTGGTCGAGCGTACCGGCATCGATCCCAAGACGCTGGAAGATGTCGTCCTCGGCACGGCCTATCCGGAAGCCGAGCAGGGCTCCAACATCGCCCGCCTCGCGGCCTTGCTTGCGGGCCTCCCCATCGAACTCGGCGGCATCACGATGAACCGCTTCTGCGGCTCGTCCATGTCGTCCATCCACTACGCCGCTGGCCAGATCGCCCTCGGTGCTGGCGAGGCCTTCATCGCGGGCGGCGTCGAAAGCATGACGCGCGTGCCGCAGGGCGGCTTCAATCACTCGCCGAATCCGCGCTTCAAAGGGAAAGCCCAGAACAACCCCGACGTGATGCTCGACGCCTACATCTCCATGGGCGAGACAGCCGAGAACGTCGCCGCGCAGTTCAACATCTCGCGCGCCGACCAGGAAAAGCTGGCCTACGTCTCGCAGATGAAAGCTGCCGAAGCGCAGCGCGAAGGCCGCCTGCGCGCCGAGATCGTGCCCGTCAAAACGCTCGACGGCATCGTCGATCAGGACGGCACGCTGCGTCCCTCCACCACGCTCGAAGGTCTCGCTGGCCTCAAGCCTGCTTTCCGCCCCGATGGCTCTGTCACAGCCGGCACATCCTCGCCGCTGACCGATGGCGCCGCGATGACGCTCATCACGTCAGAGGCGTATGCCAAGCGTCACGGCCTCGACATTCTCGGTCGCATCCGCTCGGTCGCCATCGCTGGCGTGCCGCCCGAAATCATGGGCATGGGCCCGGTGCCTGCTTCGCAGAAAGCGCTCGCCCGCGCCGGCCTCTCCATCCGCGACATCGACGTGGTCGAGATCAACGAGGCCTTCGGCTCACAAGCCGTCGCCTCGATCCGCCAGCTCGATATCCCGATGGAGAAAGTGAACATCGACGGCGGCGGCATCTCCATCGGCCACCCGCTCGGCGCGACAGGCGCGCGCATCACCGCCAAAGCCGCCCAGATCATGAAGCGCGAAGGCAAACGCTTCGCCCTCGCCACCCAATGCATCGGCGGCGGGCAGGGCATCGCCACCGTCATCGAAGCTGTCTAACTCCGGCCCCCCGGAAAACTTGCGGGCGGCGTGAAAGCGCCGCCTGCAATTTCTCATGTCCCTCGCATCACAAAGCGCCAGATCGGCCCGGTCCACGCTTCGCCATCGCCCTCGACCTGTTCGACCTCGCGCGCCTCCGCCGCCGCAATCACGCGCGGCCAGAACGCCAGCGCCGGCGGATTGCGCACGCTGACCGCGATCTCCCATTGGCCGGGATGCATCTGGATCAGGTCGATCGCCGCCCGCGCGCCGACGCCATCGCGTCGGAAGGTGCGCATCACGAAGAACTCGCCCATGTTGAAATCCACCGGCCGCTCGCAATGCGATCGCGCATTCAGCAGCGCAAACCCCGCCAGCTCGCCACCCGCCCGGATGAACCACACGGAGCGATCCGCCTCGCTCCAGTATTCCTCCAGCCGCAGCAGGTCCGCAAACCGCCCATCCTCCTCAACGCTCAGCTTCCGCTTGGCCGAGAGGAATTCGCTGAAGTCGTGGATGTAGAGCTGCACGAGATTCGCCAGCGTTGATCGCTGGTGAGGTTCGCCACGTTCGAGGCCTACACGTTGCATCGTCGCTCTCTCCAACTCCTCCCCCGCGCTTGCGCGCAGGGGAAGAGGCTAGCCTGTCACACACACCACCTGTTTCAACGTGTGAACCACGTCGATCAGGTCGCTTTGTGCGCCGATCACGGCGTCGATGTCCTTGTAGGCCATCGGCGTTTCGTCGATCACGCCCTGGTCCTTGCGGCACTCAACGCCTTCGGTCGCCCGCGCGCACGGCGCCCTTGCGGGTCACCCACACGTCGGCGCCGAGGTGGTGTTCCTTCTCCACGTACTAGCGCTCAGGCTGAGCAGGCGGCATAGTCGCTGTCCGTCGAGCTACGAGCTTGGTTGGGAGACTGGCGCCGCGCGCCGGATCGCTCGGGCGCCGCGAAATGCGTGATTGATCCCGACCGCTGCTGGCTGTCGAGCATCTCGATTTCTGCTGCGGCGACAGTCGTCGTTTCGGGTTGAGCGAAGTCGATTCGGCGTGCTGAAAGGCGCGGGGTCAATCTATGTTGGTCGGAATTTTACCGATCGTTTCACTGGGAACCGCTAGTGTGAACAAGCTGTTCATGTGTCCTTCAAGTTCGAGAGAAAAGATTTGCGTGTTATGGTCTCCTGGAAGGAGTGATCCATGTTTCGCAAAATTCTGGCCGTGGCGGCGATAACGCTTGCAACGGCGACGATGGTTCAACCCGCCATGGCGCAGCATGGTGGCGGGCATGGGGGTGGACACAATGGTGGTGGCCATGGTGGTGGTCATTACAGTGGCGGTCATGGTGGCTGGGGTCACGGCTCGACCACGCATCACGGGAGTGGTGGCGTGTGGCTTGGCGCTACGATCGGTTCCGTCCTGGGCCATGGGCTGATATCGCAGCCCCGGCATTACGACGGCGGCTATCCTTACGGCGGATATAGCGGTTACGGCGGCTACAATGGTTACGGCGGATATCCTCCGCAGGCGCCGAATGCCTGGGGCCTCCAGCCGAACCAGTGCCGCTGGGACCGCGAGTTCGGATACTGGTACAACCGTCCGGCGGACGTGGACGTGCAGCGCTGCGCGGACCGGTATGGCTCGGTTTACGTGGTGCAAGGCTCGCAGCGACTGGTTCAGTATCGCTGACGCACCGGGAAGTCGGGACCCTGGTCCGCAATGTCAAAGCATCGCGAGTGCGAACTGCTTCCCCGCAAGTCGGCGCCAGTCGAGGATTGTGGCGGGCGCTAGCCTGAACGCTCATCTTGTTGGTGTCAGGTTCGTGCTGCCATTCGTTGCGCTTGTCGTCTGAGTCGTTCCGTCAACTGAGACGTTGCCGCAGCTCGGATCACTGGACTCGCCGCCGACGCCTTGCGCCTGCTTAGGCGCAGCAGACATTACCCATCCTGTTTCCTGAGGCAAAACGGGCGGCCATTGGTGGCCGCCCGCCTGCTCACCCTTTGACGCACACCACCTGTTTCAACGTGTGAACCACCTCGATCAGGTCGCTTTGCGCGGCGATGACCGCGTCGATGTCCTTGTAGGCCATCGGCGTTTCGTCGATCACGCCCTGGTCCTTGCGGCATTCAACGCCTTCGGTCGCCTCGCGGTGATCCTTCAGCGTGAACGTCGCCTTCGCCTTGGTGCGCGACATTGCGCGTCCCGCCCCGTGCGAGCACGAGCAGAACGAGTCCGGGTTGCCTTTCCCGCGCACGATGAACGATTTCGCGCCCATCGAACCCGGGATGATGCCAAGCTCTCCATCGCCCGCGCGCACGGCGCCCTTGCGGGTCACCCACACGTCGGCGCCGAAGTGGTGTTCCTTCTCCACATAGTTGTGGTGGCAGTTCACCGCGTGCTTCCCGAGCTTGAACTTCGGCATCTGCTCGCGCAGCGCCTGCAGCGTCCGCTCCATCATCGCTTCGCGGTTGGCGCGGGCATAGTCCTGCGCCCAGCCGACCGCTTCGATGTAGTCGTCGAAGATCGGCTCGCCCTCGACGAAGAAGGCAAGGTCCCGATCCGGCACGTGATAGCCGAGCACGCGCTTCTCGAGCAGGCGACGCGCCATCTCGATGAAGTATTGCCCGATCTGGTTCCCCGTGCCGCGCGAGCCCGAGTGCAGCATCACCCACACAAAGCCACGCTCATCGAGGCAGACCTCGATGAAGTGGTTGCCCGAGCCGAGCGTGCCAAGCTGTGCGCCCACCTTGTGGTTCGGAATCTTCGGGTGCTTGTCGCGGATGCGATCAAGGCGTTCCTCGAGATCCGAATTCCGCCAGCGCGAGACGACGGAGTCCGGGGTCGTGCCCCATTCCCCGTTTCGTCCCACGCCCGCCGGCGCCTTGCGCTCGATCTCCGAGCGCAGCTTCGCCAGCGAGTCCGGCAGGTGTTCTGCGCGCAGCGTGGTTTCCACCGCCATCATCCCGCAGCCGATGTCGACGCCGACAGCGGCCGGGATGATCGCGCCCTTGGTCGGGATCACCGAACCAACGGTCGCGCCGCGTCCGAAGTGGACGTCGGGCATGACGGCGAGGTGGGAGTGCACAAACGGCAATCCCGCCACGTTTTCCAGCTGTTCCCGGGCTGCCTCCTCGACGGGCACGCCTTTGACCCAGGCCTTGATGCGGCCACCGTTGGCCGTTTCGAAAACTTCAAACGTGCTCATCACACGTCACTCCTTGTTGCGCTCCGCCTCCGCGCACCCCGGGAGTATGTCATCCATTCCGGACAACAAAAAACCCTCCGGCGAAGTGCGCGGAGGGTTCGGTTTCCATCAGCTGTCGCCGATGTTCTGACCTATCCCTCCATGCGATCGCTACCGTCCAGCACTGGCTGGAAGGTGATCGCGATCTGATTTTCGTAGCGCCGTTTCATGGGGCGTATCCGAAATGGAGGTTGGTACAGGGCGCGGTGTTTGATCGAAGAATGCGGCGGCGTCAAGGCGCCACCGCATTCATGTCGATCACTTCATCACGTCACTTCAGCCCGATCACTTCAGCAACGTGTAGATCATGCAGACGCTCGACTGGATCGTCATCGGCGATGCATCGCTCGGCAGGTCCAGCGCGGCGAGATCCATCTCCGACACGGTGATCGTCTGGCGTCCCACCTGGCCCGACGCAATCGCCGGCGAGGGCGGAGCAGGCGGCGGAGGCGGCGGCGCATAAGCCGGGGCCGGATACCCGCCGCCGTAATTGTCGCCGCCAAGCACGCGCGCGACCTGGCCGGTCGACCAGTTGCCCATGCAGCCGTCCGTGCCTTCCTGCACGATCAGCAGGTCGCCGAGACGTCCGCCTGCGGCGCTGGCCGAAAGCTGCGCGCGGGCGCGCGCGTCCTTCGCCGCTTCGTCGAGTGCGCGGCGCTGCATGTCCGGCGTCTGTTCGAGATAGATGTTGATCGGGTTCACGCTCTGCGGCCCGAGCGCCAGCGCCGCTGCGCGCGCCTTGCCCGCGAGCGCCGGATCGGTCAGCACGACGACCATGGTGACGCGTGCTTCATAGCCATCCACCTGGTCTGCGCGGTAGTTGGTCTGAACGTTGCCTTCCTTGTCCTTGTACTGCTTGTAGAACGCCGTGACGTTGACGCCCGTCGAGACGCGCGCCTTGTCGCCCGCGATCTTCTTGATGGCGTCGTAGGCGATCTTGGATCGCTGCACGGCTTTCTTCATCGCCTCGTCGGACTTGTCGGCCGTCTCCACGAAAGCGAGATCGAATCGCGCACGGTTCGGCGCCACTTCGATCAGCGCGCGGCCGAGGCCTTCGACCACCGGCTTGTCCCACCAGTAGGGGCGCACATACTGGCCCGCTTCCTGCGCCATCGCCACCGGCGCGAGCACCGCGGCCGCCGTTGTCACCACTGCCAAAGTCCTGAATTTCATTGTCAGCCCCTCAAAAACTGCGTTCGCAGGTCCACGTCGCCCCCGGGTGAATCCGTCCCTGCCATGGGACACGGCCATCAGGCCGCGCGCAACCATATTCGCGCTTCCCATCCGCCGCCGGAGCGTGCTTGTCTCCTGCCATTCGGATGGGGGCGAATGTTGGCCTGGAAATGGATCAGATCGCGGCCGGTCACGGGCGTTGCCCTCGCGCTGTTGGGGGCAATCGCCATCCTGATCGGCAGCGTCATGATGGCGGAGCCGAGGCTGGACCGGAAGTGGGTCGAGAACCTGTCGCTGATGCCAAAGATAGAGCTGTCGCGTGGTTCCTTTTCGCTCGATGGTGTGAATAACTGGTCGTACACGGAAGATGGCCCTGCCACCAAGACGGCCGGCAGATTCGCCAACACGTTCGACGACTTGCGAAACGTCTGGTTCGTGGTGGAGCCGCAACCGGGCGGAGATTATGCCGCCCACACCCTCGTGCTGTTCGAGTTCGGCGGTGACCGCATCGTGGGCCTCACCGTCGAGGCGCGACTGGAAGAAGGCGAGACTTACGACGCCGTTGCAGGCGTCTTCAACAAGTTCGAACTGTCCTACATCTGGTCCACGGCGCGCGACCTGCTGACCCGCCGCGTGACGTTCCTGGACAAGGATGTCTATGTCTATCCGCTGCGGCTGGAAGAGAAGCAGAAGCGGGATTTCCTGCGCGCGCTGATCGAGCAGTCCATTGATGTGTCTACGCACGCGCGGTTTTACAATACCATCACGTCGAACTGCACCAATGAACTGGCGAAGGTCGCCGGGCTCGGCTGGCATTATTCGTGGGTGCTGACGGGATATTCGCCGCAGCGGCTGTACGAGCTGAAGCTGATCCCCGGCGAGACGTTCGAGAAGGCCAAGGCTGACGCGCTGATGAAGACAGGCATCGCCAGCTGGCATGCCTTATCCGCGCCCGAATTCGACTCTGCACTGCTGGCCGAGTTGCGGCGCAGGCATCCGGCATGAGCACGATATTCCAGAGGGAGACGTTGCAGCAGCGTATGGATGCGCTGGCGCCGTCATCCGATGTGTTCCTGCCGGACGGGCAGGGGCGGTTTCCGGTCGTGATCCAGTTCCATGGCTGCGGGGGCAAAAAGGTTCACCAGCCGCGCTGGGCCGAGGTTGCGCGCAAGGCGGGCTGGGCGGCGGTTGTTGCCGACAGCTATGCGCATCGGCGCATCACGAAGTTCGAAGCCTACGCGACTGTGTGCACCGGCCTGCAGCTGTGGGGACGCGAGCGGGCGGGCGATCTCTATGCGCTGGTCGAATGGGTGCGGCGGCAATCGTGGGCCGATCCGACGCGCATTGTCGTCGCCGGCTGGAGTCATGGCGCGTGGACGGTGCTGGATGCGATGGCGTTGCATCCGGGCGCGGATGCCGAGAAGGAGGCCCGGCTCACCGGTATTCCGGATGAGCCGATGGCCGGTGTTGTCGGCGCATTCCTGCTTTATCCGTGGCAGGGGTTTGGCGCGCTCGCGCCGCATCGTGGCTTGCGCTGGGATGTGCCGGTGCAGGCGATTGTCGGCTCGGCGGACAGCGTGGTGGGCGGCAAGGGCGTTGCGCGTACGCTGTCTGCGATGAAGACGCCGCGCGCGCCGATCGACGTCAACCTGTTCGAGGGCGCGACGCATGCGTTCGATGAGCAGGAGGTGAAGGACGTCCGCATGCGGTACGATCCGGTGCTGACGGAGCGGGCGCACGGGATGTATCGCGACTTCCTGCGGGCGATGGCGCCGGCCTAGAACCACATGTCCCGCACGCAGCGCCCGTCGCGCGGCAGGTCGTCGAACGTGTCCAGTCCATCGAAGTGATCGATCGGCAGGTCGGCCACGGCTTCGGGCGGCGCGAGGCGAACGTTCACGGCAATGCGTCGCCCCTCGGTCTCCAGTTGCAGGCCGCGCCAGCACAGGACGCAGCCGCATGCCGGGCAGAACTGGATCTCCAGCACGGGTTTGTCCTTGCCGACGCGCGTGTAGGTCGAGCGCGGCCCATGGACGTTGATGCGCTGGCCTTCATAGTCATATGCCCACAGCGCGCCATAGCGGCGGCATAGCGTGCAGTTGCATGCGGTGATGCCGCCGGGATCGCCTTCAAGCGTCCAGTGCGCCGCGCCGCAATGGCATGTGCCGGTGAGCATGATGATCGTTCCCGCTATCGCCTGCTGGTGCATAGCGGGATGGTGCGTGCACGGCTAGGGCGGCGGTCTACTCCGCCGCCTGCCTCACCACGGCGGGCTTGTATTGCGTCGCGTCGGAGACGTGGGCGGCGTGGCCGTAGCTTTTCAGCAGGCGCTCGATCTTGTTCACCAGCATCTTGTCCGCGACCTTGCGCACGCCGGGGATGCTGCAGGCGATGGCGTAGCCCAGCTTGCGGGCGCCAATGAAGAGGCCGCAGGCGATGAAGACGGCCCAGTCGGCGGCGCCGATCTTCACGCCCATCTCGGTGGCCTTCTTCTTGTCGCCGCCGAGGAAGCTGAGCAGGAAGAAGATCTTGGAGAACCGGCGCTCGATGCGGTCGAAGACCTTGCTGCCAAGCTTTTCGTCGGAGGGGAGATAGGCGGCCAGTGTGGCGCGTACAAGCTCGCCGCAGGTCCTGTCGTCGAAGCCTTTGCGCAGGGTCTGGTCGTAGAGCACCATCGTCTCGACCATTTCCTTCGGCGTTGCCGGCACGAGTTCTTCCGGCAGGCCCAGCAGGAAGCAGCGATAGCGCGACAGCTCCACGCGGGCGCGCTCGGCGGCGGTGTATTCGAAGCGGCCTTTCGCGGTGATCTTGAAGGCCAGCAGGAACACGCCGATGAGGCCCGCGGGCATCTGGTCCACCTGCGGGATCGGAACGCCGAACGTGTTGACGTCCCACATGTTGGAGCGCTTCAGCGCGTTGAAGCGCACCATCGAGTGCATCATGCGCACCATCGCCGCCGACTTGAAGCCGGGGCCGAAGCGTTCGAGGGCGCCGGGCAGGGTGGAGGTCATGAAGAAGCTGGCGGTGTCCTTCACGCGCCGCGCGGCGGTGTCGCTCGACAGCGTGCCGGTGAGGGCCATGGGGAGCGCCGAGTACTTGTTCATGAAGGTGGCGATGAAGGCGCCGCGGATGACGAAGGGGGAATAGTTCGCGGCATCTTCACGTGATTGCCGCGCGCCTTCCTCGACCAGTTTCATGTCGACCCAGTCGGGCGTTGCTTCCATCGCGCGGATGAAGTTGACGAGTTCGGGCGGCGCATCGGCCATGCCGTCGACGCCATGATCGCAGGCGTGCTGCAGCATGCCGATGAGGCCACGGAAGCCATATTTCGGCATCAGCGCGGCATAGGCATCCGCCACCGTGTCGCCGAGCATGGTGTAGGCGCGCATGCGCTCCACCTTCTCGGTGTTGGCGAGCACCTGGGGCCGCATCTCATCGAACTTGCTGTTCGAGGGACCTGCGAGCACGGGCTCGTCGGCGAAGCGTTCCGGCTTGATGCCGAAATCGACGTCGCCATAGAGCTCCGGAAGATTGGTCTTCTGGGACGCGACCTTGGCCCTGAGCTGGTCCAGCGTGAGTTGCATCGGCGGAGACTCCCTGCGCGATCCGGGGAGATCATGCCGGGTAACGGCAAGTTTCCGCAAGACTGTCCTTACGTTAACGTAAAGCAGTTTCGTGACGGCGAACTCAGCAAACACCGAAAGCTCCACTGCCTCGCGGCATGGAGGTTCGCTGTAGCTCCTCCCTACGCCTTCGGCTTCGGGAGGCAGGCTGGGCTGGTCTCCACACATGGAGGGCCCGGGGACGCGGGATGCCCCGCGTGGTTTGGCGTCTCCGAGCGTGTCGGAGCTACCGGTAGAAAAGAAGGTTCGCGGATCCCGCGTCCCCGGCAGGGTGTTGTTCGGCGGCAGGGCAC
>JAOATF010000160.1 GCA_030158285.1 Hyphomonadaceae bacterium
GCACTACATTGTCCTCCGCGCCATGCATCACCAGCACCGGCACGCTCCTGAACGCTTCCGCCGGCGCATTCGGCCCGATACCGCCGCCCGCGATCGGCGCGATCCCTGCCCACAGCGTGTTATACTTCGCGCCGAGGTAGAACGTCCCGAACCCACCCATCGAATGGCCCATCAGGTAGATGCGGTCCTCATCGACATGGAACGTGGCCCTCACTATGCCGAGCACCAACAACGCATCGCGCTCTGACAGCGCATTCGTCGTCCACTTGGCATTGGTCGCCGGATTGACGTCCGCCGTCTCCACCGGTGTCGGCGTTCCCCGCGCCGGACCCCACCCGCCGAATGTCGAATACCCCATGGGCGCCAGCACGATGTAGCCATCGCGCTGCGCGAAATCGGTCGTTCCGTCGAACAACATCTGCTGCAGCGGCGTTACTCCCGCTCCGTGCAGGTTCACGATCAGCGGCCAAGGCTTCATCGGATCATAGTTGTCGGGCACGAACAGCGAGAACGCCATCCGCGCATTTGCTTGGTCCAGCTCATAGCTACACATCAGGATACGCTGCTGGCTTGCCGTCAGCGCCGGCTGGGCCGAGCGCGGGATATTCGCCCGCTGGGCAATGGCGTCGTTCGGATCGGTTGACGGCGGCGGCTGCGGAACCAGCCTCACCCCGTCATGCGTCACGTTCGGCACGCCCGCGCTGGCCGCCGCCTCGGCCTCCGTCAGGAACGAACAGTCCAGGCCGCGCGCCACGTCCGCCGCAACCGGGGCAGCCTCGGTCCGCGCCCCGCCACCCGACACGCATCCCGCCGCCAGCAGGCACAGCCCGCCCGCCACCGCTTTCCACCGGCCGTTCCACATCCCGTTCCTCCCGGCATTCCACCCGTTTTGCCGGGCAGGCTACCGATCTGGCGGGAAAAGCCACGCGCAAAACCTTGCGACGGGCATGATTGTTTCTCCCGCCACCCCGCCTTTAGCGCCAAATCGACGCTTTTTGCCCCGAACCCCGCCGGGAAACTTGATTCCCGCGCGCCACGCGGCTACCGGAAAGCCCGCTGGTTCGCAGGCGCACTCCTCGGGGGACGTCGCAGCCCGTTTCTGGATTTTTTCGACCGGAGATTCCACCGATGAAGGTGCTTGTGCCCGTCAAGCGGGTGATTGACCCCAACGTCCGCCCGCGTGTGAAAGCCGATGGCTCGGGCGTCGACCTCGCCAACATCAAGATGGCGATGAACCCGTTCTGCGAGATCGCTGTCGAGGAAGCGGTGAAGATGAAAGAGAAAGGCCTCGCCACCGGCGAGATCGTTCTCGTCTCCATCGGCCCGGCCCAGGCGCAGGAAACCCTCCGCGTCGGCCTCGCCATGGGCGCTGACCGCGGCATCCTCGTGCAGACCGATGTGGCCGTCGAGCCGCTGGCCGTCGCCAAGATCCTGAAAGCCATCGTCGACGCTGAAAAGCCCGACGTGGTCATCACCGGCAAGCAAGCCATCGATGACGACTCGAACCAGACCGGTCAGATGCTCGCCGCCCTGCTCGACTGGCCGCAAGGCACGTTCGCCTCGGGCGTCGCGAAGGATGGCGACAAGCTCTCCGTCACCCGCGAAGTCGATGGCGGCCTGCAGACCGTCTCGATCCAGCTCCCGGCCGTGGTCACCACCGACCTCCGCCTCAACGAGCCGCGCTTCGCTTCGCTGCCGAACATCATGAAGGCGAAGAAGAAGCCGATCGACACGAAGACGCCGGCTGACTACGGCGTCGACGTCACGCCGCGCCTCACCATCGTGAAGGTTGCCGAGCCGAAGAAGCGCGAAGCCGGCGAGAAAGTCGCCGACGTCGATGCGCTCATCGCCAAACTCAAGTCCGCTGGAGCGATCTGATCATGGCCGTTCTCGTTTACGCTGAACACAGCAACGCCGCCCTGAACGACGCGACCGCCAAGACGGTTGCCGCCGCCCAGGCCTTTGGTGGCGACATCGACGTGCTCGTCGCCGGCCACAATGCCGGTGGCGCCGCCGCTGCCGCCGCCAAGCTCGCTGGCGTCCGGAAAGTCATCCACGTCGAAGGCGAGGTTTTCAGCCACGCCCTCGCCGAGGCCGTCGAAGCGCTCGTTGTCCCGATGATGTCGGGCTATGACGCCTTCTTCGCGCCCGCCACCACCACCGGCAAGAACGTCGCCCCGCGCATCGCCGCGAAGCTCGACGTGATGCAGGTGTCGGAAATCACGAAGATCATCGACTCGTCCACGTTCGAGCGTCCGATCTACGCCGGCAACGCCATCCTCACCGTGAAGTCGTCGGACGCCAAGAAAGTCGTCACCGTTCGCGGCACGGCCTTCCAGGCTGTCGCCGCCACGGGCTCGGCCTCGGTCGAAACCGCCGCTGCTCCCGCCGGTCCGTTCAAGTCCGCCTTCGTCTCGGAAGAGATCGCGAAGTCGGATCGTCCTGAGCTGGCCTCGGCCAAGCGCGTCGTCTCCGGCGGCCGCGCCCTCGCCTCGGCTGAACAGTTCAACCAGTACATCCTCCCCCTCGCCGACAAGCTCGGCGCGGGCGTCGGCGCCTCGCGCGCCGCGGTGGATGCCGGCTACGCTCCGAACGACTTCCAGGTCGGCCAGACGGGCAAGGTCGTCGCGCCGGAACTGTACGTCGCCGTCGGCATCTCGGGCGCCATCCAGCACCTCGCCGGCATGAAGGACTCGAAGATCATCGTCGCCATCAACAAGGACGAAGAAGCCCCGATCTTCCAGATCGCGGATTACGGCCTCGTTGGCGACCTCTTCAAGATCGTCCCGGAACTCACCGAGAAGCTGTAGCCGCTCGGACAACCAGAACCACAAAGGCCCGCCCTCACCGGCGGGCCTTTTCATTTGAGAGCACGCGCCCGGCTGCCTTTCTTGCCCTCCCGCACTACGCTCCCCTGATTCGCATCACACACTGGGGACGCACATGCTCAAACACCTTCGCCTCATCGCGCCTGCCATCTTCCTCGCCGCCTGCGCTTCGACGCCGGCCGCCGATACGCCTGCCGCCACGCACCAGGCCGCAGCCCACGCCTCCACCAACCTCGTCCTGATCTACTCGCTGAAGGCCGGCGTCACGCCCGCCGACTTCGAGACCTGGATCCGCACCACCGACTATCCGTCGATGCGCGGCCTCAAGCGCGTCGCCGACTTCCGCACGCATCGCGTCGAGCGTTCGCTGATGGGCCCGGAAAAACCCGCGATCCAGTACATCGAGACCTTCTCGATCCCGGACCTCGACGGCTTCACGAAGGAAGACATGGGCGGCCAGACCGTCCAGAGCGTCATGGGCGCATTCATGGGCTTCGCCGAAGCCCCGCAATTCCTCGTCGTGTCCGAAATCAAGTAACTCCGGACCGCCGGGCTCCCGCCCTGCACACGCGCGAAAACGCGTACACCATAAAGGCTCGCCCTCACCGGCGGGCCTTCTCATTTGCGCGAACACACTTCGAGAGTCGTTCTCGGGCTTGACCCGAGAACCTTTCTTCATCGCGGCAAACTCGACTGCAGCGCGCGAGAAAGATTTTTGGGTCAAGCCCGAGAATGACTCCCGCATCGAACCTCAAGCGTGCGACGTCTTCCGGAAGAACCAAGCCGCCAGCACGATCGTCGCGAGAAACAGCGCGCAGAAGCCGACTGTCAGCGTCGGATTTCCCCACCCCTCCGCTGCATCCACCTTGCCCGCGTTCGACGGAACCTCCGTCCCCGCCTGCGTGTTGCCATTCACCGTCGGTGCAGTACTCACCGGCGCGGTCGGCGTCGTGGGCGCCGTATTCACCGGCGCCGCTTCCGGCTCGCCCGTCTTCGCGTCGGCCGCCGCCTGCCCGCTCTCGTCACTGCCACCACCGCCGGCCACAACACCGATCGCCGCCGTGCCCGCAGCCGCTGCCGCCGCCGCCGTGCCCGAAGCGATCGGCGCATTGCCCTTCGGCTGTTCCGCTACCGGCCGCAGCCCGTCCGGCGTTGCATCCGCCGCATCCGGTTTCTCGGCCAGCTTCTGGCGAACCTGCGTGTTGATCTGTTTGTACGTCACGCCATCCACCTTGCCCGTCGGCGGCAAGCTGTTCTTCTGCTGGAACGCCTCCACGGCCGTGCGCGTCTGCCCGCCATAGACGCCATCGGCCGTTGCCGACGCATGTAGGAAGCCGAGCAGCTTGAGATTTTTCTGCAGGAACATCGCGCGTCCGTCATAGCGCGAGCTGGGCGCCAGCTCGCCGAACGCATCGTCCTGGTCCACGTCGCGCGTCACCGGATCGGTGAAGCAGTCCGCCGCGAAATCATCCCACGCGGTGATGGTATAGCTGTGCGCTTTCACCGGCAGCTTCAGCGTCCAGTTGTCGGCCTCGGCCAGCGCCTTGAACGTGTTCGGGCGATACACGGTATCTTTCAGGATGCCGTACTTTTCCGGATCCTTCGCCGCCATGTCGAGCAGCCATTCATGGCGATGCTTGAGATAGGCCTGTATCCACGCCGTCTCGTTCGCCGCGCTCGCCGGTGCGCCGACGATGCGATCAACATCGTCCTTGTTCTTGTCCCACCAGCCCGGCCCCGAATGGATCGCGCTATCGAACGCAACAGCCCAGCTCAGCGCCTTCGTGAACCCAACCGCCTTCACCTGCTTCAGCGCCGGCTTCAGGTATTCCTTGTAGAAATACGCGTCCTGCGCCCGCCGCATCGCCGGGTCCTGCGCCGCCAGCTCCAGCAGGCTCTTGAGATCATCATCCTTGATCAGCGCCAGACGCTGCTCTTCCAGCCTCGCCTTCCACTTCTTCTGCGCCTCGGCGCCGGAAGGCTTCGGCTCGACCTGCACATCCTTCAACCGGCTTTTCACGCGTCGCGCGAAATCCGGGTCGGGCTTGGGATCAGTCCAGTCGACATAGCTCTGCAGCAGTTTGTGAAGGTTGCCGCTCGTGTGTGAAACCTGGTGCGTGCCATAGCTGAACCCGCCAGCATCGCCCTTCCAGCGCGCTGTGCGGCTGTAATAAAACGGTCGCGCGCACTCAAAGGCGCCCACGATCGCGTCGATCGTTGCAACCTGCAGTCGCTCTAGGCCCAGCCGATCATCGTCGTCAGACACAGCAACCCCCGCCTGACCCCATTGTCCTGCCCCTATTCGTAAATTACCGTCCGCGGATTGCCAAGGCTGGCTGCCAGTTGTGAAAGCGCCCGCCAGGGAAGAGGGGAACTGAGGTGGTCGGGGGCAATCTGGTCGCGATTGTCGTGGTGTTGTTCTTCGTCTTCCTGACGATGGGCGCGATCGTTTCGGTCGTGCAGGAACTCACCGCACAGCTCATCCGCGCCCGCTCGCGCAGCCTGCGCAAGACCGTTCTGCGCATGCTGGAAGACGACAGCTACGACAAACGCATCTTCGATCGCTTCTATCGCCACCCGCGCATCGCCGCCGCCGGCAAGAAGGTGCGCAACCTCACCTGGATCGATCCCAACGATTTCGCCATCGCAATGGCCACCGCCATCCAGCCCGCCAATTCCGGCGATGATGCGATCACTGCCCTGCCGGATTCCATCCTCGCCCTGCAGGATGGAAAGCTGAAGCAACGCCTGCGCCTCGCCCTACCCGATGTCTTTCGCGAGAGCCGCGACGCCGAGACGATCAAGGCCGCCGTCGGTTCCTGGTACAACGCGCAGATGAACAACACGTCCGAACAGTTCAAGGTCGCCACGCGCTTCCGCCTGTTCGTCGTCGCCGGCGTCGTCACGGTGTTGTTGAATGTCAGCCCCATCAAGATCGTCGAATACCTGCTCGCCCGCCCCGAACTCGCGCAGCAATTCGCGATGGTGGTGCCGGAGCTGGCGGAGAAAGTTTACGGCGGCAGCGAGAACGCGCTCGCTGCTCTCAACGCCACCTCCCGCCCGGCACAACAGGGCGAGGCCGCCACAGGCGTGCAAGCCATCACGGCCCTGCCTACCGATCTCCAGCTCGCCGACTTCCAGCCCCTGCTCGTGCTCTACGAGTGCAAGCAGGGCGTCAACGTCCTGCCCATCGGCTGGCCATGGATGGCTGGTCTCGCCGAGCAGATGAACAAGCCCGCGCGCGGCGCCTCCAGCCCCGTCGCGCAAGCCGAAGCCTGCGGCAAGGCCCTCGCCAGCTCCGATCTCAGCGACGCCGCACTCGAACGCCTCACCTCGCTCGGCATCGCGACCCTCCCCGTCGAGCCCGCCGCAACGGTTGCGCCAGCGCCCGCAACACCCGCGCCAGCTCCCGCGCCTGCGCCCACAACTGTGCAACCCGGCGTCGCCACGCTCACACTCGCCGCGCCGCCCGCGCCAACGCCGGAAGAACTGGCCACCGCAAAAGCCAAGGCAGACCTCGAAGCGAAAACAAAAGCCGACACGCAGGCCAAAGCCGCAAAGACCTACGCCGCGCAATTCCAGCCGGTATACGGCCCTGATCCCGCGCGCGACCCTTGGATCTACGTCATCCTCGGCTGGCTCATCACCACGGTCGCCGCCGCCCAGGGCGCGCCCTTCTGGTTCGACCTCCTGCGCAAGCTGGTCTCCCGCAAATAGCGCTTCCCCTAACGTGAAATGGACTCGTGCCGCGTCGCGCGCCTAGTCTCCCAATCGGGAGACAGGGGAGAGAGACATGCCGCCCACCGGAATGATCGTCGGCGACAACTGGATCGCCATCATCGTCGCCGCCATCGCCATCTACGCGGTCGGCTTCGTCATCTATGGTGGCCTGTCGAAACTCTGGCTCAGCCAGTCGGGCTACACGAAAGAACAGCTCCAGCCCCATACGTGGAAGATGGCGCTCTCGCCCATCATGCCGATCCTCTCGGCCATCGGCCTCGCCCTGATCCTGAAGCTCGCCCGCGTCGACAATCTCGCCACCGGCCTGATGATCAGCTTCGAGATCTGGCTGTTCCTGGTCCTGCCCGTGCGCCTCTACAATTTCGTCTACAGCCCCGAGAAGCCCGGCCACCTCGCCTTCGACGCCATCCACCTCCTCCTCGGCACACTCGTCGCCGGCGGCATCATCTCGGCATGGCCCTAGCCACCGGTGGGCTCACAGCCGCGTCATCAAGCAACACTTGGCTCCCTGCCCCCGCCATGCTCATGTCCCCCCGAATAGATTCAGGGACACGCCCATGCGTTCGATGCTTTTCGTCGCCTCCGCACTCGCGCTCAGCGCCTGCACCACCACGGCGCCCGTCGCCACGAGCAGCGCATCCACCGACCCCGGCGCCCACGAAGCCGAGTTCCGCGGGCTCTATAAAGAGCTGATCGAAACCAACACGTCCTTCTCCGTCGGCTCCTGCACGCTGGCGTCCGAGCGGATGAAGGCGCGCTTGCTCGCCGCCGGTTACCCTGAGTCCGATCTCCACATCCTCGTGAACCCCGGCCCCAAACGCCCGCAGGATGGCAACCTCGTCGCCATCCTCCCCGGCTCCGACGCCACGCAGAAGCCCATCCTCCTGATGGCGCACATCGATGTCGTGGAAGCCAGGCGCGAGGACTGGGTGCGCGATCCCTTCGTCCTCACCGAAGACGGCGGCTATTTCTACGCGCGCGGCGCCAGCGACGACAAGGCGATGGCCGCGATCTTCGTCGACTCGCTCGTCCGCTTCAAGCAGGAAGGCTACAAGCCCGCGCGCACCATCAAGATGATGCTCAACTGCGGCGAGGAAGCGAACGGCGAATTCATCGGCGCCGACTACATGGTGAAGAACCACCGCGCGCTCATCGACGCCGAATTCGCGCTCAACGAAGGCGCCGGCGGCCGTATGGACCCCGACACCGGCAAGTACATCTTCAACGGCGTGCAGGCCGGCGAAAAGCTCTATCAGGATTTCACCATCGAGATCACCAACCCCGGCGGCCACTCCTCCCGCCCCGTGCCCGACAATGCGATCTACGAGCTCGGCCAGGCGCTGATGAAGGTGCAGGCCTATGAGTTCCCCATCGAGTTCAACGACGCCACGCGCACCTTCTTCCGCCGCATGGGCGCCATCACGCCCGGCCAGGAAGGCCAGGACATGCGCGACGCCGCCGATGGCGAGAACGCCGCCGCCATCCGCCGCCTGATGGCCAACCCCAGCTACAACGCCACCCTGCGCACCACCTGCGTCGCCACCATGATCACCGCCGGCCACGCTCCCAACGCGCTGCCCCAGCGCGCCACCGCCAACGTCAACTGCCGCATCTTCCCCGGCCACACGCAGGAAGAGATCCGTCAGAAGCTCGTCGGCGCCATCAACAACGCCGATGTGAAGGTCTCGCTGAAATCGCCGCCCGAAACGCCGATGAAGCCGCCGCCGCTCCCGCCGCACATCCTCGGGCCGATCGAACAGTTGACCGAAAAGATGTGGCCCGGCGTGCCCGTCATTCCCGCGATGGCGACAGGCGCCACCGACGGCCGCTTCACCACGCCCGCCGGCATCGCCACCTACGGCGTCTCCGGCATCTTCGCGGACTCCAACACCACCAACGCCCACGGCCTCAACGAGCGCGTCGGCGTCAAACAGCTGATGGAAGGCCGCATGTTCCTCTACCAGCTGGTGAAGATGTACGCGGGCGGGAAGTAGGGCCTACTGCGGCCCCATCAACGCCACCACAAACGCATCATAGCTCCCCAGAACCTTGGGATCGTCCTTCACGATCCCAACCATCTGCCGCGGAATATCCTTGAGGTGATCCACCATCCCCTCGGGGCTCATTCCCATCGACGTACCGAACGCGCGAAAGATCGCGTAGGACGCATCGCGATACGCCTCGAAATCCAGCGCCACGCCGCCGCCCAGCTTCGCCTTCGTCAGGTCGAAGTAGGCGCGCATGTGCGGATTGTTGATCCACGCCGATTGATCACCCTGCAGGTTGAGCGTCTCGCCCTGCTGCTGTGCGCCCTGGGGCTGCGCCCCATGCTGCGCAAACGCCACCGGCGCCGCCGTCATCACCGCAGCCGCAATCATCAATACCCGCATCATCTCCTCCTTCAGGACAAGGCCTTCCCGCCGCCGGACTCGCGCAATTTCACGCGCCGGCGCCCGAAAAAGGCGTGACAACAAAACCAGACATGGTGTAAAAGATTCTATACACGTAGTCGAGTCCCTTTTTGCACCACCCGCGAGGCCCGCATGTCCTTCCGTGAAAAGTCCGCGTGGATCACGCTGGTCACCGTCGCGCTCTGCTTCGGCGTCTATTACGGCGCGGTGTTCAGCGGCGCCGTGCCCGAGCGTTCGATGGCGATGCTCCACCTGGGACTGATCTGCGTCCTCACGCTCATCCTCCTGCAGGTCGGCCTTACCGTGCTTGCCGCCGTCACCACGCCGAAGGATGGTCGCGGCCCGCGCGATGAGCGCGAGAAGATGATCCAGGCGCGCTCCCACACCATCGGCTACTACGTGCTGATGGCCGCAACCGGCGCCCTCATCATCCCGACGCACATGCACGGCGTGAACATGATCGACATCACCAACTACGCCTTCCTCGGCCTCGTGGTCTCCACCATCGTCGTCGCCGTCGCGCAGATCATCATGTTCCGGCGCGGTTACTGATGCCCCAGAAAGACAAAAGCCTCCCCATCACCAACCAGATCCGCCGCCTTCGCTTCGAGCACGGCGAGATGACACAAGCCGACCTCGCCGAACGCATCGGCGTCACCCGCCAGACCATCGTCGCCATCGAAGCCGGCAAGTACGGCCCCTCGCTGGAAGCCGCCTTCCGCATCGCGCAAGTCTTCGGCGTCGGCGTGGAAGAGGCCTTCAGCTGGAATGAATAACCCCGGATTCGAGGGAAACTCGCTGTACAGATCCAAGGGAAACAGACGCACCTGTTTCCAATGATCTCAAAGCTCTGGCCCAAAA
>JAOATF010000161.1:0-2080 GCA_030158285.1 Hyphomonadaceae bacterium
CCAAGAAGATCCGCACCATCTCCCTCGCCCCCCTCATCGGCGAAGCCATCCGCCGCATCGCGAACGACGAGTCGATCTCGAAGATGTTCGACTAGGGTCGGCCGCGCGCGCCACCCCGAATCACGGCAGTTTCCCGTAATGCCGAGCGCCCGCCCCTCCTTCCTCGAATTCTTCGCCGGCGGCGGCATGGCGCATGTGGGCCTCGATGGCCGCTTCGATTGCGCCTTCGCCAACGACCTCGACGCCATGAAATGCGCCGCCTACCGCGCCAACTTCCCGGACGCCCGCGTCGAACAGGGCGATGTCTGGAACCTCCACGCGTCAAAGCTCCCGACCGCCGATCTCGCCTGGGCGTCGTTCCCCTGCCAGGACCTGTCGCTCGCCGGCGGCCGTCGTGGTCTCAACGCCCCGCGCTCGGGCGCCTTCTGGGGTTTCTGGAATGTCATCACGAAGCTGGGCGACCGCGCGCCGAAAACCATCACGATCGAAAACGTCGCGGGCCTCCTGTCCTCGCACAACGGCCGCGACTTCGCGGCGCTCGTCACAGAACTCGCTGACGCCGGCTATCGCGTCGGCGCCATGCTGATCGACGCCGCGCTGTTCTCGCCCCAGTCCCGCCAGCGACTCTTCATCATCGCCCACAAGGGCCGCATCCCCGCCGGGCTCGTCGCCGATGAAGCCGATCCGCTCTACCATCCGCCCGCCCTGCGCGCCGCCGTGGCCGCAATGTCGGACACGACCCACATGGCCTGGGTCTGGTGGCGCCTGCCGCATCCAGTGCGCCGCAATGCAGACCTTGCCTCGCTGCTCGATCGCAAGCCGCCCGAAAGCGTCTGGCGCTCCGACGCCGACACCGAAAAGCTGCTGGGCCAGATGGCCCCGCTCCACCGTGCGCGTGTGGATGCCGCCCTCGCCGATCCCAACTGGAACGCCGGCGCCGTCTTCCGCCGCATCCGCATCGAACACGGCGAACGCCACCAGCGCGCCGAAATCCGCTACGACGGCATCGCCGGCTGCCTGCGCACGCCCGCGGGCGGCTCATCGAAACAGTTGCTGCTGGTCACCGAGAATGGCCGCGCCCGTCTGCGTCCGCTGCTGTCGCGCGAAGCCGCGCGCCTGATGGGGCTGGATGACAGCTACAAGCTGCCGCCTGCCGAAACCAATGCGCTGAAAGTGGTGGGCGACGGCGTCTCTGTCCCCGTCGTGCGCTGGCTCGGTGAGCATCTGCTCGCGCCTCTCGCCACAGGCGGCAAGGCGCGAGCAGCCGCCTAGGTCCTACTTCTTCTTCGAAGCCTTCTTGGCTTTCTTGGCCGTCTTCATCGGCGCCATTTTCTTCGCAGCGGTCTTGGCCGGCGCTTTCTTCACGGCAGGCTTGGCGGCCTTTTTCGGAGCCACCTTCTTCGCCGGCTTCTTCGCGGCGGCTTTCGCATCAGCCATCGCTTCCGCCTTGCTTGTCCGTTTCACGTCCTGGCCGTGGGCACGCTTGTAGGTCTGGATGTCCTTGAACTGGCCGTCCTTGTCGCGAACGGCATAGAGCTTCTTGCCGCCGGTGCTGCGGTGCGTCGTACGAGCCATCTGGCTTCACTCCTTCAGAATCGATGCGCGACCATTGCCGCGTCTGATGTGAGACACAATCTCAACCTGCGGCGAAGCGGCCATTTCGTCCGAACCCGGACGGGCGTAGATTGCCCCCGCTCCAGCCAGCGAGACAGGCCATGGACGACCGTCAACGCGAACTCGACCGCCGCATCCGCCGCGCCCAGCGCCAGATGTTCCTGCGCGCCGTGTGGGAACAGAAGATGCTGGTGATCATCGGCATCGCCATGCTCGGCCTGCTCGGCGGCAGCATGGCCTTCTCCTCGATGCCGGATCGTCTCGAAGCCACCGTCATGGCCACGCTGGTCAACGATGGCGGCGTCGTCACCACGCGCAAGGGCGGCCAGTACCACCACGAAATGGTCCGCCTCGACACCGGCCCGACCATCGAACTCGATCTCCCCGGCAAGGACCCCGTCCGCCAGAACGTCCAGCTGCGCGTCGAAATCCACCGCCGCGACCTCGGCCCCATGCACCAGGTCAC
>JAOATF010000161.1:2180-39938 GCA_030158285.1 Hyphomonadaceae bacterium
TCCAGCTGCGCGTCGAAATCCACCGCCGCGACCTCGGCCCCATGCACCAGGTCACCTATCGCTTTGCCGGCTACGCGGACGAACCGGTGAAGTCGTAGGGGGGCTGACTGGCGGGTTGGGGGAAGCGGTCAATGAACAACTGGAGCTTCAACCTTCGTCTCTGGTGGTTGCGTCTTGGCGAGACTTTTCGCGGTTTCGGCCCCAGGAATCTGATCGCCATCGTTTCGACCGTTGCCGTCACAGGCGCGATCACCATGTCTATGATGTTCCTGTCCGCCAATCCGCGCCGCTCACTTGAGCCGGTGTACGGGGTCGCCGAGACTGCGTTCCTGCATCAGACACGGTTCACGCATCAAACGCAGGTAAACGTCCTGCTCGATAACGGATCGAGGGTCACGGTCGGCCTTCCGCACGTTGTAAACTACAGGCCGGGAGCCCGCGTGAAACTGGCCGCCAGCACCAGAGGCCAACCACCAAACGCCATCTACCTCTACGCCTTCGCCGGCTATGTTGATGAAGCGGGCCAGCCTCTGCCATGACCGACGCCTTCGACGCCGAGAAACGCTCCGCCGTCATGCGCGCGGTAAAATCGCGCGACACAGATCCGGAGTTGAAAGTGCGCCGCGCCGCCCATAAGTCTGGGCTGCGGTTCCGGCTGAGGCGGGATGACCTGCCCGGCAAGCCGGATCTTGTCTTTCCCGCTCGCCGCATTGCCCTGTTCGTCCACGGATGCTTCTGGCACGGCCATGATTGCCCGCGCGGCGCCCGCGTCCCGCAGGCCAATCGCGCCTACTGGCTCGCCAAGATTGGCCGCAACGTCGCGCGGGATCGCCGGAATCTGGCCGACCTCCGCAAGCTTGGCTGGAAGCCGGCGGTCATCTGGGAATGCGAAACCGTTGACGCAGCGCGCCTCTCGCGCCTTCTCGCTCGTCGGATCGGAAAACCCGCAAAGACTTGACCCGAATGCGGTCCGCCTCCCATGTTCGTTTCGGCGCCGAGGGGGCTTCCGAATGCTGCATCCAACGACCCAGCAACTGATCCGAAAGCTGTACGAGCTGACGGCCACGGGCGGACTCGGCTGGCAGCCCGCCGAGGACAACGCCTCGCGCCTCGAAACCGAGGGCTATGTCGTCGAGATCGCCGCCCAGCCGCCCCTGATGCGCCTTCTCCGCGATGACGGCCGCGAACTGGAGCGCGCCGGAACCGAAGCGCTGGCCGCCGTCCCGTGGCCCAGCGGCGACGGAACCTACGCAACCCGCATCGCCGAAATGGCCGACCGCGCGCGCGGCTTCGCAACCAGCGGAAGACCCGCAAACGCGCCCGCCATGTCCGCGCTGTCCGCCCCGCCAAAAACGCCAGTCCCGCGCGCCACGCCGCTCGCCAGCTTCGGCCGCACGGTGAGCTTCGCGAAACCCCAGCCGCCAAAACCCGCCCCGATCGTAGCGCCGCCAAAATCTACCGACCGCACGCCGATCATGAGCATCAGCGCCCGCTCGGTGCAGTCCGTCGAAGCCACCACGGCAGCCGACTTCCAGCGCGCCATGGCGTCGGCCGTCGCGCCAAAGCCCGCAGCGCCGGCAAAGCAGCCGGGCCCGAACATCTACAAACCCTGGACCTGATCGCCTGACCTAGAACTTGCAGCTCTTGCCGAGCAGCTTGCCGATCACCTTGTCGCCGATGCGAACGTCTTCCGCTTCGGGACACGCCGCCGAACTCGCCACGCCATCGCGCAGGAAACGCATGCGGCGCATCCAGGCCGGCTGCGAGCCCTGGTCGATCGGATCGAGCGAGACCACATTCGTCCCGTTGCTCTCGGTGACGCACTCGTAGAACGCGCCCGTCTTGGCCGCGAGCGCAACCGCTGTCTGCTCGCCGTCCTGACGCGGATAGACCGCCGTCGCCAACGCCGGTTGTCCCAGCTTGGCCAGGCACGCATCTATAGGCGTCAGCGCCTCGACCACCGTGGCCGCTTCAGCCGAAGCCGTCACGATCTGGCCGGAGAAAGCGCAGCCGTCGAAATCATTCTTGTCGAACTGCACCGTCACTGAAAACTCGCCCGAGCCGCCCTGTTCGGTGGAGCAAGCCTCGCGCTGGATGGTCACGCGCAGCGCGCCGGTCTCAAACACGTCAGAGCCATTCTGCTGCTTCGGCTGCACCAGCGGCTCTTCGATCGCGCGCAGGCCCGCCCGCTTGAACGAGAACCAGCCGTCCACGATCTCCATCCGCCAGAACGGCTCATCGCCACCGGCCGAGAATGGCGGCGCCAGCACCCACGTCGTCGTGTCGAGCGGACCCGAGGGGGTCGCGAATGTTGTCGAGCCAACCGGATCAGAGGCCCCGGTCGCGGATGAGGAGGAGCCCTGCAGCGCGATTGCCGGCGCGGCGTTCTGGGCGTCACCCGGAGCAGCGCCGGAATTATTCCCGCAGGCGCCCAGCGCCAGCAGGATGGCGAGCGCGGCCGGCGTCATGCGGCCAAACCCACGTGCAACGTTTCGCCCGGCGAAACCCGGCATCCGGCAACCTCGCTCCCTGCCACCCGTGCCGCATTGCGGCCGGGCAATCTAGACTCGGGACACTAGCACTTCCCTTTGCGGAGAGGAGCCCTAGCGGCAATGCCATGCAGTCGTGTGCGGGAAGCAACACTTTCTCCTACATTTCTGATTTTCATGAGGTTTCGAACGGCCCGGCCCCGATGCCCGGTGAACGGGCGCCAACTTTTCTCGCGCGTCTCGCGAGATCTGTGCGCCGTTGGCCCGCCCTGCGGGACTCGATGAATTCGGAATGAACCAACAAAGGCGCAACCGATCCATTGGCGCCGCGTTTGTGCCCATACCGCCGCCGATATACATCGGCGCGAACCGGCGTGGGCGTCGATTCGGACGTATAGGGAGATATCGATGAAACGGACTCTTGTGTTCATGGCTGCTGCGTTGTCCCTCGGCGCGTGCGCAACCGACCCGGTCACGGGCGAATCAATCTGGGGCAATACCGGCCGCGGCGCCGCCATCGGCGCCATCGTCGGTGGCATCGGCGGCGTGTTCGCTGGTGGTAATGACGGCCGCAACGCCGCTGTGGGCGCCGCTGTCGGCGCACTCGCCGGCGCGGGCATCGGCCGCTACATGGACGGCCAGGAAGAAGACATGCGCCGCAAGGTCGCCTCGAGCGGCATCGGCGTCCAGCGCGTTGGCGATCGCATCGAACTCGTGATGCCGTCGGACGTCACCTTCTCGAAGGGCTCGGCCGCCCTCGATCCGGCCTTCATGCCGACGCTCGACAAGGTCGCGGAGTCTCTGAATCTCTATCCGAAGACCACGATCGACATCATCGGTCACGCGTCGACGGAAGGTGAAGCGCAAGCCAACCTCAACCTGTCCTACGCGCGCGCGCAGTCCGTGCAGAACTACCTGCAGGGCAAGGGCGTGATCGGCCAGCGTATTGCCTCGGGCGGCCTCGGCGAAACCCAACCGCTCATCTCGCCGGATGACACGGAAGACAAACGCCGCATCAACCGCCGCGTGCAGGTTGTGCTCCGTCCGGTCACCCAGTAGTCGACTGGCGATCAGCTAAAATGGAAAGGGCGCTCTCCGGAGCGCCCTTTTTATTTGGCCTCATGAGCCTGCAGCGAACCGCTTCACCTGCTCGCCCAGCACCTGGTCCACAATCGGCGCCAGCTTGTCGAGACCGGACAGCGAAGACCCCACCACCTTGTAGTCCAGCGTCAGCTTCGTCTTGCCAGCGCCGCCATCCGACAGCGTGAACGTCATCGCCGCCTGCACGCCAAGCTCCTGCAGCGGTCCGAATGCGCCATGAACCCGCAGCACCTGCTTTGGCATCACCATCACCACGCGGCCATGCTCCACCTCGCCACCGCTCCAGATCTCGCACCAGCATCCGCCCGCCTGCGCGTCCAGGCTCACCGACTTTGCAGCACCCGAATAGGTGTGCGCATCCGACCACCACGACGCGATGTCCAGCAGCCGCGCCCAAGCCGCATCCCGGTCCAGCGATGACTCCGCCGCGATATGCAGCGTCATCCCGTCCGGCGCCTTCGCCGTCACCTCCGCGCCGGCAACGCCTGTCATCGCCAGCAACGCCGCCGCCACGCCCGCCATTTTCAGCATCACGGATGCTCCTGTTCCGGTTTCACCCAAATCATCGCTGAGCTGACGCCGCCGTCAATGTGCACAATCATGCATGCGCGCGGGGGCTTCCCGCTGCTGCGGATTGCGATAACGTCTCATCACACGGCTCGATCCGGGGGGAATTGATGCGCCTGCGTACTATCCTTGCGTCTGCATGTCTGGCTGGCCTGGCTTTCGCGGCGCCCGCGCACGCGAAACCGCCCATGGAAGCCTTCGGCGACATGCCGCAAGTGCGCGCCATGCAGCTTTCGCCCGACGGCAAGAAGGTCGCCTTCCTGCAGCGCCAGAACGGCGACGATGTGCTGGTCATCCACGACCTCACCACGTCCAAGAGCCAGGGCATCACGCGCGTCAGCGAGATCAAGGCGCGCTACATCCATTTCGTCGGCAATGACTATGTCGTGCTGATCGCCACCAAGGAGGCGCGGGCCGCCGGGTTTGCAGGGCGCTGGGAGGCCTCCTCCGCGCATGCGTTCAACCTCCAGACCGGCAAGAGCGTGCTGCTGCTCCGCGAGACAAAGGACATCTTCCCGGCGCAGAGCGGCCTCGGCCGCATTCTGGGCGTCGAGCCGGATGGCAAGCACATCCTGATGCCGGCTTACATGGGCATGAACGACTCGAACCCCGACTACGATCTCCTGCGCGTGGCGATCGACACGGGACGCGGGACGCTGCTGGAGGGTGGCCGCGCCTCGGACGAGACGGTGGACTGGCTGGTGGACAGCAAGGGCCGCGCCGCCGTGCGCGAGGATTTCAGCGAGACATTCAAGCAGCACGAGGTGAAGGCGCGCCAGCCGGATGGCTCATGGAAAGCCATCTACGAGAAGGACACGGATCTTCCCGTCATCAACGTCGTCGGCCTTTCCAGCGACAGCAAGTCGCTGTTTACGGTCGACGCGGGCGAGTCCGATTTCCTGTCGCTCCGCACCTTGTCCATGGCGGATGGCACATTCTCCGATCCGATCATGCAGCGCGACGACGCCGATGTCGCCGCGACGGTCAGCGACCTCAACCGCGTGGTCTACGGCGTGCGCTATTCCGGCATGTTCCCGAGCTATGAAATGTTCGACGAGAAGGTCGAGGCGGACCTGAACCAGCTGATGGGTTCGTTCGATGGATCGGCCGTGTATCTCGACTCCTGGTCGGATGACTGGTCGCGGCTGCTGTTGCTGGTCGAAGGCGGCAAGCAGGCGGAGCGGTACTACCTGTATGACCGAACCACCAAGCAGCTGCGCGTGATCGCCAGCGCACGCCCGGAGATCAAGGCGGAGGATGTCGGCGAGGTCGTGACCGTGGCCTACAAGGCGCGCGACGGCCTGCCCATTCCCAGCCTGATCACCTGGCCGGTGGGCGTGGCGCCGGAGAACCGCAAGAACCTGCCGCTGATCGTCATGCCCCATGGCGGACCTCAAGCTTACGACTCTGTCGGGTTCGACTGGCTGGCCCAGTTCATCGCCAATGAAGGCTATGCGGTGCTGCAACCGAACTTCCGCGGCTCGGGTGGCTTTGGTTCGAGCTTTGCCGTGGCAGGCCATGGCGAGTGGGGCCGCAAGATGCAGGACGACATCACCGATGGCGTTAATGCGCTTATCAAGATGGGCTGGGCCGATCCGTCGCGCGTCTGCATTGTCGGCTGGAGCTATGGCGGCTACGCGGCGCTGGCCGGCGGCACGTCGACGCCGGATCTCTACAAGTGCGTTGTCTCCATCGCCGGCGTGTCCCACCTGCGCGAGATGCTGAAAACCGAAAAACAGGAGCACGGCGCCCTCTCAAGGACGCTCACCTATTGGGAAGAACTCATCGGCGATTCGGACAAGGACGGCGCGGCGATCGACGCCGTCTCGCCCGCGCTTCACGCCGACAAGTTCAAGGCGCCCGTCCTGCTCATCCACGGCGCGTCCGACAATGTGGTGCCGATCCGGCAGAGCATCATGATGAATGACGCGCTCAAGGGCGCACGCAAGGACGTGCAGTTCATCCGCATTGCCGGTGACGACCACAGCCTCGTCGACAATGAGAGCCGGCGGCAGGTCCTCATTGCGCTGACGGAATTCCTGAACACGCACATCGGAAAGAAGCCGAACTAGGACGTACTTTTGGGAAGGGGAACGGACATGCTGAAACGCCTGGCATTCGCACTCGCCGCCATCGGCCTGCTCGCAGGAACGGCCCACGCCAAGCCGCCGCTGGAAGCGTTCAGCGACCTGCCCGCGGTGGGCTCGCCGGACATTTCACCCGATGGCAAGTACGTGGCCTATCTCAGCCGGGTCAACGGCGGCGTCTTCCTCGCAAAATACGAGATCGCTACCGGCAAGAACGAAGCCCTGATCAACCTCGGCGACGTGAAAGCGCGCGGGGCCTACTGGGCCGGGCCCAACTACATTATCCTGCTCGCCTCGCAGCTCACCGCAAACGGCGGCCGGACGATGCGCTACGAGGACACATCGGCGTTCGCCTACAACATCACGACGCGCAAGATTGTTCAGCTGCTGGTCGGCACACAAGGGCTCTATGCTTTCCAGTCGGGCCTTGGCCGTATTTCGGGCGTCGATCCGGACGGGCAGTACGTCTACATGCCCGCCTACATGGAGCGCACAGGCTCCGATCCCACGCTGGATCTGGTCAAGGTCAACCTCGATACCGGCCGCGGCGTTCGCATGCCGCTTTATACGGGCACGAACGCCACGACCAACTGGATCATGGATGATCATGGCCGCGTCGTCGCGCGCACCGATTTCAGCGAGAAGCGCAGCCTGTACGAAGTCCGCGCCGTCGATCCCAGCGGGGCCGACCGCGTGATCTTCTCGGAGACCACCAAGGACCCCTCGATCAGCCTCGCCGGCTTCTCGGAACGCGAGGGCGCGCTGATCGCCTTGAAGTACGAGGAGTCCGACTTCGCACAGATGTTCGAAATGTCCCTCACCGACGGCAAGATGACCGGGCCGCTGCGCTCGCGCGACGGCGTCGAGATTGCCGGCGTCATCAATGACGAGAACAAGGTCGTGATGGGTGTTATCTATTCCGGCCTGTACCCGAGCTATGACCTCTTCGACGAGGCTTTGAACCGTGACGTGAAATCGGCCATCGCGGCGATGCCCGATGCAGCGGTCAGCCTTGTCTCGTGGACGGACGACTGGTCGAAGGTCCTGCTGTTCGCCGAAGGCGGATCACAACCGCCGCGCTACATGCTGTTCGACCGTACCGCCAAGAAGCTCTCGCAGGTCGCCCGCTCGCGGCCCGACATCAAGCCGGAAGAGATCGGCGAGGTTATCACCATCGAATACAAGGCGCGTGACGGCCTCACCATTCCCGCGCTGATCACCTGGCCCGTCGGCGTAGCGGAGGACGCGCGCAAGAACCTGCCAATGATCGTCATGCCCCATGGCGGGCCCGAGAGCTATGACTCCGTCGGCTTCGACTGGCTCGCCCAGTTCCTCGCCAACGAGGGCTATGTCGTGCTGCAACCCAACTTCCGCGGCTCCGGCGGCTTCGGCGCCGGGTTCGCCGAGGCTGGCTATGGCCAGTGGGGCCGCAAGATGCAGGACGACGTCACCGACGGCGCAGAGGCGCTGATCAACATGGAGTGGGCCGACCCCAACCGCACCTGCATCCTCGGCTGGAGCTATGGCGGCTACGCTGCCCTCGCCGGCGGCGCGCTGACGCCGGACCTATACAAGTGTGTCGTCGCCATCGCCGGCGTCTCCGACCTGAAAACGATGCTCGGCCATGAGATACGCGAGCACGGCGCGGACTCGCGGCCCTACGCCTACTGGAAGAACGTCATCGGCGACCCCGCAAAGGATGGCGCGGCGATCGAAGCCGTCTCGCCCTATCGCCTCGCCGACAAGTTCAAGGCGCCTGTCCTGCTCATTCACGGCGCCGACGACCTTGTCGTTCCCGACCGCCAGAGCGACCTGATGGAGCAGGCGCTCAAGTCCGCGAACAAGCCCGTCACCTATCTCCGCATCGGCAAGGACGACCACAGCCTCGTCGCCCCCGACAGCCGCACGAAAGCGCTCACCGCGATCGCAGCGTTCCTGAAGTCGCATATCGGCAAATGAAAAAGGCCGGGTGAGATGCGCTCTCACCCGGCCTCCATTTCAGATCGTCGATCAGATCAGGCAGCCGCCGCCTTCTGGTCCTTCGGCGGGAAGCGGCCGTAGAAGGTCTGGCCCTTGGCCGCCATCTCGCGCAGCAGCGCATTCGGGCGGAAGCGCTCGCCATGCTTCTCGGCCATCTGGTCGAGCTCTTCGACGAACGTCTTGATGCCGACTTTCAGGTCCATGTACGAACACACGCCGCCCGTGTACGGCGCAAAGCCCCACGCGAGGATCGAGCCGATATCCGCATCGCGTGCATCGAGGATGACACCCTCCTCGAAGCAGCGAGCCACCTCAACGCACTGGCGATACAGGAAGCGCTTGGTCAGCTCCGCCTTCAGCTCCGGCGGGCATTCCTTGGTCTTGATCTCGATCTTCTTGCCGATGTCCGGATAGAGGCGCGAGGGCTTGCCGGCTTCGTTGTAGTCGTAGAAGCCCTTGCCAGCCTTGCGGCCGACGCGTTGCTGCGAGTCCACGATCCAGGCGACCAGATCACCCACCGGGTTCTGCTCATAGGACTTGCCCGCCGCCTTGGCGCTCTCGCGGCCGATCTTCAGCATCGTGTCGATGCCGACCGAGTCGGACACTTCCAGCGGGCCCATCGGCATGCCGGCCATGCGACCGACATTCTCGATGATCGCCGGGGCGATGCCTTCGCCCAGCATCGTCATGCCTTCTTCCGGATATGTGCCGAACACGCGGCTGGTGTAGAAGCCGCGGAAATCGTTCACAGCCACCGGCGTCTTCTTGATCTTCAGCACGTAGTCCATCGTCTTGGCGAGCGTCTCCTGGGTGGTTTCCTTGCCCATGATGATCTCGACGAGGCCCATCCGCTCGACCGGCGAGAAGAAGTGGATGCCGATGAAGTTTGCCGGGCGCTTCGAAGCCTTCGCGAGACCCGTGATCGGCAGCGTCGACGTGTTCGTGCCCATCACGGCCGTATCGCCGAGATGCTCCTCAATCTGCGCCGTCACCTTGGCTTTCAGCTCGACGTTCTCGAACACCGCCTCGACGACGATGTCTGCGCCTTTGACGTGGCTGTAGTCAGAGGTCGGCGTGATCAGCGCCAGCAGCGCGTCACCCTTCTCCTTGCTCAGCTTGCCGCGCGACACGTCCTTGTCGACGATGCGTTGCGAGTAGGCTTTGCCCTTGTCCGCGGACTCCTGGCTCACGTCGAGCAGGATGGTCGGGATGCCGGCCTTGGCCTGCACATAGGCAATGCCCGCGCCCATCAGGCCGGCGCCAACGACCACGGCCTTCTTGATCTCGAACGTCGGGAAGCCCGCCGGGCGCGACGCGCCCTTGCCCAGTTCCTGCATCGACAGGAACAGCGAGCGGATCATGCCCTTCGCTTCCGGCGTCATCAGCGTCTTGACGAAGTAGCGGCTCTCGATGCGCAGGCCGGCGTCGATCGGAACCGACAGGCCTTCATACACGGCGGAGAGAATGTGCTTCTGCGCCGGGAAATTGCCCCAAGTCTGCTTGGCCAGCATGGCCGAGCCGAACGTGAACACGGTCGAGCCACCTTGCGAGTTCGGGTTGCCGCCCGGGATCTTGTACTTCGGATCGTCCCACGGCGCTTTCGCGTTCGGGTTGGCCTTCGCCCACGCCTTGGCCTTCGCGACCAGCTCCGACGTCGGCGCGAGTTCGTGCACCACGCCATTACCCTTGGCCTGATCGGCGGTCATGCTGTCGCCCTGCAGCAGGAACGGCGCCGCCGCCTGCGCGCCCATGATGCGCGGCAGGCGCTGCGTGCCGCCGCCGCCCGGCATCAGGCCGACCTTGGCTTCCGGCAGGCCGAGCTGCAGTTTCGGATTGTCATTCGCCGCGATGCGGTAGTGGCAAGCCAACGCAACTTCGAGACCGCCGCCGAGGGCGAGACCGTTGATCGCGCAGGCCACCGGCTTCTTCCCGGCTTCCAGCGTGCGCAGCAGCTTGTTCATCGCGAACGAGCGGTCGAATGCCGCTTTCAGTTGCGCTTCCGGATCGCCCGATCCGCCACCGCCGCCCGAACCACCGCCGAGTTCGCCGAGGTCGGCGCCCGCGCAGAAGCCGCTGGATTTGCCGGACGTGATGACGAGGCCCTTGATGGCGTCGTTCGTCGCCACTTCCTTGGCGATCGCGCCGAGATCGGCAATCGCCGCCCCGGTCAGCGTGTTCATCGAGCGGCCCGGCACGTCAAACGTGGCTGTCGCGATGCCGTCTGCATCCACATCCCAGCCGAAGGTTTCGAGTTTCATCTTAGCTACCTTTCGGCGGCTTATCGCCGCCCTTCTTGATGTTGTCGGACGCGAACACGAACATCACCGCGCCCATCACCAGCGTAATCGGGATCGAGATCGAGAGAGCAAAGCCGAGGTCGCGCAGCGCCTGGTTCAGCAGGAGCGTCAGGCCGACGCCCGTGAGCGCCGAAATGACAAGTCCGCTCAGCTTCGCTTCACTGATCTGCATTACATCCGCTCGATCACCGTTGCCGTGCCCATGCCCGCGCCGACGCAGAGAGTGACCAGCGCCGTTTCCTTGTCCGAACGCTCGAGCTCGTCGAGCACCGTGCCGAGGATCATGCCGCCGGTCGCGCCGAGCGGGTGGCCCATGGCGATGGCGCCGCCGTTCACGTTCATCTTCTCGTGCGGGATGTTGAGCGCCTGCATCATGCGCAGGACGACCGAAGCGAACGCTTCATTGAGTTCGTAGAGGTCGATGTCCTCGGGCGTCATGCCAAGCTTCTTGAGAAGCTTCTCGGTCACCAGCGACGGGCCGGTCAGCATGATCGACGGCTCGGAGCCGATGGAGGCAAAGCCCTTGATGCGCGCGCGCGGCTTGAGGCCCAGTGCATCGCCGGTTTCCTTGTTGCCGATCAGCACGGCCGATGCGCCATCCACGATGCCCGACGAGTTGCCGGCGTGGTGCACGTGGTTCAGCTTTTCGACTTCCGGATAACGCTGCTTCACGACGTCATCGAACGCCATCACACCCATCTGCTCGAACGAAGGGCTCAGCGCCGCCAGCGTCTGCATCGTCGTATCGCCGCGCACGGTTTCGTCGTGGGCGAGGATCGTCACGCCGAGCTGGTCCTTGACGCCCACGACCGATTTCGAGAAGCGGCCTTCTTTCCAGGCTTTCGCTGCACGCTTCTGGCTCTCGACGGCGTAAGCATCCACGTCATCGCGCGAGAAGCCGTACTTGGTGGCGATCAGGTCCGCGCCGATGCCCTGCGGCGCGAAGTAGGACTTCATCGCGATCTCGGGGTTCGACGCCCACGCGCCGCCGTTCGATCCCATCGGCACGCGGCTCATGGCTTCAACGCCGCCACCGATCGCCATGTCGGCCTCGCCGGTCATGACTTTCGCCGCCGCGATGTTGCAGGCTTCGAGGCCCGACGCGCAGAAGCGGTCGACCTGCACGCCCGCTGTCGTTTCCGAATAATCGGCGTTCAGCACGGCGATACGCGCGATGTCCGAGCCCTGCTCGGCGATCGGCGTCACGCAGCCGAAGATCACGTCGTCGATCTTGGACGTGTCCTTGAGGCCGTTGCGCTCCTTGATCGCCTTCAGCACCTGCGTGCCCAGCTGCAGCGCGGTGATCTCGTGCAACGAGCCCGAGCTCTTGCCCTTGCCGCGCGGCGTGCGGACGGCGTCATAGATATAGGCTTCGGCCATGGCGGCCTCCTTTCGATTCCTGGCCCGGAGACGGGCTCAAGGGGCTGGCGCCGGCGGAAGCGGCGCCCTGTCAGAATGCGTCGGCAGGCAGGGCCATCACGGAGCCCGCGCCTGTCTTTACCTTTGCGAGATGTGACGTTACGTCAGGCAACACTCTTTCGAAGAAATACCGGGCAGTAGCAAGCTTGTTGGCGTAGAAGGCGTCGCCGGTTCCCTCGCGCTCAAGGGCGGCTTTCGCCATCTTGGCCCACATCAGCGCGAACGCCGTCAGGCCGAAAAGCTGTAGATAGTCATGGCTTGACGCACCGGCGTTGTCGAAGTTCGACATGCCGTTCTGCATCAGCCACATCGTGGCTTCCTTCAGCTGAGCCGTCGCCGACTGCAGGCCCTCGATATAGGGCTTCATGCGCGGGTCGGCCTCGTTCGCCGCGACGAACTCTTCGAGATCCGAGAAGAAGCCGAACACAGCCCGGCCGCCATTCGCCGCCAGCTTGCGGCCGACAAGGTCCAGCGCCTGGATGCCGTTGGTGCCTTCATAGATCAGCGCGATCCGCGCATCGCGCACGAACTGCTCGACGCCCTGCTCGCGCGTATAGCCCGTGCCGCCATGCAGCTGCAGCGCATCCGTCGTGCACTGGAAGCCGCGATCGGTGAGGAACGCCTTGATCACCGGCGTCAGCAGCGTCATGCGGTCTTCCGCCTTTTCGCGCACATGCGCATCCGGCGAGACCTTCTCGAGATCGCCCTGCAGCGCGGTCCAGTACGCGAACGCGCGCGCGCCTTCGGTGAACGATTTCATGTTCATCAGCATGCGGCGCACATCGGGGTGCACGATGATCGGGTCAGCAGGCTTGTCCGGCGCTTTCACGCCGGTGATCGAACGGCCCTGCACGCGATCACGCGCGAACTCCGCCGCGTTCTGGAACGCCACCTCGGCTTGCGCGAGACCCTGCAGGCCAACGCCCAGCCGCGCTTCGTTCATCATCACGAACATGGTGCGCATGCCCTTGTGCGGCTCGCCCACCAGGAAGCCCGTCGCGCCTTCATAATGCATCACGCACGTCGAATTGCCGTGGATGCCCATCTTCTCTTCGAGGCCGCCGCACTGGAACGCATTGCGCGCGCCCAGCGAGCCATCGGCGTTGACCATGAACTTCGGCACGATGAACAGCGAGATGCCCTTGATCCCCTCCGGCCCGCCTTCGATGCGCGCCAGCACCAGCTGGATGATGTTCTCGGTCAGGTCCTGCTCGCCGCCCGAGATCCAGATCTTCTGCCCGGTGATCTTGTAGGAGCCATCCGGCTGCGGCACCGCCTTGGTGCGGATCAGGCCCAGGTCCGTTCCGCACTGCGGCTCAGTGAGGTTCATCGTGCCGGCCCATTTGCCGGTCATCATGTTGGTCAGGTAAGTCTTCTTCTGCTCGTCCGAGCCACCTTCCTGGATGGCTTCGGCCGCGCCACGCGTCAGGCCCGGATACATGGAGAACGCCATGTTGGCCGACGAGCACATCTCGAGGAACGGCATCGACACGACGCGGGGAAGGCCCTGCCCGCCCCATTGCTGGTCGGCCGACATCGCCATCCAGCCATCGTCCGACATCTGCTTGAACGCGGCCTTGAAACCGTCCGGCGTCTTCACCGACGCATCGGGATTGCGCTTGCAGCCCTGACGGTCGCCGATGGCGTTGATCGGTTGCAGTACTTCCTGCGCGAATGCCGCCCCGCCTTCCAGCACAGCGTCCACCACATCCGGCGGCGCGTCCGAGAAGCGTGGCAGGTTTGAGTACGTCCCTATCTCAAGCACTTCATTGAGCAGGAACTTCATGTCCCTGAGCGGCGCCTGATACTTGGGCATCTGTCCTCACTACCTTGCAGCTTGACGTGATCTGGCTGCCGTAGCGCGAACGCGTGTCCGGCAGCCAGAAGCACTGGCGTCATATCACCAGCTGACTAGGCGTCGAGACTGACTTTGCGTCAGCTGTCGAGATGCGCCGCGTCGCCGTCGAGTCCGGCCCGCGCTACACGCTCGTAGGCGCGGGCCGACTGCTCGACATCCGGGCCCGGCCCGAGTTCCTGCAGCTTTTCTTCGGTCCACTTCACGCCTTTATGCAGCGTTTCCAGAGCCGCCTCGATGTCTTCACGTTGCTTCTCGAGGTTCTTGATCTGGTCTCGCGATTTCTTGAGCGAAAGCTTCAATTGCGCCCGGTGTCCTTCGAGCATGTAGAGATCGAGGATCTCGCGAATGTCCTGCAGCGAGAAACCGACGCTCTTCCCCTGGAGAATGAGCTTCAGTCTTGCGCGGTCTCGCGTGGAGTAGACACGGTTCAACCCGTCGCGCGTCGGCGAAAGCAACCCTTTGTCTTCGTAGAAACGCAGTGCACGCGGCGTCACCTGGAATTCGCGCGCAAGCTCGCTGATTGTGTACGTCTTCAAACTCTGCCTCCCGTCAGTTGTTTTAGCTCTGTGGGGGGAGCACAGGCGGCGTCTTTGAATTAACGCTCAGGAAAACGTAACGTTACGTGCCCCCTGCGTCAATCAGGCCCATACCCGCTTTCGGGGAGTTCCCCGGAATCATGCTTAACGCGCCTTTAAGCCCCTGATCGCCAACTGACAGACGGTACAGAATCGCGGGAATCCTGCGGTTCGATTCGGAGTTTGCCATGAGCCAGGCCCCTTGGAGCGTGAAAGGTATCGACCCGAAAGCGCGGTCGGTTGCCCGTGAACGCGCCCAGCGGCAGGGCGTGACCCTCGGCCAATTCCTGAATTCCCTTTTGCTTGAAGGGGATGAGGGCGAGTTCCAGGACGTGGACCTGGGCGAGCCCCTGCCCCGCGCCAGCGCCGATGGCGACCTCCGCCGCATGTCCGTGGAGATCGACCAGCTGGCTCAGCGGCTGGAAGCCTCCACCGGCCGGGCCGCCCGTTCCATCGCCGGCGTCGACAAGTCGATTCTCGGCCTCATGGGCAAGGTCGACGCGTCCGGCAAGGCGCAGCTTCACGCTCTCGAGCGCGTCACCCGCGCCATGGGCGAGATCGAAACAACCCAGACCGCCCTGCGCACCCGCATCGATTCCCTCGAATCCGAGAATCGCGGCGGCGCCACCCTCGACGGTCTCAAGGCCCTCGAATCATCGCTCGCCCGCCTTGCGGACACGCTGCAGCAGCGCCTCGCCGATTCCGAAGCCGAACAACACCAGCTCCGCACCCTGTTTGACGAGAAGGTCAATCAGGTCGCCTCGAAGGTCGACGATGTCGCCCGCTCGGTGGATCAAGCCGTCAGCAATGCCGTGCGCACCAACGCCGCCGGCGTCACCGGCCGCATCGACCAGATCGAAGAAAAGGTCTCCTCTGCTGAACGCCGTATCGAGGCTGGCATCTCCAAGATCGCCGACGCCGCCTCTCGCTTCGAACTGTTCGAGACCAAGGCCGAACGCGCGGTTGGCGACACCACCTGGCGCATGGAGCGCGCGCTCGAGTCCAATCTCACGCGCTCACGCGCCATGTCGAAGGAAGTCCTCGACCGCGTCGACGCCATCGAAGAGAAAACCCGCGAGGCGATGAACTCGCTGGGCGAGGCCGTCGCCCGCATCACCGACCGCGTCAACCGCACCGAGCGCAAGACCGACAACGCTGTGGGCGTCCTCGAACGCGCTGTCTCCGAGATCGACGAACGCACTGTTCGCGGCGGCCCGTCGAGCGACGACCTGAACCAGCTGCAGCAGGTCTTCCAGAAGCGCATCGACTCCATCGCCGAAGAAGTCTCGCGTCCGATGCAGACGATGCGCGCCGACATGGAACGCCGCATCGACGACGCCGTCCGCTCCGGCAGCCCGGAAAAGGTCGAGCGTCTCGAACGCACCATTCTCGACCTGCAGAAGCAGATCCAGGTGTCCGAAGCCCGCCAGGCCGACGCCATCGAGGCGATGAGCTCGCAGGTCGACCGCCTGTCGCGTGCGGTGGACGACCGCTTGCGCGCCGTTGAATCGCGCAACGACAGCAAGTCCATTGACGATGTCCGCCGCGAGATCGCCAACCTCGCCGACACCATCGACGCGCGCCTCGGCACGGAGCTCGGCCGCCTCAACACCGCCGTTGATGACAAGCTCGCCACGCTCGAAAAGCGCAGCGCAGGCGCCATCGATGCCGTCGGCGAGCAAGTCGCCATCGTGGCCGAGCGCCTGCAGCGCCGCCATGACGAAAGCATCCAGCGCCTCAGCGACCGTGTCGCCGAAACCGCGACGTCGGCGCGCCCGCTCGACAACACCGAAATCGATCGCCTCGCCGACCGCCTCGACGAGCGCGTCAAGGAAAGCGAACACCGTAGCGCGCAAGCCATCGGCCAGATCGGCGAACAGGTCGCCCGCGCCGTTGAGCGCCTGCAATCGCACGCCGAAACATCACAGCGCGCCTTCGAGGATCGCCTCACCGAGAGCGGCCGCTCCTACGAAACGAAGCTCACCGACGTGCTCGCCGAAGTGCAGCGCCGGATGGAAGAGTCGTCCGAGCAGACCACCGCCGCGCTCAACCCGGTCCAGAATACCGTCTCGTCGCTGGCCCGCCGCCTGCAGACGCTGGAAGACACGCGCCGCGATCCGTACGAGCCTGAAGTCTCGCGCAACATCCCGATCATCCCGGACGACTTCGTCATTCTCGATGACGAAATCACCGAGGATACCCACGCGCCGATCGTCCCGTCCGTTATGGCCGCGATCGACAATTCCGGCCCGATCTCGGATTCGGACGGCATCGTCGGCGTCGAGCCCCCGCCCTTCGATCGCCCCGATCCGCGCGATGCGCACCTGTTCGATGATGCGCAGCTTGTCATTGCCGCGGCCGCCACGCCCGGCGGAGAGCCGGCGCAGAGCATCGAAGACCTGCTCGAAGCCGACGACGACCTGCTGGCGCCGCTGGTCCAGCCCGCCGAAGGCTTCATCGCCGACCTGCCGGCTGACAATGGCCGCGAGCGCCTTGCGCCCGGCTATCTGGAAGAAGCCCGCCGCGCCGCACGCGAAGGCCGTCGCATCGACATGAACCTCGGCCATGGCCGCAAGGGCATCGGCAAAGGCCCGCTGATCGCTTCCGCCGTTCTCACTGTCGCCGTTGCTGGCGGCGCTGCTTTCACCGTCATGCGCGGCAAGCAGGAAGGCCAGAACGAAGACTTCGCCAAGCTCGACCCGTCGACCCCCGCCGCGCCCGCAGCAGCCGCAGGCGCTGCCGACGCCGTCCTGTTCAGCGAGCATGAAACCGATCCGGGCGCTCACGTCCTCGCGCCGGAAACGCACGCCGAGACGGCAACCGCTGCGCCTGTCACAGCTGCGGCTGCCCCCGCCGCGTCTGCGCCCGCCAAGCAGCCTGCGGAAGCTGCGCCGCCGCTTACGCTGGCCGACGCCGTCCGCGCTGGCGATCCGGTAGCCCTGCACGACCAGGCGCTGGAGATGATCCAGTCGGGCGACAAGGCCCGCGCCGTCCAGATGCTCAAGGAGGCCGCCAGCCGCGGTCTCGTGATGGCTGAATACCGTCTCGCCAAGCTCTACGAGCGCGGCGAAGGCGTTCCGCGCGACATGGCCGCCGCCCGCGCCTGGACAGAGAAGGCCGCCATCGGCGGCAACCGCCTCGCCATGCACGATCTCGCCGTCTTCTACGCCGAGGGCGACGCTGGCCCGCAAAGCTATGCCGCCGCCGTTGAGTGGTTCCGCGCCGCCTCCGACCTCGGCCTCGTCGACAGCCAGTACAACCTCGCCGTCCTCTACGAGCAGGGCCTCGGCCTCTCGGAAGACAAGTCAGAGGCCGCCTACTGGTTCGAAGTCGCCGGTCGCGCCGGTGACCAGGACGCCAGCCGCCGCGCCCGCGCCATCCTTGCCGACATGCAACCGACGCAGGCCGAAGCCCTCAAACGCAAGGCCCGTGCGTTCAATCCGAAACAGCCGGTTGCCCGTGCAAACGGCGATTTCGGCCGCCGTGCGTGGGACATTGCAACTCCGGACCAGATTTCCGAGGCCCAGCGCCTGCTCCAGAAGCTCGGCTTCAACCCGGGCACGACCGACGGCAAGATGAGCACCCGCACCGCCGAGGCCATCCGCCAGTTCGAACGCGAGAACGACCTGCCGGTCACCGGCGAGGCCAGCGTCTCCCTGCTCCGCCAGTTGCGGACGTCCGTGAACACCAAGAACTAGTCCCGGCACGGACCTGTTTTCCACAATCGCCTAATACCGGTCGGGAAGCCCGCCCAAACGCTTCCTGACCGCGAAACACGCGCGTAAGTATGGGCGATGCTGATTCACCTCCCCATCGCACAGGTCGCGGTCGATCCGCTGATCCTCATTGCGATCGGGATGCTGGTTGGCTTCCTGTCCGGCCTGTTCGGAGTGGGTGGCGGCTTCCTGCTGACGCCGCTGCTGATCTTCTACGGCATCCCGGCCGCCGTGGCTGCCTCCACCCAGGCCAACCAGATCCTCGCCACCTCCATCGCCGGGGTTTCCGCCCACTGGCGCGACCGGCAAGTGGATACGCGACTGGGAAGCCTGATGCTGGTGGGGGGGCTGGCAGGATCGACCATGGGCGTCGGTGTCTTCAGCATTCTCAAGGCCTTCGGCATCGTCGATGCGACGATCTCGGTGCTCTACATCATCTTTCTCGGCGTTATCGGCGGCCTGATGGCGTGGGAGAGCGTCAACGCGCTGGGCAAGACCGGTGGCGGCGACCCCGGCCGGCGCACGCGCCTGCGTGTCTGGATGCGCGGCCTGCCGATGAAGCGGCGTTTTCCGCGCTCCGGCCTCTACATCTCGATCATCCCGCCAATCGCCATCGGCTTCTTTGTTGGCGTGCTGGCGGCGGTGCTCGGCGTCGGTGGCGGCTTCATCCTTGCGCCCGCCATGGTCTACCTGCTCGGCGTGCCCACGCGCGTGATGGTTGGAACCTCGCTGTTCCAGATCATCTTCCTCACCGCTTACGTTACATTCCTGCAAGCCACCTTCAACGGCACGGTCGACCTCGTCCTCGCCGCTGTCCTGATGGTCGGCGGCGTCGTCGGCGCCCGCTACGGCGCAATAGCGGGACGTCGTCTGAAGGCCGCCCAGCTCCGTTTGCTCCTGGCGCTTCTCGTTCTGGCGATTGCAGGAAGGCTCGTCTACGAACTCTACGTGCAGCCGCAGCCAGAATACCGGCTGGAGGACGCACAATGAGGCGTCTGGCTGCATGCCTCTTGATCGCCACGCTCGGCCTCGCCAGTGCGAGCGCGCAACCGCAGCAGGAAGGGCGCGACCGTCCTGTGATGGCGGCCGGCATTGCGCAAGACCGCATCGAGGTTGAGGTCAACTATTCGGACTCGCGCGTCGTCGTCTTCGCGGCCACGCCGCAACCCGAGAACCCCACCTCCGGCCTTGCTGTCGCGCTCGTTGGCCCGCAGGCGCCGCAGCGCATGATCAGGCGCACGGCCGCGGGCGACCAGCGCATCGCATTTGTCGCCGCACCTCTGGTTTTCGCCATCGGCGCCGAGAAGCAGGTCGAGGACTCCGTCTCGTCCGAAACCATGATCCAGGCCGGCCTGAACGCGCAGGCGTCAGCCCTGCCACGCATCGACCAGCTGCTTTCGCCAGACCTCGATGCCTGGCGCGCTGCCTTCGTGAACCTCAAGATGGAGCAAGGCCTCTACACGTTCGGGCGCACCGAGTTCCGCCATTTCGACGGCGGCCTGCGCCGCGCCACCATCGACCTGCCGCAGAACGCCCCGCCCGGCGAATACACCGTGCGCGCCGTGGCCTTCCGTGACGGGCGCATGGTCGGCGAGTCCCGCCAGACATTCACGCTTGCGCGAAGCGGCCTCGACGCCACCCTGTTCGATCTCTCGCGCCAGCACGGGCTCGTCTACGGCTTTGTCGCTGTTCTGTTTGGTGTTTTGGTCGGTGGCATCGCCGCCTGGGTGGGCCGGAAATAGGCCCGGCCGAGCTGTCCATCAACAGCGACAACCAACCCGTGGATATCTAAATTCAAGTCGCGATTCGCAGCTGTCTTTGGCCTAGAGAAGGGCCATGCCGAAGGACCACGAGAACACCTCGCCCACCACTGTGCTGCCGCACAACCTGCAGGCCGAAATGGCCGTGCTGGGCGCGATCCTGTTCGACAACAACGCCCACCAGCGCGTCACCGACATCCTGAAACCACGCGATTTTTACGCGCCCGCCAACCAGGCCATCTTCGAGGTGCTGGACCGCCAGATCTCCAACGGCCGCATCGCCGACGGCGTCACCCTGCGCGAACACTTCGAGCGCGACGGCAAGCTGACCGAGATCGGCGGCGCCCGCTACCTCGCCGACCTGTTGGACAGCGCCGCCTTCGGCCCGGAGATCGTCGACTACGCCCGCCTCGTCCACGACCTGTCGCTCCGCCGCGAGCTCATCGATATCGGCGCCGGAATGGTCTCGCAGGCGACCAAGGGCGATCTCGATGTTCCCGGCGAACACCAGATCCAGGATGCCGAACGCAAGCTCTTCTCGCTGGCCGAGCGCGGCTCGGGCGCACACGGTTTCCAGTCGTTCAACTCTGCTCTCACCGTCTCGATCCAGACTGCCACCGCCGCTTACAAGCGCGATGGCAAGATCGCCGGCGTGCCTACTGGCCTCAGCGATCTCGATCGCAAGCTCGGCGGCCTCCACAAGTCGGACCTGCTGATCCTCGCTGCCCGCCCCTCGATGGGCAAGACGGCGCTCGCCACCAACATCGCCTACTACGCCGCCAAGAACTGCAAGCGCTCGCCCGGTCCCAACGGCATCATGAAGACGGATGAAGGCGGGGTCGTCGGCTTCTTCTCGCTCGAGATGTCGTCCGACCAGCTCGCTGGCCGTATCCTCGCGGACGTCTCGGGCGTTGCCTCCGACAAGATGCGCCGCGGCGACCTCACGCCCAGCGACTACGAAGCGATCCGCGATGCCGCCGAGCAGATGGAAGGCATCCCGCTCTACATCGACGACACCGGCGGCATCTCGATCTCGCAGCTCGCCGCCCGCGCGCGCCGCCTGCAGCGCACCTCGGGCCTCGACCTGCTGATCGTCGACTACCTCCAGCTCATCACCTCTGGCGGCGCGAAGAAGACCGACAGCCGCGTGCAGGAAGTCAGCGAGATCACCAAGACGCTGAAGGCGCTGGCGAAGGAACTCGCGATCCCGATCATCGCCCTGTCCCAGTTGTCGCGCGCCGTCGAACAGCGCGAAGACAAACGCCCGCAGCTGTCGGACCTGCGTGAATCGGGCTCGATCGAGCAGGACGCCGACGTCGTCATGTTCATCTACCGCGAGGCCTACTACCTCGAACGTCTCGAGCCCGGCGAAGGCGATCCGCGCCATGCCGAGTGGAAAGACCAGATGGCCCGCAAGTTCAATGTGGCCGAAGTCATCCTGGCCAAGCAGCGCCACGGCCCCATCGGCCGCGTCGAAGTCGGCTTCAACCCGGCCCGCGTCCGCTTCTCCGACCTTGATCGCCAGTACAGCGACGACGGCGGCTCCAGCTTCCTGCCGGACGGGCGGGAGTAACACTCGCCTCGGGTCCGCCCGCTTTGCGGGCAGCCCCCTCCGGCCCTTCGGGCCACCTCCCCCGCCGCTTCGCGTCGAGGGAGGACCACAAACCGCATACAGCTGCGGAGTCCTCCCTCGCCGAAGGCGGGGGAGGTGGCATGCGAAGCATGACGGAGGGGGCTGCCTGCGAAGCAGGCGGATGTCTCAAAGCGCCCCGAGCCTTCCGCTTCCCGTGTGCACAAAATCGCACTAGCCAGAGCCCATGGCCGCTGCCCGCCTTCATATCGATCTCGATGCCCTCGTCGCCAACTGGCGCATGATCCAGCGGCGTGTTGAGCCCGCCTACGCCGCCGCCGTGGTAAAAGCCGACGCCTATGGCCTCGGCGCGAAGCAGGTCGCCACCGCGCTCCAGCGCGCCGGCTGCTCGCGCTTCTATGTCGCCTGGCCGCAGGAGGGGGCGTCCCTGCGCCGCGACCTCGGCCCCGCGCCAGACATTCTCGTTTTCCACGGCCCGACGCCGGACACGCTGGACCTGTTCCAGATGTACAATCTTCAGCCCGTGCTGAACCATCTCGACCAGATCGAACTGTGGCTCTCCGCCAACGTCTCGCCGCGCCCCGCCGCCCTGCACGTCGACACCGGCATGAACCGCCTCGGCGTGCCGGAATCCCACTGGGCCACCGCTGCGCGCCTCTTCCCCAAGCCCACACGCCTCGTCAGCCACCTCGCCTGCGGCGACGAGACCAGCCCGCACAACGCGGCACAGCTTGAGCGCTTTCAGCGCGCACGCACTCTCTGGCCCGGCATCCCCGCCAGCCTCTCCGCCACCGGCGGCAGCTATCTCGGCAAAGACTACCAGTGCGGCGAAGTCCGCCCCGGCATCGCGCTATATGGTGGCGGCCCCGCGCCCGCCGAAGGCTCGGCGCCACACACCGTTGTCACGCTCACCGCCTCCATCCTGCAGGTCCGCGATGCGAAAAAAGGCGAGACCGCCGGCTATGGCTGCACATGGACGGCCGAAGCTGATGCCCAGCTTGCCACCATCGGCCTCGGCTACGCTGACGGCTATCTCCGCAGCGCCTCGAATACCGCTCACGTTGTCGTGCAGGGCCAGAAGCGCCCCATCGTCGGCCGCGTCTCGATGGACCTCATCATCGTCGATATCACAGGACTTTCCGTCTCGCCGGGGGATGAAATCGAGGTTCTGGGCCCCAACATGCCTCTCTCGGAGGTGGCGGGCGCCATGGACACAATCGACTACGAAATCCTGACGCGGCTGGGCGCCCGGCTCGAGCGGCGCTATTCGGGGGGCGAATGACAGCCTCCCCCGCGCCTGCCCAAACCCCGAAGGCAAAGTCCCACATAGAGGACAGCCTGATCCTGCGGCCCTTCCGGCTGATCGGGCGCACCGTGCTCGGCGGCTTCCGCGAGATCGGCCGCATCGCCAGCTTCTCCGGCCGCGTCCTGATCGCCGCCGTGACGCCGGTGATCTACCTGCGCGAAGTCCTGCGCCAGTGCCTCAAGATCGGTTACTACTCCCTGCCCGTCGTCGGCCTCACCGCCGTGTTCATCGGCGCGGCCCTCGCCCTCAACATCTACACCGGCGGCTCGCGCTTCAACGCGGAACAGTTCGTGCCCGCAATCGTCGTCCTCGGCATCACGCGCGAACTTGGCCCCGTGCTCGCGGGCCTCATGCTCGCCGGCCGCGTCAGCGCCGGCATCGCGGCAGAGATCGGCGCCATGCGCGTCACCGAACAGATCGACGCCCTGCTCACGCTCTCCGCCAAGCCCGAACGCTATCTCTACGCCCCCCGCGTTATCGCCGGTATCCTCACCATGCCGCTGCTCGTGCTGGTCGCGAACATCATCGGTGTTCTTGGAGGCTGGCTCGTCGCCGTTGGCGCGCTGGAATTCAACGGCTCGCTCTACATCCGCAACACGCTGAGCTTCGTCACGGCGAACGACATCTGGTCTGGCCTCATCAAGGCGGCCGTGTTCGGCGGCATCATCTCGCTGATGGGCTGCTATCAGGGCGACCGCTCGAAAGGCGGCGCCGGCGGCGTCGGCCGCGCGGCCACCCTCGCCGTCGTCGGCGCAGCCGTGCTGATCCTCGCGAGCAACTACATCCTCACCTCGATTTTCGTGAGGGTCGGCCTGTGATCGATTTCTCAGCGAAGCCCATCCTCGAACTGAAGAACGTCCACAAGACGTTCGGCCCGAAGCAGGTGCTGCGCGGCGTCGATCTCGCTGTCGCGCCGGGCCAGTCGCTCGTCATCATCGGCGGCTCCGGCACCGGCAAGTCCGTCACCATCAAGTCCGCCCTCGGCCTGATGACGCCCGAACAGGGCGAGATCCGCTTTGACGGCGAACTCGTCAGCAACCGCAAGACGCTCGACACGCTCCGCCGCCGCACCGGCATGCTGTTCCAGGGCGGCGCGCTGTTCGACAGCCTCGCCGTCTGGGAAAACGTCGCGTTCGCGCTGATCTATCGCGACGGCGTTGGCCGCGGCGAAGCCCGCAAGCGCGCCATCGAAAACCTCGCCAAGGTGCGCCTGCCCGCATCCGCCGCCGATCTCCGCACGGCCGAACTCTCGGGCGGCATGCAAAAACGCGTGGCCCTCGCCCGCGCCATTATCGCGACGCCCGATCTCATCTTCTTCGACGAACCCACCACCGGCCTCGACCCCATCACAGCCGACGCCGTGAACAATCTCATCGTCGAACAGGTGAAAGCGCTGGGCGCCGCCGCCGTGACGATCACCCACGACATGGCCTCCGTCCGCAAGATCGCCGACGAAGTCGCCATGCTCCACGAAGGCCGCATCATCTGGCGCGGCCCGGTCAGTGCTCTCGACAATTCCGGCAACGCCCACATCGACCAGTTCGTCCACGGCCGCGCCGAAGGCCCGATCCAGCCGGCGATCTGAGACACACCACGGGGGAAACATGGCCATCCTCAAGCTCGACCACGTCGTGAAGCGCTTCGGCGAGTTCACCGCCGTCAACAATCTCTCGTTCGAAGTCGCTGAGGGCGGCATCTTCGGCTTTCTCGGCGGCAATGGCGCCGGCAAGACCACCAGCCTGCGCATGGCGCTCGACATCATCCGCCCCACCTCCGGCGCGATCGAAATCCTCGGCCGCAAGCCGGGCCGCGAGAATGCTGCCGAGATCGGCTTCCTGCCGGAAGAGCGCGGCCTCTATCGCCGGATGAGCGTCATCGACACCATCGTCTATTTCGGCCGCCTCAAGGGCATGGACGCCGCGAAGGCCAGGAAGGAAGCTGAGCGCCTGATCGAACGCTTCGGTCTCACCGAATGGACCAAGTCCATGGTCGAGAAACTTTCCAAAGGCATGTCGCAGAAAGTGCAGGTCGCCGCCGCGATGGTGAACTCGCCGCGCCTGCTCATCCTCGACGAACCCTTCTCCGGCCTCGATCCCGTGAACCAGAAAGTCCTCGAAGACCTCGTGCTGGAAATGGCGCAGGCCGGCTCCACCGTCGTCTTCTCGACCCACATCATGCAGCACGCCGAACGCCTGACGAACCGCATCGTGCTTCTGTCGCGCGGCCGCAAGGTGTTCGAAGGCACGCAGGAAGAAGCCCGCGCCACGCTGCCCGGCCGCCTCACGCTCACCGCACAGAACGATCCCTCGCAACTCCCCGGCATCGCCTCCGCCACGCGCACGGGCGGCGCCGATGGCTGGAGCAACTGGGCCGTCTCGCTCAAGCCCGGCGTCTCGCCCGGCGAACTCCTGCAGGCCTGCACCAGCGGCGGCTTCGCCCTGCGCGGCTTCGAAAGCCATCGCCCCAGCCTGCACGACGTGTTCATCCATCTGGTCGGTGGCCAACCCGAGACGGTCAACGCGGAGAAGGCATCATGAAGAACATCCTTCTCGTCGCCGCCCGCGAGTACAAGCAGATCGCCTCCACGCGCGGCTTCTGGGTCATGCTGCTCGTCCTGCCCGTGGTTATCGGCATCAGCCAGGTCGCCGGCCGCTTCTTCCAGCCCGAGCGCAACTCCGCCTACGTCCTCGTCGACCAGTCGGGCCAGTACGAACAGGCGATCGACCGCCGCCTGATGCTCAACTACCAGCGCATCGAACTCTCCGCCTTCTCCGCCTATGTGCAGCGCTGGGGCCTCGCCTCCGTGAAGCCCGATGCCGTGTGGGCCAAGGGTGAGCGCTGGTTCTCCGACGCCCAGATCGAACAGTTTGTCGCCGAGGGCGGCATCGAGGCCGGCGCAACGCTGGTGAACCCGCACCGCCCGAAGGAAGCGCCCGCCTACGACATCGATCCGCCGCCCTACCTGCGCGCGCCGCTGCCGGCAGGCATCACCACCACCGACGGCCCCGACGCCATTGCTGCCGGCCTGGCCGGTAACCTCACGGGCGAGATCGAAACGCCGCAAGGCAAGCGCCCGCTTGCCCTCGCCGTCTTCATTCCCGCCGAGGTTTCGACAACCACCCCCGTCCGCATGTGGACCAACGGCGCTCCCAACACCACGCTGGTCGACAATGTGCGCAACGAAATCACGCGCCTCCAGCGCGCTAAAGCGCTCGAGACCAGCGGCCTCACGCCGGAAGCTGCGGCGGCCATCACCAGCATCACAACACCGATTGATCTTTCCGCCCCGCCACAGGGCTCAGGCCGCGAGCAGGTGATGATCCGTTCGGCTCTGCCGCTCGCGCTCGTTTATCTGCTGCTGGTCACCGTGATGACCACCGGCTCGATGATGCTGCAGGGCGTGATCGAGGAACGCTCCAACAAATTGCTGGAATCCATCCTCGCCGCCATCCGCCCGGCAGACCTGATGTATGGCAAGCTCATCGGCCTCGGCGCCATCGGCCTTACCATTCTCGGTGTGTGGGTCGGAGCGGCGGTCGGCGCAGCGCTGGCTGTGCAGGGCATGGTGGCCGATATCGTGAAGCCGTCGCTCTCCGCCATAGAGCCGTGGATGTTCGGCGCGATGCTGTTCTATTTCCTGGCCGGTTACCTCATCATCTCGATGCTGTACCTCGCCATCGGTGCCCTCTCGAACTCGTTGCAGGATGCGCAGTCCTACCTGATGCCGGTGATCATGCTAATCATGCTGCCCGTAATCTTCATGATGGTCTCGGTGATCCAGCAGCCCAACGGCGTCTTCCCTGCCATCATGTCGTGGATTCCGCTCTACACGCCCTTCGCCATGCTCGCGCGGTTAGGCGCTGGCGTCTCCGTGATCGAAGTCCTCGGCACCGGCGCCATGCTCGCCGCCTTCGTGGTCGTGGAGATGATCCTGCTAGGCCGCCTCTTCCAGGCCAGCCTGTTGCGCACCGGCCAACCGCCGAAGCTGGGCAGCTTCATCGCAATGATCATGGGGAAGCATACGGCGTAGGGCGCGTTACGCGCCTAGACGTAGGCCCCCGCCCGAACCAGCACCTTCCCGCCCGTCTCAAGCTTGAACCGCGCGATACCCGCGCCGCTCTGCGTGTTCACGCCACCCAGATCCAGCACCTTCACGCCGCGCGACTTCAACTCCTTCATCGCCGTCCAGAGAATGAGATTGTGCGCCGCGTTCGCGCGCCCCTCCTCGCTCGTCCAGCCGACATGATAGGTCGCGCGCGCGCCGTGAATGAGAAACAGCATTCCCGCCGCCGCATCGCGCTTGATGTCCGCGCGGAACACCGCGATCCCCGCGCCCTTGTCTCCGCCGGCGCCTTCCGCTTTCGCGTCCTGCCACTTCTCGGTCATGTCCAGCGGCATGGCGCGATAGCCCCGCTTCTGCCGCTGCTTCGCCTCCGCCTCCAGCAGCCACCGATACTGCGCCGGCTTCGTCCCCGCCTTCTGCACCACGAGATCAGACCGTTCGGCCTTGGACAGCCGGTTGCGCCAACCCTGGTCCATCGCAGCGCGTATTGCCGCCTCATCGCGCGTGAGATCGACCAGCACCGTCGCATCCCCCGTCATCACACGGCTCATGCCCTTCAGGCCCGGCCCCGCCTCCTCATCCGGCGTCAGCACCAGCAACCGCGGCCATCTCTGTGGCAAGCTCTTCCGCAGCAGCCCGAAAGCCGCGCGCCTCTCCTCCGCCGAGACCTCTCCCACCCACACCGGTCCATGCGTGCAAAGCGCAAACCGCCCGACAAGCGCAAACGGCCGCGCCACCACCTGCGCCAGCGCCAGCACCGATCCATCTGGCCGCCGCACCGCCGCTCGCAGCACCTCCACACCGGGCGACGCCGCCTTCAACGCCACGCCATAGGCCCAGTCCTGCTGGTAAGTGCCGACCCCAGCGGCATGCGCCGCATCCCACTCGCCGCGTGGCGTCTGGTTCCAGGAGATCGACAGGGCGGGCGCGGAACGACTCATTTCCCAAATCTTAGCCCTTTGCCCTCCCAATTGGTTACCGATGTCCGGGGAGCCCAAAAACGGAGCCCAAAAAGTTGGCGCGCGCAAAACTTCAGACAATCGCCGGCCACAAGCTCCCGGAACCCCGCATCACGCCCATGGCCATCTGGCTCGTGTTCCTCTGGGTCGGCGTCCCCATCCTGGTATTGGGCGGCCTGATGGACCTCGTGATGCAGCTCGCCTTCGGCGTCTGCACCGGCCTCTGGTGCTACGCCCCGCGCTGAACCGCCGTCAACGCACCCACAGCTTGTCATCCCGGAAGCGCGCTGCGCTATCCGGGACCCATTTCACCACCCGACACTGGCCCGATAGGTCCCGGCTCTCCGCTGCGCTACGGCCGGGATGACAAACCCTCACGCACGGATGCATGATCCCCTCCGATCCACCGGAGCCTCACCATGATCACCACCCGCGAAGTCCACCTCGTCCGCCGCCCCAAGGGCATCCCCGTCCTCGAGGATTTCGCCGTCGTCGAAACCGCCGTTCCGTCCACCGGCGAGAACGAAGTCCGCGTCGAAACGCTCATCATGTCGGTCGACCCCTACATGCGTCCGCGCCTCAATGCAGACCAGCCGCTGAACGCCCCGCTGCTCGGCGGCGGCATCGGCCGCGTCACGGAATCCCGCAACCCGAAATTCCAGGAAGGCCAGCTCGTCCGCCAGGGCGTCGGCTTCCGCGAGACTCACGTCACAGACGGCCGCGCGCTTCAACCGCTGCAGCGCGACGCCGCCCTGCCGCTCTCGGTCTACATGCACGCCCTCGGCGGCACCGGCATCACCGCCTATGGTGGCCTGCTCGATACGGCCAAGCTGAAGGATGGCGAACAGGTCGTCGTCTCGACAGCGGGCGGCGCCGTCGGCTCCGTCGTCGCGCAGATCGCGAAGATCAAGGGCTGCCACGTCGTCGGCATCACCGGCACGGAAGACAAGGCGGCATGGCTGCGCAACGCCGGCCTCGACGCCGTCATCAACTACAAGACGCAGGATCTCGGCCCGGCGCTGGAAGCCGCCACGCCCAAAGGCATCGACGTCTACTTCGAAAATGTCGGCGGCGCGCAGCTCGACGCAGCCCTGCCGCGCATGAACATCCACGGCCGCATCCCCGTCTGCGGGATGATCTCCACCTACAATGGCGGCGGCGAAGGCGTGCGAAACCTGTTCAACCTGATCTACAAGCGTGTCCGCATGGAGGGCTTCGTTGCCACCGACTTCGCCCACCTCAACGCAGCTTTCGTCTCGGACATGACCGACTGGCTGAAATCCGGCCAGATCAAGTACGAGGAAACCGTCCTCAACGGCTTCCACCGCGCGCCCGAAGGCCTCATCGGCCTCTTCGAAGGCCGCAATACCGGCAAGATGCTGATCCACGTTGCGGGTTAAGCGGAGCAACACCAACGGTGTCATTCTCGGCCTTGTGCCGAGAATCTCGGTTGCTTCGTCGAAGGGGTTGCCGGCGATCCCGCACGCCAACCAACCGAGACTCTCGGGATGCGCGGCGCTTACCCGAGAGTGACCCCGGTCAGTTCGCCCCCTTCACCGCCCGCCATGCCGACAGCATCGCCTCCACCGAGCGGTCCACATCCGCCTCGGTCGTGTTCTCATTCGTCACCGATATCCGCATGATCGCCTTGCCGCGCCACTGCGCGCCGCCGACGAAACACACCGCATCCGACTGCACCTTGGCGATCACCGCCCGCGTCTCCGCATCGCTGCCGAAGTGCACGGCCACCTGGTTCAACGCCACATCGTTGAGCACCTCGACGCCCGCCTCCGCCGACAGCTGCTGTGCAAACCGCCGCGCCAGCGCGCAATGCCGCGAGACCATCTCCGCGATCCCGGCCGCGCCCAGCCGCCGGATCATCGCCCATGTCGAGAACCCGCGCGCCCGCCGCGACAGTTCCGGCACCGCGTCGCTCGGGTTGCGCATGCCATCGCCCGCACCCGGCAGGTAACTCGCCGGAATCCGCATCGCCCGCACATGCGCCTCGCGATCCTTCACGATCGCATAGGCGCAATCGTATGGCGTCTGCAGCCATTTGTGTCCGTCGACAGACCATGAGTCCGCCAGCTCGATCCCCTCGCCCAGATGCCGGTGTGTCTTCGTCGCTCGCGCCCACAGCCCGAACGCGCCATCGATATGCAGCCACGCTCCCTTCGCCTGCGCGACTTTCGCAATCTCCACGAACGGATCGAACGATCCCGAATTGATATGCCCCGCCTGCGCAATCGCGATCACCGGTCCGCTCACGCGCGCCATCGCCTCCGCAAATGCCCTCGCAATGATAGCGCCATTCCGGTCCGCCGCGACCTTCACCAGATTGCGCTCGCCGAAGCCAAGATATTTCAGCCCCGCGAAAATCGTCGAGTGCGCTTCCTCGCCGAGCACCACGGTGATCGGCGGCGAGCCCGCCATCCCGTCCGCCTCGATATCCCAGCCCGCGCGCCGCAGCACCTCCATCCGCGCCGCCGACAGGCAGGTGTAGCTCGCCATCGTCGCCCCGGTCGCAAACCCGACAGACGATCCGCGCGGCAACTGCATCAGCTCCAGCAAGGCATTGCCGCTCGCCTCTTCCGCCGCCGCTGCAGACGGCGTCGCGAGATGGTTGCCCGCATTCTGTCCCCACACCGATGTCAGCCAGTCCGCCGCAACACCCGTCATGTTGCTCGCGCCCATCACCCACCCGAAGAAGCGCGGCGCCGTCACCGCCGCCAGCCCCGGCTCGGCCAGCGCGATCAACTCGCGGATTACGTCGTCGGGCGCAGCGCCCGCCTGCGACAGGTCGATGCGAAACCGCTCCACCTGCTCGGGATAGGTCGCGCTCGGCGCATGACGGCGCTCCGCATCCTCAGCTCGCCTGCGCGCCGCATAAACGGCAATGTCCGCCAGCACTTTCGATAGATCAGCGTCAACCATGGTCCGACCTTCCGTCCACTGCCAGCGAGCTAGCATGCCCGCAAAACAAACGGATGCGAAAAAACGTCATGACATGTCATCCCGGCCGAAGCGAAGCGGAGAGCCGGGCCCCATTGGCCAGCGCGCAAAGCGTTGAGGAATGGATCCCGGATAGCGCTATGCGCTTCCGGGATGACAAGCTGCGCAGTTCCGCAGCGGATCTGCACGCCAAGAGCCGTATCTACGCCGCGGCAACCGGATGCGCGTACGGCGTCGACTTCACGATCTCCAGCTCCTCCGGCGTCATCTCCGCCGGCACATTGGCGAACAGCGGCGTCGAGAGATAACGCTCGCCCGTGTCCGGCAGCATGGCGAGAATGTTCGCGCCCTTGTGCGCCGACTTCGCCACTTCCATCGCGCCCGCAAACGTGGCGCCCGAGGTGATGCCGACGAAGATGCCTTCCTTCTGCGCCAGCTCCTGGCTGAACTTCATCGCGTCGGGGTTGGCGATGGTGAGGATCTTGTGCACGCGCGACAGGTCCACTTCTCCGGTCAGCTTCGGGATGAAGTCCGGCGCCCAGCCCTGCATCGGGTGCGGCTTCCAAGCCGCATGTCCCGCCGCCGCCGTGCCATCCGGATTGCGCTGTTGCGACACACCGCTCGACAGCATCGGCGCATCCACCGGCTCGCACACCACCACTTTCGTGCGCGGGCTGTCCTTCGCCAACACACGCGCAACGCCATTCAGCGTGCCGCCCGTGCCATAGCCCGTCACGAAATAGTCGAGCCCGATATCCTTGAAGTCGGCCACGATCTCCGGCCCTGTCGTCTTCTCGTGATAGGCCGGGTTCGCCTCGTTCTCGAACTGCCGCGTCATGAACCAGCCATGCGCCTTGGCCAGCTCGATCGTCTTGTTGATCGCGCCCGTCGCCCGTAGCGCCGCCGGCGTCAGCAACACCTTGGCGCCAAGGAAGCGCATCAGCTTCCGCCGCTCCACCGAGAAACTCTCCGGCATCACGATCACCAGCGGATAGCCCTTGGCCGCGCACACCATGGCCAGGCCGATGCCGGTATTGCCCGAGGTCATCTCCACCACGGTCTGCCCCGGCTTCAGCTCGCCCGAACGCTCCGCCGCCTCGATCACGCCAAGCGCCAGCCTGTCCTTCACCGAGCCAAGCGGGTTGAACGCCTCGACTTTCACCCAGAGGTTCACCCCCTCCGGCGCAAGACGGTTGATCTTCACCACCGGTGTCCGGCCGACCGTATCGGTGATGCTGTTGTAGCGAGCCATGTTCTTTTTCCTCTCAAGGAGCGAGGGAGAAGCTACTCCGCGCCACTGGCAAGGCAACATGCAGATACGCCGGAAGTCTTGTCAGAAAATCTTCCCGAAACGGAAAGTCCCGCTTGTTGGACGCTTGCCGCGCCGCAAACGCTTGCTTTTGCCGCTCCGCCATCGTGCAGTCACCGTTCAGCGTCGCGGGGAGCCAGCTGTTATGAAATACGTACGCATGCCGATCGAGGTCGAGTCGCCTGAGGAGCGCGGCTATGGCAACATCCGCTACAACCTGGCCGAAAGCTCGGTCACTGACCGCCCGCTGTCCGACCTCAAGGTCGATCTTTCCAGCATCGTCCTCGCTTATGGCGACCATCGCGGCCATCCGCCCCTGCGCGACGAGATCGCCGCCGACAGCGGCGTCACGCCTGCGGACATACTGGTGACAGCCGGCGCCGCCGGCGCGCTCTTCATCATCGCCACCACCCTGCTCCAGCCCGGCGATCATCTTGTGGTCGTGCGTCCGAACTACGCCACCAACCTCGAAACACCTCGCGCCATCGGCTGCGAGATCACGCTGATCGACCTCTCCTTCGAACAGGACTTCGCGCTCGACGTCGAACGCATCGCCGCCGCCATCCGCCCCAACACCAGACTCATCAGCCTCACCACGCCCCACAACCCCACCGGCGTCTGCCTCGACCTCGCCACGCTGAAAGCCGTCGCCAAGCTCGCCGCGAAAGCGCGCTGCCACCTCCTCGTCGACGAAACCTACCGCGACATGACGTTCGCCACGAAGCCACCCCTCGCCGCCACGCTCGGCCCGCAGGTGATCAGCGTTTCCTCCGTCTCGAAATCCTACGGCATCCCCGGCGTCCGCGTCGGCTGGATCGTCAACACCGACGCAAAGCTGATGGAGCGCTTCCTCGCCGCGAAGGAGCAGATCGGCATCTGCGGCAGCCTGCTCGATGAAACCGCAGCAGCCGCCGCCATCGCCCAGCGCCACGCTTTCCTCCCGCCGCTCCAGAAACGCCTCGCCGCCGGCCGCGAGACCGTCGCCGCATGGATCGCCAGCGAGCCCCGCATGGAATGGGTCCGCCCCGAAGGCGGCTGCGTCTGCTTCCCCCGCATCAAGGCATCCGTGAACATCGACATCGAACGCTTCTACAAGGAGCTGGACGAATCCGCCGTCGCCGTCGGCCCCGGCCACTGGTTCGAACAGGACCGCCGCTTCATGCGCATCGGCTATGGCTGGCCGACTGCGGACGAGCTGAAAGCGGGCCTGGCCGCAATCTCCAAAGCGCTGGATCTCGCGAGCACGTAGACCCCCACCTGCCCGCCCCGCTTTACGAATCCGCCCCAACGCGCCTACTGGGCCCAGAAGCCGGAACCCAAGCATGGCCAAGTCCACCACCGCCTACGTCTGCCAGTCCTGCGGCACAGCCCACGCCAAATGGTCGGGCCGGTGCGAAGCGTGCGGCGCGTGGAATTCCCTCGTGGAAGAATCGATCAGCGCCCCACCGGGAGGTCTCGCTGCCCCCGCTTCCGGCACGAAGACGCGCACCGGCAATGTCGATTTCTCGCCGCTCGATAGCGCGGAGCCCCCGCCTCCGCGCCTCTCCACCGGTATCGATGAACTCGATCGCGTGTTCGGCGGCGGCATCGCGCGCGCCAGCGCCGCGCTGGTCGGCGGCGACCCCGGCATCGGCAAGTCCACGCTGCTGCTCCAGGCCGCCGCCTCCATGGCGAAGGCCGGTGTGAAGGCCATCTACATCTCCGGCGAGGAAGCCGTCTCACAGATTCAGGGCCGCGCCCGCCGCCTTGGCGTCTCCAACTCGCCCGTGCAACTCGCCGCCGAGACAGACCTGCGCTCCATCCTGAAGGCGCTCAAATCCGCCGCCCCCGAAGTCGTTGTCATCGACTCTGTCCAGACGCTCTGGTCCGACAGTCTCGAAGCCGCTCCAGGTTCCGTCGCACAAGTGCGCGCCTGCTCGCAGGAGCTCACCCGCTTCGCCAAGAAGACCGGCGCCGCCGTCATCCTCGTCGGCCACGTCACGAAAGACGGACAGATCGCCGGCCCCCGCGTGCTCGAGCACATGGTCGACGCGGTCTTCTATTTCGAGGGCGAGCGTGGCCACCAGTTCCGGATCCTTCGTTCGGTCAAGAACCGCTTCGGCCCAACCGACGAGATCGGCGTCTTCGAGATGAGCGAACAGGGTCTCGCCGCCGCGCGCGATCCCTCCGCCCTGTTCCTCGCCGGCAATGAGGCTGAAACGTCCGGCCGCGCCGTCTTCGCCGCGATGGAAGGCTCCCGCCCCGTGCTGGCCGAGGTGCAGGCCCTTGCCGGGCCTGAGTCAGCGGGCAACCCGCGCCGCTCTCTCGTCGGCTGGGAAAACTCCCGCCTCGCCATGCTGCTGGCCGTGTTCGACGCCCGCTGCGGCCTCCGCTTCGGCATGCGCGACGTCTATCTCAGCGTTACCGGCGGCTATCGCATCCAGGAGCCGGCCGGAGACCTCGCCGCCGCCGCCGCCCTCGCCTCCGCCCTGCTGGACCGCCCTTTCCCGTCCGGATCGGTGTTTTTCGGCGAAGTCGCCCTCTCCGGCGCGATTCGCTCCGTCGGGCGCACGGAACCGCGACTAAGGGAAGCAGCCCGCCTTGGTTTTACACGGGCTTTTGCCCCGGCCGGGGCGCCAGATACGGTCGACGGGATGACCGTCCATGGGCTATCCAGACTGCAAGACCTCGTGGACGTACTTGGCGGGGGGTCTGAGTAGAGGGTCAGTCACGATGCCCCCCTGGGTCTTCGACGTCGTTATCGTTGCCGTGATCGTGCTGTCGGCCATCATGTCGGTGGGCCGCGGCTTGATTCGCGAGACATTTTCCATTCTCGCCTTTGTCATCGGCGGCGTCGCGGCGCTCGTCAGCATCAAGCTTTTCGAGCCTTCACTGAAGAAAATGATCTCGCCGAACGAGGAGTCCCTCGCCCCGACGGTGATCCTTTTCATGGCCGGTTTCCTGGTCGCCTATGTGCTGGCCGCCTTCCTCGGCGCGCGCCTGTCCCGGCTTTTCAACGATAATCCCGAGATCGGCTGGGGCGACCGGCTGGCCGGGGCCGCCCTGGGCGCCCTCAAGGGCGTTGTCGCCTGCATCGGCTTCGTCGTGATCGTTCACCTTGTTGTCTGCCGCGGCACAGAGCCCGCGGAGATTGCCAAGAGCTACACCTACCCATACCTAGACGCCGCTGCCGGCCTGATTGGTGGCGGTCTGACAGGTGTTGTCGAGCTTTTCACCGGCCCGATCGACTCGGTCTGCCATTAGACACGTCACGTAACCTCGCCCCCCGGAGGCACGCTTGGCCGATCCTGCTCATTCCGACGACCAGGTAGCCGGAAGTGTGTCCCAGCTGTGGGACGACGATTTCCGCCCGGGAACGAAGGACGGGATGGGTCACAAGTGCGGCGTGTTCGGCGTCTTCGGCCGCGACGACGCCGCCATCCTCACCGCCCTCGGCCTTCACGCCCTGCAGCATCGCGGACAGGAAGCCTGCGGTATCGTCACCTTTGACGTGAAGGGCGGCACCTTCCGCTCCGAGCGTCACATGGGCCTCGTCGGCGACAACTTCGCGCACGACTCGGGTGCCATTGCCCGCCTGCCCGGCCGCGCCGCCATCGGCCACAACCGCTATTCCACCTCGGGCCGCGTCGTCCTCCGCAACATCCAGCCGATCTATGCCGACCTTGCCCATGGCGGTCTCGCCCTCGCCCACAACGGCAACCTCACCAACGCCCGCGCCATCCATCACGAGCTGGTCCAGAACGGCGCGATCTTCCAGTCCACCATGGACACCGAAGTCGTCCTCCAGCTCACCGCCCGCTCCACGCGCAACCGCCTCGAGGATCGCTTTATCGACGCCCTGCGCCAGCTCGATGGTGGCTATGCCTTCATCGCACTCACCAACGACAAGCTGATCGGCGCGCGAGACCCGTGGGGCCTGCGCCCCCTCGTCCTCGGCGAGATCGACGGCGCTCCCGTGCTCTGCTCGGAAACCTGTGCGCTCGACGCCATCGGCGCCAGCTTCGTTCGCAACATCGAAGCCGGCGAAGTCGTCGTCATCTCGAAGGACGGCGTCGAAAGCCTCACGCCCTTCCCGAACGTGCGCTCCTCGCCCTGCGTCTTCGAATACGTCTACTTCGCCCGTCCCGACTCGATCATGCACGGCCGCAGTATCTACGAGACGCGCCAGCGCTTCGGCCGCGTGCTCGCCCGCGAAAGCCATGTCGAGGCCGACCTTGTCTGCCCGGTGCCCGATGGCGGCAACCCGGCGGCGCTCGGCTATGCAGAAGCCTCCGGCATCCCCTTCGGCTTCGGCATCATCCGCAACCACTATGTCGGCCGCACCTTCATCCAGCCGACGCAGACCGGCCGCCAGCGCTCCATCTCGCGCAAGCACGCGCCGAACCGTCCGATCATCGAAGGCAAGCGCGTCGTCCTCGTCGATGACTCCATTGTCCGCGGCAACACCTCGCAGCGCATCGTCCAGATGATCCGCGACGCCGGCGCCGCCGAAATCCACTTCCGCGTCGCCAGCCCGCCGATCAAGCATCCCGACTTCTACGGCATCGACATGCCCTCGAAGGAGGAACTGATCGCTTCATCGATGACCATCGACCAGATGAAGCGCTACCTGAAGGTCGACAGCCTGGCCTTCATCTCGCTCCCCGGCTTCTATGACGCCCTCGGCTCGGGCAAGCGCAACGACAGCGCCCCCCAGTTCGCCGACCATTGCTTCACCGGCGACTACCCCACCCGCCTCGTGGACCGCGACCGCGACATGGCGTCGAAGGAACAACAGCTGTCCCTGCTGGACGACTGATCCGGGTGGCATCCCGGCCGGTTCTGCGCTAATCCGCCGCCATGACCGACCAACGCATCATCCTCGTCACGGGCGCTTCCAAGGGTATTGGCCGCGCCGCCGCGCTGGAGCTGGCGAAAGCCGGTAACCACATCATCGCCACCGCCCGTTCGGAAAAGGCGCTGGTGAAGCTCGACGACGAGATCCTTGCCGCCACCGGCCACAACGCCACGCTGATCCCGCTCGACCTGCGCGACATGACCGCGATCGACCGCCTCGCCGGCGCCCTTCTCGATCGCTTCGGCCGCCTCGACGGCCTGTTCGCCAACGCCGGCGTTCTCGGCACGCTCGGCCCGCTGGAGAACATCTCGCCCGCCAGCTTCGCCGAAACCCTGGAGACCAACTTCACCGCCAACTGGCGCCTCATCCGCGCCACGCACCCGCTGCTGCGCATGAGCGAAGCCGGCCGTGCGCTGTTCGTCACATCCGGCGTCGTCCCGCGCCCGCGCGCCTTCTGGGGCGTCTACGCCGCCACCAAGGCCGCGCTGGAAACCATGATCGCCTGCTACGCCGACGAGACCGAGAAGACCCCTATCCGCATCAACCTGTTCGACCCCGGCGCCGTACGCACCGACATGCGCTTCAAGGCCATGCCCGGCGAAGACCAGCTGACGCTCCCCACCCCGCAGGAAGTCGCCGCCACCCTCCCCCCCTACTTCGCGCCAGCCTTCACCCAGCACGGCCAACGCCTCGTCTTCGCCCGGCGCAAGCACTGAAGCCAAAGCGCGGAAAACGAGGGAAACTCGCTGTACAAATCCAAGGGAAACAGACGCACCTGTTTCCAATGATCTCAAAGCTCTGGCCCGAAAAGATGAGGGAAACAGAGCTTTGGATTCCATGGCATCATGCGCTGATTTATACTGCTGCGCATGACACGAGCACGAACCTCATC